>JAHBXT010000004.1:300000-600000 GCA_019636385.1 Pirellulaceae bacterium | reverse complement strand
GGATTCTGCAGTCCGTCAAAAATCACGCCCAACATGCCTGGTCCCAAGTTGACCGACAGTAGTTGACCGGTCAATTCAACCTGATCTCCGCAGCGCACGCCGTGGGTTTCTTCAAAAACCTGCAAGTCGGCGATGCGGCCGTAGATCCGCAGCACTTCGGACTTCAGCCGCTCCTGGCCTACAATCACATAGGCCACTTCATTTTTCATAATTGGCCCACCATCGGTTTCAATGGTCACAATGTTGCCATTGACGCCGATAACGTTGGCGCGCGTGCTGGTATTATTGGAAGAGATGAGCGTACTCACCGAGAGTCTCCGTTAGCATAGATGTAAAGCGTTCTTGGCCAGCCTGTGCATCGCTGCTAGTCCACCGATCGATGATTTCCCATCGAGCAAGGTACAGCAACACGGCCTCGAACGAAAATGTGTAATTCTGGCTCATGCGAGTCCAAATGCGATAGTTGGTCTCGAACAATAGTCGCTGAGCGCCCATTGCATCGCCGGCTTCAAGCAGCGCATCAAAGCGTCCGATCCAGTCAAAGCGGCCCTGCAACTGGAATTCGGGATGATGGAAATTGCGGCGTATGTGTTCAAGGGAAGCCCCCACGCCCAGAGGGGCGGGCAATCCGGCGCGACGGTGGCGCAATGCGGCTACCAACGTGCGAATGTCCATGCGAATATCGAGCATCCGTCGCAAGGTTGGATTGGAGATCGCGTCCATGATCTGCGCAAACCGGGCGGCAAACTCTTCGTCGGTACAGTCCAGCGACTGTTGATCCCAGACGACGAAGTCGACCCACTGCTGAACGACAGCGGCATCATCTTCGGCCAGCATCTTTAGTCGCTCCCACAATCGAGCGCGCGAGATCGGTGCCCGCTCCACATCAAAGTAGGGCGGCAGTGGCGGCAAGCTGGCAATCAGCGTGTAGTAGGCTCGGCTGGACACGATCGAGTGACCTTAATTGAGCAATTCACGATAGCGCGGCACCAGATACTGCATCAGCAGCGTGGTGATGGTTTCATCCGTCAAATCCAGCTGTACGTCGTCATTGGCGATTTGAATGCGTACGCCGGGACTGGGGTCAGACGAAACGTCAAAACTCAATCCTTCGCGGAGCACATCTGCGGAAAGTCCCAGAACAAACTCGGCCAGCGAACCTGGCTTGGGCTTGGCTACTTCAGCCGACAGTTCTGCGGCCGACACGTTGGCCGGAGACAACAATAAATTGACTTGCTTGCCAGCTTCGGGACGCGACTTAGCGGCGATTTCCAGGATGACCTTTTCCAGCAGTTGCTTATCGGTCAGTTTGTGTTTGACTAGCCGCTTGATGCGATCGCGAAACTCGTCGTTGCAGGCTTCGCGCAGACGCAATATGACGTCGCGACTAGCCAGTTTCAGTGCCTGTTGGCCACTGGTGACGATTGAATCGGCTTCGGCGCGGGCTTTGGCCAGAATGCTCTCGGCCTCCGCCTTGGCCTGATCCAGCAGCTCCATCGACTGGACGCGCGCCTCGGACAACAGGCGTTCAGCTTCGGTTTGTCCAGAAGCCACGCCCTCGTCACGCAGGCGGTTGATCAGCTCTTGAACACCGCTGGCTTGCAGGTTGCTCTTGGTGGTGGTTGCCATGACTTAATTCAGCTCCTCAAAATTATTCGGTAGCGCCGGGAATGCCACCGGCGAGCACTAGGGCAAAGATAAAAGCGAACACGGCAAAGCCTTCGACGATGGCCGCAGGAGCCACCGACAGACCGAAGATTTCTGGCTTATGTTTGGAAACGTTGATGGCTGATGAACAGCACGATCCTTGAAACATCGCGCTGAACATCAGGGCCATTCCACACAGCACGCCAATGCCGAACAGACCAGCTCCGTTTTCAGCGGTGACCTGGCGTTGCAAAGAAAACATGACCACGATGCCGTAAATCATCTGCGAGGAAGGCAGCGCCGACAGGCCCACCAATCGACCATACCCGCCTTCGACATCCAGCATTGCCCCGCAGGCCGCCTGTCCGGCTCGCGCACAGCCTATAATGCTGCCCACTGCGCCCAGCGCTGTGGGAGCGAACATTCCAATCCAACCTAGCAATACCAGTAACTGATCCATGAATTAACCTACCTTCTTGTTAAATGGCTTGAACGGATAGCCCTCTTCCGTCAGGCTCCAATTGAAAAACTCGATACAGTTCAAGCGCAGCCCATGGACTACGCCGCTCATAATTCCCAACACGATGTTCACTGCATGTCCAATAATCAAAATCAATCCGGCCAACAAGATACCCAGCCCAGGCATGTTTTTTACGCCGATGGCCAAGTCGTTAAACGTCACCGCCAACTGCGCGCTGGCCAGGCCCAGCGCAAACAGTCGCAAATAGCTCAGGGTGTCGCCGAACGCCTGTGAAATCTTGGTCAACCCCATAAACCCATCCAGCACGCGCCACAGCCAATCGGCCGGGCGGGCAGAGAAAAACGGCCGCGAGCTACTAAACAAAAACACCAATCCCATACCGCCAATCAGTCCGTACATTCCGAGTTGCTTGACTAGCGGCTGAAAGCTCTCCGGAGTGCGGCCCAGGAGTTGTCCGGTCCATATCGCGCCGGGATTGTCAGGTTGACTGAAGACTCCCATACAATAACCACCGATCAGCGCCACCGCCCAACCCAGGGGGCACAGCGCCTGTGACGTTCCTACTCCTCGGATGAAGGTAATGATGTTTGCTAATCCCAGGTGAGCGATGCCGATGCCCAAAGCGATCAACATCATGGCTGTCTTGTTTCCGGCCAGTGGCTGTCCGTCTAGCTTCAGTTGAAACCGCTCCAATGCAGCGGGAGTCGCCCCGAAATAACTGCCCGCCGCGACACCATAGACAATGGAAGCAACCACCAAAGACAGCAGCAATAGCCGGGTGTGGCGCAGTTGTTTCGTGCCACTCAGGCGTGGCCAGACAAATGCCAAACCCAGCGCCAAAATGGCTCCATAAGCCGCATCCGACATGATCATGGCAAAGAACAAGGTGAACGACCCGTACATGATCCACGTAGGATCCCAGGCTTGGTATGCAGGAGTCATGTAGAAGGTCACCGCACCTTCGGCACCAGCGACGACCGCCGGATTCTTCAGCAGT
Organism: Pirellulaceae bacterium; assembly: GCA_019636385.1. Lineage (NCBI taxonomy): Bacteria > Pseudomonadati > Planctomycetota > Planctomycetia > Pirellulales > Pirellulaceae > Pirellulaceae bacterium. Next base: position 596,875 of record JAHBXT010000004.1, on the reverse strand, counting down.
GTCGGCGGTTGTTCGTCGGGACCGGGCGCGGCTTCCGTGAGCGCCAGATGGTTGCGACGAGCGTAATCGCGCAGGGCCTCCAAAGCCGTTTGAGGTGCCCAACCTTGCAACGCGAAAACGTGATCGTCCTGAGCCACACGCAGCACGGCCTCGGCGTGGGCAATTTGGTTATCGGTCGCGGCCAAGTCGCGTTGCAGCAAGCTTAAACTGCGCGTCAGTGCAGCTCGGTCCCATTGCAGCTTCTCCAACTCCTCGTCGACTGCGGCCAGACGCTCGCGCAGTTCCGACAGCGGTCGCGAATCCAGCGAAACGCGGCTCAAGGGCAGCGACGGTTCGCTCGGACTGACCACCACCACGTATATGAATTGCTGATCTTCACTAATGCGTTGCCAAGGCAGATTTAGACTGTCCAATACATTCAACTGGCGACGCGGGAGGGCATAGAACCACAGTCGCAGATCGTGTGTTTGGCTTAAGTCCGGCAAGCGGAATTCGCCCCACGGCTCGACCAACTCGATGGCCCGTAACAACTGCTCGCGCTCGTCGTCCAGAGCATCGCGACGTTGTTGATTCTCCAGCGCATCGCGGGCTACGGCCAGACAATTCTGATGGTGTGGATATTCGGTGAGTTGATTGGAATTCTGAATCGCGCAGCTTTGCAGATAGCCAATCGCTTCATGAACCTGTTGACGTTCGGCGCTATCCAAGGGCTTGCCGCCGTGGCCCGGCAAGTCGATCAAATGCAGACACCCCATCTGTTGTAAGCCATCTAGCACGCTGTCGCGCTGGCTAGACATGCCATACAGGGTAACCTTTTTTAATTTGACGATGGCCATTGGGCGAGTTCTCGGGAATTCTACTTAGTGCTGCTTTTCCAGGCTCTTCTTCTTGGCGATCTTCGAACGAACCACGGCGGCGCGCTCTTGGTCGGATAGGAAGATGACGACTTTACGAATGTTCTGCTGGGCCTTGGGGATCAGTACTTTTTCAAATAGGTTGACACGTTGCGTAATTTTGCGAGCCGCATAGTCCAGTCGCTTGATGCGTTCTGAGCGAACCTGACGCAGCACATTCAGCTCGGCCATACGCCGCAAATTTTCGATCAACATGTCGACCCAAAACGGCATGACCATTCGAGAATACTCGGCAGCGTCGAAACCAACTTCGCGGGCAACAGGCAACTGCGTACCAACCAGATTCTCGCTGCCCAAATCGACCGAACGCACGCGAATCAGGCTGGCTAGATTGCGTGTGCGAACGGTCGAACTACCCAAGAGCGGATAGAACTCCGCGACCTTGGCCTCCAATTCATGGTAGGCACTGTTGGTCTGTTCCAATTCGGCGCGGGCTACTTTCAGCGCAGCCAACAACTGCTGCCGCTTGAGGTCCAGCGACGGTAGAAACTTCTTGTAGGTTTTCAGTTGGTCACGCTGTTGTTTTAGCGTGGTTTTGTTGAGCGCCAGGGCCATGGCAGGAGATTCACCTTCGGGGTCAGTTTGCTGCCGCTAGCTTCTTGGGGAAATACTTGTCGATCAACTGATCCTTCATCAACAGTTCAGGTGGATCGAAACATTCAGCCATTGTCTGCCAGCACAAGTCTAGCGCGTCGTTCAGCGGCAGGGCCACCGAGATGTCCATAAATCGTGATTTGAACAGCTCGCCAAACTTCAGCAACTTGTGATCCAGCGGCGACAGATCAAACGCCATTTGCTGCTTTTTCTCGGCGTCCTTGGCACCCGAGTAGAAACGAATCATGGTGTTCATGACTTGCGAGTGATCTTCGCGCGTAACCGAGCCGATGACTTGTTGCTTCAATCGCGATAACGAGCCGAACGGGTCGATCACGCCTCCATGCAAGTAAAACTGGCCTTCCGTGATATAGCCGGTATTGTCGGGCACAGGATGGGTGACATCGTTGCCGGGCATGGTCGTTACCGTGATGATCGTGACCGATCCAGCGCCTTTGTAATCGCAGGCGCGCTCATAGCGGATAGCCAACTGGCTATAAAGATCGCCCATGTAGCCACGGTTCGATGGCACACGCTCCATCGCCACGCCAATTTCCTTGAGCGCGTCGGCATAGGCGGTCATGTCGGTCATCAGTACCAACACTCGCCGATTCTGTTCGACTGCGAATCGCTCGGCAACCTTCAGCGCCAGGTCCGGCGCCAGCAAGCGTTCAACGATGGGGTCGGACGCTTGATTGACGAACATGACCGTCTTGGCAAACGCACCTTCGTTTTCAAAGGTGTTACGGAAGAAGTGGTAGTCGTCGAAAATCAAACCCAGCCCGCAAAAGACGATGATCTCGGCGTCGGCTTGAATTGCGATCCGCGCCAACAGCTTGTTGTAGGGCTCGCCAGCGATCGAAAAGATCGGAATCTTCTGGCTTTCGACCAGGCAGTTGAAGACATCGATCATCGGAACTTTGGTCTCGATGAATTTCTTAGGCACTATTCGCAGAGTTGGATTGACCGACGGGCCGCCGACTTCGACCTTGGGCTCGTCTTCTAGCCTGGGACCACCATCGATCACGCGCCCCACGCCGTCGAATATCCGCCCCATAATATTGTCTGAAAGTGGAACTTCGACCGATCGGCCCAGAAAGGTTACTTTGGACTCGCTGGAAAGTCCCTTGCCGCCAGTAAAGACTTGCAACGACACCTCTTCCTTTTGCAGCTCGACAACTTGTGCCAACGACTGCTGGCCGTCGCGATTTTCCACCATCGCCAGATCGCCGAGCCCGACATCGGAGGCTCGAACCGTCAGAATGTCCCCGACAATGGAGACCACGCGCGTGTAGCGCAAGAGTTGGTTTATCATTTTGAAACGACAGACAACCGTAAAATTCGCCGAATTTGGGCCGGTGCGACCCTGTGAGGTCCGCTAGTTTATTGGAAACAGGCCAGAATCAAAGGCCATTTGGACAACCGTCTCTAAAATGGTTGGGCCGCAGTGCCTGGGCCCGCTGCCGTGAAAGTGACTTAAATCCTGCAAAAGGAACCGTGCGTAAGGCATTCGTTTGCAAAGTCCACAGAAGTTGATTTGGATTTGGAGGTCGGTGCCCGAGAGTCTACAATAACCGCCGCTCACAAAATGACACTATTGTGATTTGTCTCAGCAAAAACCGCTAGTTTTCACCGCAGTCCAGACCCATGCAAATTTGGCCAGCCATCGACCTGTTGGGCGGCAAGTGCGTCCGCTTGCAACAAGGCGACTACAATCGCGAAACGGTGTTTGCCGATGATCCGACCATTATGGCTCGACGGTGGCAGGCGGCTGGAAGTCGCTACCTGCACTTGGTCGACCTGGACGGTGCCCGCGACGGCAGCCTGGTGAACAGTCAGGTCATTCACGACATTGTGACTCAAACCGGTCTGATCTGTCAGGTCGGCGGTGGAGTCCGCGATGAAGCGGCCATTGTTCGCCTGCTGGACTTGGGGGTTCGGCGAGTCATCGTCGGTACGCGTGCGCTGCGCGAGCCGCACTGGTTTGCCGAGATGGCAGACAAGTACCCTGAGCAACTCGTGTTGGGAATCGATGCCCGCCAGGGGCTAGTGGCCACTGACGGCTGGTTGGAGACATCGACTGTCTCCGCGGTTGATTTGGCGCGCGATATCGCTGGCATGACCCAGCAGATAGCCGCCATCGTCTATACCGATATCGCTCGCGACGGCATGTTGTTGGGACCGAATTTTCAGCAACTGCAAATCATGCAACAGGCGACTAGCATCCCCGTGGTGTGCTCGGGCGGCGTTAGTTCGCTGGAAGATATCTCACGGCTGGTCCAGATGCAAACACACGCGGCCATCGTGGGGCGAGCCATCTACGACGGACATCTGGAATTGACGGCTGTCCTGGAATTGTGTCCGCAGGCCTAGTGTGTCCAGGCGTAGATGATCAGCAGCCCACTGGACGGTAGTTGGCTGAAAGCCACTCATAAAACAATTCATGTTTTACATCGGTTCACTTTTGGGGAATTGTTTCCACAATGTTGAAATCAGCCATTGTCGGTGTCGGCTTTATGGGATGGATGCACTACTTGGCCTACCAGCGAAGTAGCGGTGCCCGGTTGGCTGCCTTCTGTTCACGGGATGCCAAAAAACGCAGTGGTGATTGGAGTGGCATCCGAGGCAATTTTGGCCCACCCGGCCAACAGATTGATGTTTCGCAGTTGAAGGTGTATCAGACGCTGGACGAAATTCTGCGCGATCCAGATATCGATGTCGTCGATATCTGTTTACCTCCCAGTCTGCATGTCACCGCCGCATGCCGCGCGCTAGAGGCAGGTAAACATGTGTTCTGCGAAAAGCCACTGGGCTTGAACACGCATCAGTGCGATCAGATTCTCGCGACAGCGCACAAGTATGGGCGCCACGTGCTGGTTGCTCAAGTTTTGCCGTACATGGGCCAGTTTCAGTATGCCTATCAGGCGGTTCAGCAAGGCACCTATGGTCGTCCACTGCGCGCCCACTTGAAGCGCGTCATCTCACCGCCGGATTGGATTCCCGATTTTTATAATCCCGACACTGTCGGTGGGCCGCTGATCGACTTGCATGTTCACGACGCACACTTTATCTGTCTGCTGTTTGGCATGCCGCGCCGCGTGGTCTGCTCGGCGACTATGCATAATGGGCTGGTCAAATTCTGTCATACACTGATGGAGTTCGACGAACCGGGAGTGTTTGTGGCTACATCGTGTGGAGTGACCGATCAACAAGCGCGCCCGTTCTGCCATGGATTTGAATTGCATTGCCAACAAGCGGTAATGCAGTTTGAACTGTCTGTGCAGCCACACGGCGTTGAAGTCCTGCCGCTATCGGTGTTGCATCAGGACGGCACGGCGGTACATCCAGAACTACCCGGTGGCGATGATGTCTCAGGCTTTTGCGCTGAAATCGAAGACATGGCTGCATCTATCAAATCGGGCCAGATCCAGCCGCGACTGAGCGTCCAGCATGCTCGCGATGCCATTCATATTTGCCAGTGCCTGCAACAGTCCGCGCAGTCGGGTCAATGGGTTCACTGCCAGTAGCAGTCGGCAACCGCCAGTCACACTTCCGCATTACACCAGTCATTAAAATCATGTCGCCTCACGATCAACTCGCCCCGTCACTAGCGTCAAACCAGCGCTACCAATCTCGTCCGGCTTGGCCGATGGATCCGCAGATCACAGATATTCAGCCCGGCGGCGGCATCATCATCCATTGGGAGCAGCGGTGGGGTAGGTTGCGTCGATGGTGGCTCACCAACTTTCGCGCTGACTACGTTCGTCGAATGGCTCACAGCCGTCAGGGACAATACAACGTCTGTCCGCATCCAGTGCTCGATCCGCGCGATACCAAGTTCTACCGCAATCAAGGTGGTTATTACTGGAAGCCGGAAGATGATCCTTTTGCCTGGCGCGATCGACTGCCTTTCGCCCGCGATGGTCTGGCAGAGTTGTTGGTTTTGGGTGGCGGATTTTCGTCGCTGACCTTGTTAAGCCTGTTGTGGTCAGTCAATGCGACTGGTGGTTGGGCACTGTTGGCTTGGCTCGTAACATTAACTTCGGCGGCGATTGCCGGGCTGATTGTCTGGTTTTTCCGCAATCCCAATCGCCAAATTCCCCAGGCTCCCCATCTCGTTGTCGCCCCCGCCGACGGAACGATCTCCGACGTCGAGCGTTTAGACTATGATGAGTACATTGGTGGGCCGGCGGTCAAAGTCGGCATCTTCCTGTCGATTTTCAATGTGCATATCAATCGTGCACCTGTGGCTTGCCGCGTGGTGGGATTGAAATACCAGCCCGGCAAATACCTTAACGCTCTCCGCCCAGAATCGGCGCGCGAGAATGAACAAGTGGCACTGATGTTGGAGTCGCGGGATGGTTGTCGCCCCATGATTGTTCGGCAAATTACGGGAGCCATTGCTCGGCGCATCGTGTGCTGGGTTAAGCCCGATGACCGGCTGGAAGCTGGTCAACAATTCGGCATGATTAAACTGGGTTCGCGGACAGAACTGCTTGTGCCCGACGAGCCTGGGTTGGAGTTGAGAGTTCAAAAGGGGGACAAGATCAAGGCGGGCTCGACGGTGCTATTGAGTTTTTCACAATGACCGTGGCTAGGCGGTCTTGTTAGCGATAAGTTGATTGCATGAACGAATTTGAACTAGAAACCAAGAAGCAACGCCGCCGGCGCATTCTGTTTGGACCGCGTCCTCGACAGCAAGTTTATGCCGTGGTGCCCACACTGTTGACCTTGGGCAACGCGGTGTGCGGATTCGGTGCCATTACGTTTGCTGCCATGGTGGGACCAGAAGATATCAGCGGCGAATTGCTGGCCAGTACCGCCGGCGTCACGCGATCGGCTGGTGAACTGCTGTTTGTATCTGCCGGGTTGATTTTCATGGCCATGGTGTTCGACGCCCTGGATGGTAGCGTAGCGCGCTTGACCAAGCAGACCAGCGATTTTGGGGCTCATTTAGACAGCCTCTGCGACGTGGTGAGCTTTGGCGTCGCCCCCGCCTTCTTGATGCTCAGGTTAATGCATCCCGATCATCGGTTGATCGACAGTATCGCTCGACTGCCGATTGAGTATCCGCCACGACTGTTATGGTCGATCGCCGTGATGTTTATGACTTGTGCGATCCTGCGACTAGCCCGATTCAACAACGAAACCGACGAGACCGACTCACACGCTTATTTTAAGGGACTGCCCTCGCCGGCCGCCGCTGGAGTAATCGCTGCCTTTCCGATCGGGCTTCAAGGTTTGAAACACTTGACCGGTCCTGTTGTAATCACCGGACCAGCGGCCCTGGCCGGCACAAAGCAGGCATCCAGCAACTTTTTGTCACACTTGGCGGTGCTATTGCCCCTCATTACGGTGTGTGTGGCCATCCTGATGATCTCGCGGATTCGCTATCCGCACATCATCAATCAATTCTTGCGCGGGCGTGGCAATCGAGCCAAGCTGTTAAAAATCTTATTGGCACTATTGCTGGTTTTTGTCTTCCGCGAGATGGCCTTGCCCGTGGTGTTCTGCTACTACGCCTTTGCCGCGCCAATCCGCATCGGTTGGCTGAAAGTCTGGACAAAATTGCGTCCACAGCCGCCGGAGTCTGCGGCTGGCTGATGCCGTTTGTCGCACGGCTCATACCGGAGATGTTCCCTTGTATTGTGGATAACCGGTGCAGCCCCAAAACTGACCGCCCGCGTTGCGACCACTTTTGGCGGTACGCAACGACATCAGCCCACCACAAACCGGACAGGGGGGCGGTTGTTGCGGTTGAGCCCCATCGGTAGCCCCCCTTGGTTTTCACTGCGGCGATTGCATCAGGCCCGACCGCAATTCGGCCGGTTTTTGCAATCGCGCCGTTGCTAATTGTTCACTGTAACCTCTTTCGCCAATGAACTGTTGTTCCAACGCGTCGATTTGCTGGTCCAATAAATAATTGGCCTGGTGGATCAAGCAAATCACGGCATTGGCCCGAACCGTCGGATCTGCGTTGTCTAACCACTGGGAGTACAGCGACCATCTTTGTGGATCTGTTAGGTCGGTCAGGTCCGACTGATCGGACCGATCTTTCTTCCGCTGCGACGCCACGCTGCGTACGGCGGTGGCTTCGGGGCTGCTGGCTTCCCGCTGCTGCAAGCGCCGATGCCGCAGGTAATCCTCATAATCCAGCAGCAATTCCTCCAAGCTGGACCGGGCGACGTTAATCAATCGTAATTCGGTCTGCGACGACGTCGCGCTGGCCCGACTTCCTTCGGAGATGTTCTGGCGACCCGACCGTGCCGCCTGAACCATTTGGTCCACGTCCGCGTTTTGCGGTCATCCAGAAATTTTTCGCAGAACCACACCGTCGCATCGTAGATGATCGTTGTCGTTTGAAACACGCCAATTTCCGATAACCACCGCTTTTGCGAATCCGTGCCAGGCTTGTGCTCTCCGGTTTTGACAGATCAGTCTCACCCGTCTGATCTAGATACGTCTGATCCGACTCATTCGACCGATCCTTCCGATCCAAATCCGCCAGCCGCAAACAAACCCAACCCAAAATGGCTGGCGTAACCAAGTGCGATAGGACGCATAGGTACAACCGGTTCACTAAATCGAATCTGCAACGGGTATCCGACATCCGTGGGTGGCGGATTTCCGATGCGACAGCGTACAAAATGGCGCAGGGGCAGCGTATTGCTGTCCCATGGTAACACTTCGATATGCGCGGCCTCAGGTAGACCTCGTGATTGTAGTTCCGCATTCACCTGACCCGGCAAGGAATTCTTTCCCTGCTTTTTCTGAAATCGCGGAGGCACAAACGGGGTCAAACTCACCCAGGTCGTCGATCCACCAGGCGGCCCGAGGATATTCGTAATCTGGTCTAGCAGCGGTTCGGGAATCAATCGCATTGAATCCAGGTCGCCGCATCCAACCAGCGCCAGTTGCATGTCGCCGACACCGCCCTTCGTCCAGGTACGTCGCATGGATCGAATTGCCTGCTGAGCCAGATCGCCCAGCCCCACGGGCGCATGAATAACGACATGATCCAGATGGCCGTCGCAGTCCAGATCAACCGGAAGAATATGGGCATGTGAATGAGTCCCAGACAGAGGCTGGCCCAGTTTATCTTTGCCCGTAAGCTCTGGGCAATCAACCTTAGACCCTTTGCCTACCAAGCCAACCAGCGCCCGGTGCAATAGTTCCGCCTGCGGTAAAGTGCGAGCCACCGCCGGCAGCGCCGACTTATTGCCGCTGGGACTGGTGATCGCCAGTAACATGGTCGTCACTGGTCGGACTGCTGGGGTCTTCATTCGATAGGGTACTCCGACTTCCAGAGCATCGGATCGTCGCCAGTAGACGACCTTTTGCGAACCGGGAGGTTGGCTCCATCGCTGCTGCTTCCACCAGGCCGTATCTTTTTGCAGGCATTCGAGAATATCCAGTGGATAAGGTTGTACAGTTTTTGCTCGATCCTTTAACAACTTTTCGGTTGGCTTTTTCTTGCCTGCCGGTAGCGGAAACTCACGCAGCAAATTCTCCACGATCGGTTCACGCCAGGCGGTATAGTCGTTGTTTGGGAGGGGCGCAATGGTCGTAATCTGTTCCCAGCCGCGCCCACGCTGCTGCCCGTGCTCGTGCGGAACGGCGGTGAATTGGATCGAATCAATGAAGTTGTCGTCCAGGACCTCGGCTTCGATCCAGCTTTCGCTCCGCCCCAGGTAACCCAGGCAGTCCACAAGTTTCCCGAACAGCGAGCGTTCGTCTTCGGTCAATGAGCAATCCCAGTGAATCACCAGGTCGTCATCGCCGATATTCGCCCACGTGTCGAAAACAAGAGTAGTCTTTTCTCGTCCTTTATCCAGCGTGCCAACCGGCATGTAATGGCGGCTATGCGCTGCACTGGCGGAGGGCAGGCGATAGCTGGGCAAGACATCAGCCAATTTGCAGATCAGTGATCTGCCTGCCTCTGGAATTTCTCGCCAATGTTGAGTTGCAAATCCGCAGGCGACTAGAGCCCGCAGCAGTCGCCAGGGACTGGGGGGCCATTCGATTTGTCCTTCATTGACATGATGCCCCCAGGGAGTCGCATGGTAGCGACCTGCGGGAAAACTAACTTTGATCGCAGGCATCTTATTCTCCATCCTCTTCAGCATCGGCAGCTTCATCATTTTCTGGTGAGTCGCCAGCAGAATCCTTGTCTTTGGCCTTCTTCAAGTCATCTTCGAAATTGACGGTGGTATGAACCATCGCGTTGCCACATTTCTTGATCGCCGCTGCAACTGCGGTTTCCAATTCCGTCAGCGTTGGCAGAACAAAGCCAGCAGGTCGATTGGCGACGATCTGCTCACGATTGACTGGCTCCAGATCACAGGCTGTACGTAGGCGCAGATCGCCGTCGAGCAGCTTGCGAATTCGGTACAGAGCCAACGCAATCAGCAACACTTCGGCATCTTCGTTCAGACCGAAGCCGCGAATTTGAGCCAGGTCCAAATTGATATGGCAGACAATTTTGTCGGCCACAAATTCATCACGTGAAAACGGCACATTGCCGAATCCGCTTTTTGTATCACCTGATGGGTTCACATGATCATTCTTCACGCCACCGGATGCCGCAACTCGCACTCCGTAGGCTTCAATGAATGCGGATAGAGCCCGGGCGATTCGCAACCGACCACCCGCCAACTCTTTCTTTGCGAGGAATACTCCATGAATCAGACTGCCGATGTCGTACTTGAGCAAGACTTCTGCCAGAAGACGGCGATCAATTGGCCCTTCGTCTAATCCACCAAGGTCAGATTTGAGTTGTTCGATAAACGTCTTGTCCTTTCCTTCGAGCAAATAGGGGCTATTGATGCGATGCGACTCGAGCATGGAGTCTGTCAGAAACTTTCCTTGCCTGTTCACTGTGACATGGCTAATCCCCCGCAAACACGCAACAGGCTGGTTGACGCCGGTGTCCCAGCACACACCTTCCAGTCGATTGGCCATACTCTGTGCGCTCTCCACGAGCACATTCTGCCCATCGCGTGTTTGATAGGTTGCCGTGCCCAGGCTGGGAAAGCCCGTTGGCTGAAACCGATCTCCCTGAACGGGCTTAAGTTCCACCGATAACAACAGACGATTGACAGATTTGAGACTGCTGAACTCAGACATAGGATTTCTCTTTCTGACTAGGATCAAGTGTATGCAGACACGTCGAAACAGCTCGACGGTCCAACGGAAAAACAAGAGCGGCTGCCCACAGTCGAGCGGTCGCGGCATCGGTGAACCCAGCTTGCAGCGGTGGTCGAATACCCGCCGAACGCAGACGCTGGATGGCGATTTGAGTTGCCGAACATCCATCACCTGATACCAGACGATTGACCATGCTGGGCTCAACCGGGATCTTCTGGCCTGAAGGTAGTGGCATTGGCAGGCAAGCCATACGGATCGCCAGCCATGCTTCCGGAATTGCGACGAAGCCAGGTTGTGGCACGATCGGCAATTGTTTGAAATCAAACTTGTCCCATTTGATGGCCATCAGGGCTCGTGCCAATTCCAGCGTCTGTTGCAGATCCACATGACCGCAGAGCAACAGTGCCAAATCGGAGAGTCTGGCCGCACAGCCAAAGGCAGACACCAGCGGCAGGCGGCGTTCTCCTTTGGCGGCCGCCTCGATCAATCGACGTTGAACAATTGCCGCACAATCAGCGATCGGATCACGTCCGGAAACAACCACACGCGGATCGTTCACCAATCGACTGTCCGAGGTGTTGAATTGTCGTGCTCCTCGCTGCAACGGGAGAAAGTGATGTCGAACGGGATCAATCGCTCGTGAGCCTTTGGAGTAGCCTGCGGCTGCGCTTCCGAGTGCGACCGCCAGACGGACCTCGGGCGAGTGATCAAAACCAATCACATTGATCCACTGCGGATTCAATGGTGGGATTGGTCCCACATCAATGGCGGTTCCGCTGGCCTGCATCATTTCGATGGATACCGCTGCTCGCAAAACCTGCTGCCAGCGTTCGGAGGAAGTGTCATGAGTAAGTGCCGCGATGACAGAATCGGCCAGCAATCGCTCGCCGTCTGCAAGTCGGGCTGGAGCGTGTTTGTCGCGAGACCGACGTTCCAGTCGCCCCATCCAGGAGGCGATATTGTCGATCAAATGACTGTGCGGATGCTGCCGCACAGATATCCTACCCAGCGGAACCGCCAGGGTTGATTGCCCGTTTCTTTCCAGGTAACCAAATCGCACGAACGAATCAACGCCGCGAGCTACTCCCAAGCGACTGATGGCTCGCACCGCCTCCACAGGTCGGTTGGCAGTTTGTCGCCCAAGTTGCAATCGCCCGTCACCCAACAGTCCGGCAACTTCCGGTAACGTGGAGGGACGATTCCAGATCGGCATCCATTGTTCGCCCCGCTGCGACTTTTCCTTGCCGGGTGAATTGAAACCAGCCGCATGGGCGCGGATCGCAAACGGCGCACTCGCGCGACTGGCTGCATCGGGGTCAAGTCGTCTAGTTGACCGGGAACTAAACAGTATCGATCCTTCCATCATCAACACGAAATCCCATGCATTGACAAGGCTATCACCCGTAGTGCCGGTTGAAGAATTAGGTCCCCCTGCATTTCCGGGCTGAAACTGACCGATCGCATTTGGTTCCAACTGATTTGCGGGTGACAACCACAATGAGTTGAAAAGTAGCTTGTCGGCCTTTGGGCGAAATTGTCCTTCAAGGGATTCGGGATCAAACAGACTACAAAAAATCTGCATCAGGTTATTGGTGAAATCCAGGTTTCCGTCGTTCCCACCAGTTCCCAAAAGCGAAGGCCATCGCGGTGTTCCGTCTTCATCTAGAACAACGGCCGCTGATATCCAACTCGCATGTCGCCCTCTCCAAGACTTACGGCAATCCGGAATCAGTGTGGCTTTCAGCTTTTTAAACTTTCTATCAGCCGCAGCAAGCAGTCGCTTGTATGCCGCACTAGCCTTGAGCTGCTCCGCCTCTGTTTTCGTGGCGGGACGCTCAGCACGCGCGACGATTCCACGAAGCGTATTCAGTTCGTTTTCTACATCGCTCCTCTCACTTTCTGATAATTCGGGTTTTGATTGTAAGCCTCGGATTACATCCAGCGTTTGCCGATAAGTATCACTTTCAGCCAATATGTTGCGTTGTTCCTCCGTTTGAAATGATTTGTTTGTCTTCGTGCGTGCTTTGATTGCACGAATGACACTATCTGCCAAGGCAACAGAATCAAGCAATTTTCTTGCGTCAGCAATCCCCATACGATACTCCGAAAAACGAGGGGCTGAGGACTGCTCGATCGGTGATAACCCCGGGTCATTCGCTTTAAAGAATCCGGATCCTTTGTTCCAGGGAGAGATAATCGGCGTTGGCCGATAGTCATTCAGAAAAAATAATTCCAATTCTTTCCGCGAAAGCCTTGTCAGCAAGCAAAAACATTCGTCCTGCCACCAGCCTCTGGCTTCAGCGTCGGCTTGTTCGGCGACCAGCCGCAAGATTCCCAGAGCCTTGAGGTAGTTGGCCAGTGGAGCTGGTGAGCAGCCTGTTAATTTGTGCAGATGATGACTCATTGAACCGTCTCCATTTTTAATGCGGGGTCAGGCGTGGATAATCGCGAGGCGCGAACATCGGCGGCGCGGAAAACGGCTTCTAGCCATGCAAGTGTCGTGGGCCCATACCGTTCAACCAAACTCAGGCTTCGCTCACGCCAACTGGCACCTGTGCGCGGTGATAGTCCCATACGGGCAGGCTCCAGCGTGAGTTTTAATTCTGGAATTGCCATCCCCAAACCATCAACCTCGATGCTCGCTAACAGATCATTTTCCCGTACGCCCTGGATTGGCAAACCTTGACCATCATGATCGCGGTAATCCTGATCTTTTGGTGTAGCAAAGAGTCCGCCACGAACCTTGCCATGATGCGATGCAATCAGGTAAATCAACAAATCGAACTGTTCCGCCGAAGCGTCGAGCACAGCCTGGATGGCAGGTGCATCCGTTTCATCGGTTGCGTTGAAATTCGGCAACGTTCCCAACGTTTCAAAAACGCCTTGCCACTGTCCGAGCAATGCCGGATGTTGCGGACGGAAACGTTCCAGGATTGCAAACAACGCCAATGCGCTCGCCAATTCATGCCGGAACCCTGGTCGAGAATCCTCGAAGGTTACAGATTCAGATTCTTCACACGTGACCTGAAACTTCGCGGGCGGTTTAACCCAGGCGGCTTGCGGGCCTTTGGCTAAATCCAGCCGTTCCGGTCGATCACTGTGCTGTAGCAATCCTTGAAACGCCGGATGGGCCTTGCCAAGATCGTGCCAGGTAGCCGTCATTCTCAAAACATGCACAAGCTCATCGGAAAGCTCAAGCACTTTAGCAATTTCTGTGACGGTTTCCGCGACTTCACGACTATGGCAGGCAATCGTTTTCCAGTGATCGGTTACGCTAAGCGCCTCACTGCTTTGCTGCGCGTCTGCATCGATTGCCGGATTGCTGAGTGGAACCGGTGGGGCAACGGTAGGAACCGTGGTTTTCGATTCTGGCGAAAACCCTGTTCTCAGGTCGTATCCGCCACATTTTGAATCGACACAGATGACTCGCCCCGGCAAGAGGTTCTCGCGACGCGGGACCACCCAATTTCCATCGATCCAGTCCCAAATCCAGGCCCGCATTTTTGGCTTTAGTTTCGGACTTCGCTTCGTCTGGGTTTCCTTGCCGCATAACCAATCTCGTGCCAGCAGGAATGGCACACTGCACAATTCCCGCCGATCCGGTTGAGAGACTGATGACGGCAGAGCATCCGGTGCGACATCCTGCCAAAACACTTGCAAATCGCGTTCGTCGCCACTACGAATAAACCGGCTGATGTCCAGGTCGGCACCTGTGAGGTCGGGGGTTGTGTCAAACAGTTCATCGAATTCCGAACGCAGCAAAAGATGCGCCGGCGAATACGGATACAATTTCGCCAAAGATTCCGGTGTCAGTCCCTGCTCAAGTTCCTCAATCGCCTTCACGCTGACATTGTCTAATCCCTGGACTGTATTCCAGGCGGCCTCCAGTTCGTCGGCCGAATACGGCAAGGCCAGTTTTTCATCGTGCCCTCGATCCACGACGATCACCGTCCCCGTGCCGCCGTAACGTGCACAACGCCCAAACCGTTGCACCAAACTGGACCACGGTGCCAATTCAGTCACCAGGCAGGTGGCCGAGATATCAACTCCCGCTTCCACGACCTGAGTCGCCACAATGATCCGATCGACTCCCTGTTGGCAGGCGTCTTTGGTGAGAAATCGCTCTCGCCAATTCTCCCGTTCGGCAGGTCTAAACCGGCTGTGAACCAGTTCTAATCCTTCGGTTCTTCCGCTTTTGGCAAGAGCATCATAGATCTCAATCGCCCGATCAACGGTATTGCAGACTACTAAAGTGATCCGACCAAAACCTTCGTCAGAGGCCTGCTGATGCGCTGTCAGGATGCAGTCTGCAAACTCCGCCGACTTCTTAATATCTATGATCTGCGTCGAGCAGGATTTCCTGATTTCCCATAATTCACCACTGCGATCCGCTGGTGGTATAGAACAAATATCTTTGGACCAGACTGAGTGAAACGACTCGGTGTCCACACTTCGCAACCATTCTGGTTGCAGTGTCGCACTCATCCACCACGTTATACAAGGTCGCAGCGTCTTTTGGCCATCCGCATCGCGAAATGCCTGAATCTGAGCCGATGTGGCCAATCCTACATCCATCAACTGAACTTCATCCATCACCCACAACGCGTCGTGGTTGAGCAAACCAAAGTCAATCGGCCAACGTGCTCTGGATGCAGCATAACCGCGGTTTAACGCCCGCGAGAGTAGCATGTCCTGAGTGCCAACGATAATTGCTGGGCGTTCAGGAAAATGGTGCCAATCTTCCGCAGCAACACCACCCATCAACATGTTTACCGAGACGGCTGTTCTCAATCCGGCCTTTTCTATTATTCCGCGCGCTTCGTCGTATGTTTGCTCCACCAACGTCCGCATCGGCAAACACCAAACGAGTCGGCGCGGCCAAGTTGAATCGCTGCGAACCAGGCGGTTATATGCCCAAGCTGATAAAACCCCCAGCGTCTTTCCCATCCCAGTGGGGATGCGGATTAGTTGGTTTCTGCATTCCGGACGAATTGCCAATTCCGCTTGCCACCGCCAGGGAGCGGGCGTCTTGGTTGTACTGATGAACCACTGAGAAAATGGTTGTTTACTCATGACATAGGGCTCGCGCTAATTAAGTTGACAATTTTCGTTGACGAACATTTATGGCACATCAGGCTAACACGGTTCGTGACACCTTTGGTCACACTATCAAGTTGAAAATCAGAATCTTTTGAAAATCATGCAATGGCAACTCGGACGGCCATGTTTCACAGCATTCTTCTGATGCGGCCTCATTGAAGCACAGCTTTATTGCGAAGAAGTCCCTCACCAGTCTTGAAAAACCTGTTTAATTCTGGACGAACCAAGCTGCTGTTCTACAGGTGTTTCTTGCCTGACTGGCAGCCGGTAAGTATTGTGGATCACACGTGCTGACGAAATTGTACCGAGTGTGCCCTCAGCTGGCACTTCTGTTTCTTGCCAGCACGGGGCGACGCTACTGCAGGACGCAGGACTTCGAGTTCCTCACTTCAGCCTGGGGGTAACGATGCGCTCTTCCTTTCTGGTGTGCTACGACATCTGCGACGACAAGCGCCTGCGGCAAGTCTTCAAGACTCTACGCGGCTGGGGTGACCATCTGCAGTATTCGGTGTTTGAATGCCAACTGACGCCGGCCGATCTGATCACGCTGCGCGGACAACTAAAAGCCATCATCCACCAAGACGAAGATCAGGTGCTATTTATCAACCTCGGCCCCAGCGAGGGGCGTGGCGATCGCGTTATCGAGGCGCTGGGACAACCCTACTGCCGAATGGATAGTCCGTGCTTGATTGTGTGATCTCTTGTAGCGGTAACTGTGCCGAGGGACTCAACGAGGTGTGTCATCATGATTCGGATATCCGACATCCAATCTGCAGACGAATTGCTGCCGGCGCGAATGCTCAATGAGTTCGTCTATTGCCCAAGACTGTTCTACCTGGAGCATGTGGATGGTTTGTTCGCCCACAATAGCGATACCTTGGAAGGCGCGGCTCGTCACAGCCGCGTGGACGCCAAGTCGGATGCTCTGCCCACCGCCCAGGAGGCGGTGCAGTGTGAGTCCATTCACGCGCGCAGCGTAACTCTATCCAGCGAGCAGTATGGGCTGATTGCGAAACTGGATTTGATCGAAGCCGAGGGCGATTTGGCCACGCCGGTGGACTAC
This sequence comes from Pirellulaceae bacterium, assembly GCA_019636385.1. NCBI lineage: Bacteria > Pseudomonadati > Planctomycetota > Planctomycetia > Pirellulales > Pirellulaceae > Pirellulaceae bacterium. The sequence goes on along the minus strand of JAHBXT010000004.1, from coordinate 580,057 downwards.
AAGCGTGGTGCGCCAAAGTCGCTGGACGATGGCAGTCTAGGTGCCTGGGATCCGGATCGCATCCAATTGTGCGTGCAGGCGCTGGTGCTGCGCGAAAACGGATATCGGTGTGACGAGGGGATTCTGTTTTACTGGGCGACTCGCCAACGTGTCAGAATCACAATTGATGATGCTCTGGTGGCCGAAACATTGGCGATTGTAGCCGCAGCGCGGCGACTTATGGATGCTCGGCAGATTCCCGCTCCACTGGTGAACAGCCCCAAATGCCCGCGCTGTTCGCTGGTGTCGATTTGCTTGCCAGACGAAACGTCACACTGTCGCGCGTATGTCGCCTGCGAGCAATCCGAACAGACGCAGCCTGGCGGACGCTGGGTGCAGCCGTTGCTGTTCGATGTTGGCTATCCAGCCGCGAACTCTGAGTCCATCGAGTCCGCGCCGGTCAGGCAATTAATCACGAGTCGCGATGAGCGACGGCCGCTATACTTGAATACTCAAGGCAATCACGTTGGCATTTCGGCGCAAGTCTTGAAGATCAAGGAAAAAGACAAGCTGATCCAGGAGGTGCGTCTGAACGACCTGTGTCAGGTCAACATCTTCGGTAACATTCAACTGACAACGCAGGCGATCGGCGCGCTGATGACAGCCGACATCCCTGTCGTCTACTTCAGCTATGGCGGCTGGTTCCATGGTATGACGCAATCGGTCGGATTGAAAAACATCCTGTGGCGCCGTGAGCAGTTTCGGCAGGCCGATAGCAACCGATTCTGCTTGCAGTTAGCCAAACAACTAGTCAAAGGCAAAATTCGTAATCAGCGCACGCTACTGATGCGCAATCATGTCGAACCGCCAGAGCAGGCCCTACAATTCTTGAAGGCATTGACCATCGAAGTTCGTCGCGCCGAATCGTTAGCGGAGCTGCTGGGTGTTGAAGGATTGGCGGCCAGAGTCTACTTCGAGCACTTCAACGGAATGATCAAGGTTGGCAGCGACGACGATCGGCCTCGCCAGCAAAATGGAAAGCATGAATTTCGATTTGACTTCGAGCGCCGCAATCGACGTCCGCCTCGCGATCCGATCAACGCCTTGCTGTCACTGGGATACAGTCTGTTGGCTAAAGACTTGACGATAGCTGCCACATCGGTTGGATTGGATCCGTTCTTAGGATTCTATCATCAGCCGCGATTTGGCAGGCCCGCCTTGGCGCTCGATCTGATGGAACCGTTCCGGCCGCTGATAGTCGATTCAGCGGTGTTGAGCGCCATCAATCAGCGGATGGTGACGATTAGTGACTTTGTGGTAGTCGGAGACGCAGTGGCTCTGACGGCCAATGGACGCAAGGGATTTTTTCGCGCCTATGAACAGCGGATGGATCAACTGGTCACCCATCCTTTGTTTGGTTATCGCGTCAGTTATCGTCGGCTTTTGGAAGTACAAACGCGTCTGTTGGCTCGCCAATTAATGGGCGAAATACTAGAATACCCAGTATTCGAAACACGCTAGCCGACGATTCAGCAGAGTCGTGCTGGCGGCTGCTTTCGCTAGAACGCGGGGTGCCAATCGACCCATGCTCGCCTGAGTATGCAGGCCTGGTATCCCTGACGCTCGTGTGGATGACTTGGCCGAGCGACAAAACGCGTCCGGCCATGGGTCGAGAAGTGTACTGATGAACTTCGCAAACTGGTGCGAGCGGTCAGGTGATGAGCAAAAGCCGTGGGGTGCTCGCAAAGGCCACTCAGGAGCTTAGAAACTGCCAAAATTATCAGGAAAGGCGCAGATTGTTGAGCAAGAATTCGATAGGTACCTCAACGGCTTATCGCGAGACGATGCCATTGATCTTCCGGGTGCTCGCAATGCAGGTCACAACCCGTTACGCTAGAATGGTTTGCGAAGGCGACATTTCCGTGTCCAATTGGACGCGGCCTCATTGAAGCGGGCCTTCAACGACCGTGAACGACCCTGGAGCACCCCATTTCCGTGTCCAATTGGACGCGGCCTCATTGAAGCAACAATCTGGTTGAACGCTCGCCGACCCTCTCAATTATTTCCGTGTCCAATTGGACGCGGCCTCATTGAAGCCGTGAATTTTCTCGAAAATTTTCCTGGCGCCTGTGACATTTCCGTGTCCAATTGGACGCGGCCTCATTGAAGCTCCGCGTCGCACGTTATTTCCATGCCGCTGCTGTCTAATTTCCGTGTCCAATTGGACGCGGCCTCATTGAAGCCACGCACCACCCCACGGCCGACGTCGGCCTATGCCCATTTCCGTGTCCAATTGGACGCGGCCTCATTGAAGCGAGTAGGTGGATTGTGTGGTGATCTGTACTTGGCAGATTTCCGTGTCCAATTGGACGCGGCCTCATTGAAGCACAATGCAGAGAATCATGTCAAAGCAATCGCAGAAGATTTCCGTGTCCAATTGGACGCGGCCTCATTGAAGCTCGTGCTCATACGATTTCCTTAGCGGGCGAACAAAGGATATTTCCGTGTCCAATTGGACGCGGCCTCATTGAAGCCGGCAGGTGCTGCGACGCCGATTTTCCAGGTGCAGCATTTCCGTGTCCAATTGGACGCGGCCTCATTGAAGCAAAACCCGCTGGCTTCGGTGGCCACCTCCACCAGATTTCCGTGTCCAATTGGACGCGGCCTCATTGAAGCGCATCCGCAGCGTTGGACCGGGGACGCCTATCAGGTATTTCCGTGTCCAATTGGACGCGGCCTCATTGAAGCACATCTGCCTCTACTTTCAAGAAAAAAAGTCCTGCCATTTCCGTGTCCAATTGGACGCGGCCTCATTGAAGCGACGACCCCGTCGTCGCCGACCAAACGGTTCCGGCATTTCCGTGTCCAATTGGACGCGGCCTCATTGAAGCTTAAGAAAATGCTCAAAAGATAGCCTATACCCCTGGATTTCCGTGTCCAATTGGACGCGGCCTCATTGAAGCAGGGCCAGCGGCTCGCTAGGTACACGCAGACCACCGAATTTCCGTGTCCAATTGGACGCGGCCTCATTGAAGCGTCGACGCGGATGGTGGATTTCGCGATCGCTTACTATTTCCGTGTCCAATTGGACGCGGCCTCATTGAAGCTAGACACGGTCGTCATTCCCGAAGACGTTGATCCGCCATTTCCGTGTCCAATTGGACGCGGCCTCATTGAAGCGATGACGGGAAGCGTGTCTTCTTTGCAGTGAATGTTATCATTTCCGTGTCCAATTGGACGCGGCCTCATTGAAGCATCAGCTCCATCCGATCCACCGCAACTCCATCACCAAATTTCCGTGTCCAATTGGACGCGGCCTCATTGAAGCATCTGGGTGCGTGCCCGGTTCGCACGTCCGACGCGGGATTTCCGTGTCCAATTGGACGCGGCCTCATTGAAGCCGTTCATGCCAACCCCTATTTCCGGTCCCCATAAGGATTTCCGTGTCCAATTGGACGCGGCCTCATTGAAGCGATCGACGACTGGTCGGCTGGCTACAGCTCTATCGATTTCCGTGTCCAATTGGACGCGGCCTCATTGAAGCGGATATCGAGGGAACCGGCATGAGTGAGGACGAATTATTTCCGTGTCCAATTGGACGCGGCCTCATTGAAGCATGTCCCGCTGCGGCTCCAGGACAAATCTGCGGAGAATTTCCGTGTCCAATTGGACGCGGCCTCATTGAAGCCTGGAGTTGCTCTTTGGAAATGCGGGCGGCGGCCATAATTTCCGTGTCCAATTGGACGCGGCCTCATTGAAGCAGATCAAAGTCCAGAGGCATGGACGCAATGGAGTCAGATTTCCGTGTCCAATTGGACGCGGCCTCATTGAAGCACTTGCGCGATCACCAGTCCACCTCCTTGATTATTATTTCCGTGTCCAATTGGACGCGGCCTCATTGAAGCTCCATAACAGCCACCCCAAACGCCTACAGAGAAATTATTTCCGTGTCCAATTGGACGCGGCCTCATTGAAGCTGCCTTTTGGCGTTTGAGCAGCTGGCGGGACGTACTATTTCCGTGTCCAATTGGACGCGGCCTCATTGAAGCCCTGACGTTGCCTGACAGTCGCGCAATATCACGCTCCATTTCCGTGTCCAATTGGACGCGGCCTCATTGAAGCCAATCATGGATTGGGTATACCGACGCGCACCCCCGATTTCCGTGTCCAATTGGACGCGGCCTCATTGAAGCGCGAATGTCGGGGCTCGGAAACCTCGCCCGCACAATATTTCCGTGTCCAATTGGACGCGGCCTCATTGAAGCGTGCATCTCTTTTGACGCTGCATTCGTGAGACGCTTGATTTCCGTGTCCAATTGGACGCGGCCTCATTGAAGCCAGGGGCTGAGTAGTCGGCGGTATATGCCTATGCTGAATTTCCGTGTCCAATTGGACGCGGCCTCATTGAAGCGACTCATCTGCTAGATTGCCTCGAACCGCCTCAGCATTTCCGTGTCCAATTGGACGCGGCCTCATTGAAGCGTAAATTGCCCAAGTCTTTTGCCATGCAGCCCAAAACATTTCCGTGTCCAATTGGACGCGGCCTCATTGAAGCATTGCTACAGAAATGCCTGATTGATGTCGAAAGTTGATTTCCGTGTCCAATTGGACGCGGCCTCATTGAAGCTCGCCGTTCCAATGTATTCACCTTTTCTAAAAGACCATTTCCGTGTCCAATTGGACGCGGCCTCATTGAAGCGCCGACGTGCAGCCTTTGAATCAGGGCGTCGCGCTATTTCCGTGTCCAATTGGACGCGGCCTCATTGAAGCGTATCGCACCGCTTTCAGTTCGTATGTTCCAGGTTCATTTCCGTGTCCAATTGGACGCGGCCTCATTGAAGCGGCGGAGTTGATGGCATACCGCGTTGCTCCGCTCCTATTTCCGTGTCCAATTGGACGCGGCCTCATTGAAGCTGTGGATGTCGCGCGCGTTAGATTGCAAGCGTTGCCGATTTCCGTGTCCAATTGGACGCGGCCTCATTGAAGCACATCGGAGTCTAGCCTGAAATTCACCTGCCCGACGATTTCCGTGTCCAATTGGACGCGGCCTCATTGAAGCCGGCTGACCAGCAGTCGCACGGAATGGATCTGACATATTTCCGTGTCCAATTGGACGCGGCCTCATTGAAGCTAGATGTTGGCACGGCGTATCGGCCTGAGTATTACGCAATTTCCGTGTCCAATTGGACGCGGCCTCATTGAAGCCCTATGGGGGGCGGGCTGAGATCTGGAAAAGGGACCCATTTCCGTGTCCAATTGGACGCGGCCTCATTGAAGCGATTCATCGGCTAATGGATGCTATTTTGATTCGCGATTTCCGTGTCCAATTGGACGCGGCCTCATTGAAGCAAAAAGCCAAAATGCGGAATTAGTGCGCCATCATACATTTCCGTGTCCAATTGGACGCGGCCTCATTGAAGCCCGCAGCTTTATGCCGTGAGCCGGAAGCGTGAGTGAATTTCCGTGTCCAATTGGACGCGGCCTCATTGAAGCTGGTCAGCGTGGCACCGGCAAACATGACAGACCCGATTTCCGTGTCCAATTGGACGCGGCCTCATTGAAGCGTACAACTGGCACATCCTGCACAGTTTTTGCAGTTATTTCCGTGTCCAATTGGACGCGGCACCGCTGAAGCCGATTGATTCGAGTCCACGCGGCAAGCGTCAGCGCCGCAAATCCAACCATCCAATGAAAAAAGTTGGCGAATGTAATTGCTAAATCAAACTCTACCTATCACGTGCAGTCAATCTTGTGTCACGACAGTCCCGTCAGGGACAACATATTGGTAGAACGATTCACAATCGTTACTATAGAGAACGAAAGGTCTGCAAACATGATGACTGACGAAAAATTTGTGGTGGTGTCGCGCTTTGCCTCCGACGCGGAAGCAGAAATTGCTCGCGGTTGGCTGGCGGAGCGGGGTATTGTGACGCTGATTGAAGGAGCCAATGCGGCAACGATGTTGTCGTACTTCGGCAGCGGTGTCACAGCGGTGAAGCTGTTGGTTCCGGCTGGAGCGGTTGAGGCTGCGGAGCAGGCGCTACAAGAGTTTCATGCTGCTAGCAGCCATGGTCAACCCTGGTACTGTGCCCAGTGTTGTGAGAATAATGAGTCTGCCTTCGATATCTGCTGGAAATGCATGAGACCGCGTGAAGAGGTTGGTAGCTCGATATCGCCGTTTTCCGGCCAGTCCGTGGCCGATTTTGGCCAACCGCTGGATTGCTCCGCGTCGGTGAATCAATACCATCCACCGACCGAGCCGTCAGCCGATCTTCAGACCGCAGAGGCTGCTTTAGTCGAGCAGGTAGAAGGCGATATCAATCGAGCCTGGAGGAGCGCAGTGCTAGGAATTGCTATTCCGTTTTTATTGAGCTTGTATTCGATGAATCTATTGATGTCGTCCTACTATAGATCTGTCCGCGTGTCCGCTAGCGGTCGCCAGAAGCGTCGGTTGGCTTGGGCATTCAATTTTTTGACCATCGCCGGTTGGGCAGCACATCTGAGCTACTCCATGGTCTGGCTGGGCGTAGTGAGTTGTGTCGGTCTGTGGATCGGGTTGGCTAGCGCTGGGCAGGCACAGCCAGCCGACCAGCGTGACAGTGTACAGCAGCAGAATCCCGCGTATCGGCAAATTGAAGATCAACCGGGCCTGCCACGCGTGCTGTTGATTGGTGATTCGATTTCCATCGGCTATACGCTGGATGTCCGCCACCTGCTGCAAGGCCAAGCCAATGTGCATCGGCCGCCCACCAACTGTGGGCCAACAACCAACGGATTGAAGAATATCGAGCGGTGGTTGGCTATCGGAGGAACGGACAAGAAGTGGGACGTGATTCATTTCAATTGGGGGCTGCACGATCTCAAGTTTATGGGACCAAACGGAGAGAATCTGATTGATCCTGACTCGCCCGGCAGCAAGCGGCAGGTATCGCCGGAGATGTATGAACAGAATCTGCGGCGGTTGGTTGAGCGGTTGAAGGCAACGGGTGCCAACTTGATTTGGTGCAATACGACGCCCATCCCCAAGGGTGCCAAAGGTCGTCGGCCGGGCGATGAAGTCGCGTACAATGAAATTGCCGCCCGCGTCATGACTGAGCACGGAGTTGAAGTGCATGACTTGTACGAGTTTGCTCGCCAACGCCTAGGCCAAATCCAGAAGCCCCGAGATGTGCATTTTACAGACGCGGGTTCGCGAGCATTGGCTGAGCAGGTGGTCGAGATTATTTCGCTGCGGTTGCCACAGTAGCCGTAGCTACGCTTTGGGTTCCCAGCTTTCTTCCCACATGCAGTGTTTGATGGTGTGGCGGTTGCGGATCAATTCGTCGATGGAGGGTTCATCGTTCAGGGCACGCTGCAGCGCCAGTTTGATGGCTTGGTAGTTGTTCTGATACAGATCGGCCTTGTCCAGAGACTCTTGTTTGGCACAGCCTGGATCGATCCACAACAGGGCGATAATGCACAGGTCGTTGACTTGGTCGCGCGGAATGATGCCTTCGATCACGGCGTCAATAATGCCGTCGGCCACACCGGCTTGTACGACGCCACCGAATAGCTCGATATTGGCGGCATCCTTGAGGGTGACCTTAGGCACCATCATGGTGGCGGGACGCACCATTTGATTGATGTCGCGCACCGCAAACATGGCGGTGTGTCCCTTGCTCTGTGCCATCATGGTGGCAAAGGCGGTACCGACCGGACCATCAACGGCACCTATCACAATTTCGGGCATCGCGGCGGTGACATCTTTTCCTTCACTAAAGACGGTGGCTTCGCCGGCTTTGAAAATGATTTTTGACATGTTTTAGTCCATCGGGTGAGGTGGAAATATTGATGAAAGTTGCGTTAGTGATTGCAAAACTACAGCGGATCGAAGCGCAAGTGATCAAAGTCAACTTGGAATCCAGCCGCTTGGGGGCTACAAGCGTACAGGCCACACCGCACACTCTGGCCGCTACGTCGTTCCAGCAGGGCGGCGACACGCAGTTGTTGCCAGTCTCGGCCATTCTGCGAGCAATGAGCCATCACGTCTTGTCCGGTCAACCGCAGCTGGAACCACAGCTCGCTGATGGAACGATCGATGGGTTGCGTCGACCAGTCGGAGTAGCCGGAGTTGGTTACCACGGCACCTAGCTGGTTTGCGATGTCCGGTTCAAATTCTACTGAGGTCTTGATCCAACAGCTCGGTGAAATCCAGATCATCAATCCCGCTTGATCGTACTGATGTTGTGGCTGCAGGTACAGGCGCGTTTGCAGTTGAAAATCGCCGTTAGCTTCCAAATGCAGCAGGTGTCCATTGTCGGCACGAAAGCCATAGTGAGTCCGCTGCCAAAAATCGGTTGCAGCATCCGTCCAAACGCGCAGCTTTGAGACGGATGAATCCAATTGCCAGCGCGCCGGTGGCGACTGCCAGCACAACCGCGAGTCGAGCTGGTCGCAGGAGAATTGTTCATGTAGTGGCTGGTCTGTCATACGGCTGGCCGACAAACAAGAGTGAGCGGAAGACAGGTGCAAATCAGCCTTGATGAAGCAATTCTGACTAGGCCGTCAGTAGTGATGCACATTGTCCTAATCCACCAGCCAATCCAAACCTAGATCGAGATTGAACGCCGAATGTGTCAGTGCTCCTGCGCTGATGCGGTCGACACCTGTCTCAGCAATCTCTCGCAACGTTTCCAGGCGAACGCCGCCTGAGGCTTCGAGCTGAACAGCCGGATTGGTCCGATTGCGCATGGCGACGGCCTCGGCGAGTTGTGGCGGCGACATGTTGTCCAGCAATACAATGTCGGGGTCGGCCATTAGAGCATCGGCCAATTGCTGAAGCGAGTCAACTTCGACTTCGACAATCATATCCGGGGGTGCGCCGGGTTGCGACTTCAAAAATTGGCGTGCATGGTGAACCGCTTGGGCTGGCCCCAGGGCCTGGCCGGTGGCCCGCCAGTGGCAGGCTAGATGGTTATCTTTAATGAGGATCGCGTCATACAGCCCGCCGCGATGATTGTGACCGCCGCCGCAGCGAACCGCGTATTTTTCCAGCCGTCGCCAGCCGGGCGTGGTCTTGCGCGTATCGTACAGTCGTGCCGGCAGATCGCTGATGAGTTGTACGTGACGGTGTGTCCAGGTAGCGATGCCGCACAGGCGACCCAGAAAATTCAGAACTGTGCGCTCGCAGGTCAATACGTCGCGGGCATCGCCGCGCAGGACGGCTAACTGCTGCCCAGCCGTAAACGGTTGGCCGTCGCGCACCAGCATTTCAGCCGTGATCGAGCAGTTCATGGTTTCCAAGATCGAATCTACCAGATCCAATCCGGCCCCCATTCCGGGCATGCGCGCCACGACGGCTGCAGTGGCCGGCAGGCCTTCGGGCACGACGGCCACGGTGGTCATGTCGAAACCGCGTGACAAGTCTTCGCGCATCGCCAGCAGAATCAACTGTGCCAAGTCGTCCAGCAAATGATCGTCGATAGCTTGCTGTGGAAAATCGCGCTGAGGCTGTGACATGGGCCGAACCGACGGAATGCGTATCAGGCTTCGTGCAGGAAGTTAAGCGGAATCAAATTGCCTTCGCCGTCGCGGCAATCGCATTCAAAATGCTCGGGGAACAGTGATTCGCTACCCAAAATCTGTACATTCACACCACTGGACTCTTCCAGTTGCATGACATCGCGTCGTTTGCGGTTGTTCAAATAGGCCGCCACTTTGTCGTTGACGCGAATTGTAATGCGCGTGGCGCGCGGCTGCTGGCAAGCCATCATCAATACGCGAACAACTTCGATAGCCATGCTCTCGCTAGTTTTGACCACGCCGCGACCTTGGCAGCAGGGACAATCCTCGTAGATCGCGCGTTTCAAACTTGGACGAATTCGCTGACGCGTCATTTCGACCAAGCCAAACGGGCTGGTGCGAAGAATTCGGGTGCGAGCGCGATCACGCTGCATGGCATCGCGCAACGCGCGTTCAACCTTGCGACGATGCGTCTCGCGTTTCATGTCGATAAAGTCGTTGACAATCACACCGCCCAGGTCGCGTAATCGCAATTGCCGAGCAATTTCTTTAGCGGCGGACATATTGAGCTGAAAGGCGGAATCTTCTGCCGAACCATCGGTGCGAAACGAACCACTGTTGACGTCGATGGCCACTAGGGCTTCGGTGGGGTCGATCACGATGGAGCCGCCACCCTTGAGCGGCACGACGCGTCGTTGAATATTGGCCAGTTCGCGCTCCAGATCGTATTTGTGAAACAGCGGCTCGCGGCTGTCATAAAACTTCAGGCGTCCGACATGTTTGGGCATGACGTATTGCAGGAATTCACGAGCCCGTTCGTAGGCGGATTGTTCGTCGATCTGAATAGTATCGATGTCCTCGGAAAAGATATCGCGAATGGTGCGAATGATCATGTCGCTTTCTTCGTAGATATCGCACGGGCCAGGCGTGTTTTTGACGCGCTTGACCAGCACCTTCCACAAGCGCAGCAGGTAAGCCATGTCGCGTGACAATTCGCGGCGCGTCCGATCAACGCCGGCAGTGCGAACAATAAAACCTACGCCCTTGGGCGGATTGAGTTCCAACAGCAATTGCCGCAGAGTACGACGTTGTTTTTCATCTTCGATCTTGCGGCTGACGCCCACGCGGCCTAAGGCGGGCATCAACACCAGATAGCGTCCGGGAATGCTGATGTAAGTGGACAGCGTTGGTCCCTTGGAGCCGATACCTTCTTTGATGACCTGCACTAGCACTTCGTCGCCACGTCGAAAAATCTCTTGAATGGGCGGCTTGAAACGCGGCCGCGAACTGTGCCGCCGCTTGGTATTGCGAGGCGGGGCATCATCGTCGTCCACGTCGGCAGCGCCTGGGACATGGCCGTCCATGATTTCCTTGATTTCCTCGGGATCGTAACCGGCTTGGCGAAAGTATTGGGGTTCGACATCACTGATGTGCAGAAAGCCGTTGCGGCCCACGCCAAAATCGACGAAGGCGGCTTGGATACTGGGTTCCAGGTTAACGATTTTGCCTTTGTAGATGTTGCCAGCAAAGTTGTTTTGGCTGGCGCGCTCGGTGTACAGTTCTTCCAGCACGCCATTTTCCATAATCGCGATGCGACATTCTTCCGGCTGTGATACGTTGACTAACATTTCTTTACGCATGTACTGAATTCCTTGCTTTCAAACGGGAGGGGGCGTTGACCCCGGTCCCTTGTGTGGTTGAGCCACAATCTCTATGTGGTGGCGGTGTTAGACAAATATTCCTAGGTACATTGTTTGCTCACTCGATTGTTCATGCAGGCGCTGTGACTGCATCAGTGGCCAAGTGGACCTGAGTGCGTTGCAGTCCACCGTCGGTATGCAATCTTTCTTCCAAGCCCAACAGACGCAGCAATTCGCCAGGTCGCAGGCTGGTGCCTTGCTGGGCGACCGGCAGTGAGAAGGTCAATTCACTGCCCGTGATTTGGATCGAAAAGTAGGGGTCGCCTGGACAACACGAAATGGTCTCGCCGTCGCGGTCTACTGTAAGAGTCGTCTGCTCTCGCAAGCGCTCGATACGCTGCGCAGTCGACTGTACCAGTTCGCTTGGCAGCGACAGTCGATAACTGCTGCCGAGCATCCGCGCCTTGGCGGATGTGGCCTGCAGCGACAGGAGCTGCATGCCCTCGGGCAATTGCGCGGCGATTCGCTGCTGAATATCCGCCAGATCAGTGGCGTCCGTCAGCTCAAGTTCGACCACTTCATCCAGGGCTTCGACGCCCAGGGCCAGCGCGGAGGGAAAGCTGATTTTGGGTTTGGGGTGAAACCCTTGACTGAAGGCCAAGTTCAAATTCGCTCGACGCAACAGACGCTCCCACACCCGCGCCAAATCACGGTGGCTGATCCACCGCATTTGACCGCACTTGGTAAAGCGAATGCGCAGTCGAGTGGCAGTGGCCGTCATAGAATCACCCCGACAGCTCGTAGCGCCCGAACTTGGGCCAGAAAGCGGAAGTCTGCCAGGCCAGCTTGATCTGGCGGCGTGAGGTGAATTACTAAGTAGCGATCTGAGGAATGAATCTCGGGGACAGTGATACGGCGGACTTCCGGGCTCTGTATCACAACCTGTCGGATGGCATCTCCTGGCGAGACCGCAAGGCCTGGCGGTTGCAACATGCTGATCGGTCATTGACGTCAGCCACGAAGCATTGCAGAGCAAGGACTATCGTGAGCTGTGCCGTCATAGTGTGGTGTTTTCTAGTTAATGGTTAACCAGCCTGGCGAGTGAGTTCGAGCCGATGGCTGGTGCTGTGGGTAGTGCTAGGCGCGCCTAGCCGGTTTGGCTTGAGGCGACCGAAGAGTCATCGAAGCCGTTTTCAAATAATTCTGACAGAGTATCCACGGCCTGTTGAGCGTCGGCTCCAGCGGCCCGCAAAAAAAGTTGGCAGCCTTGTTGAGCACCCAACGTTAAGATGTCTAGGATACTACGGCAGTTAACCGCTTGGCCATCTTTTTCGATCTCGATCAAGCATTCAAATTGAGCCGCCGTGCGCGCAAGCATATCGGCCGGGCGCATATGCAATCCCAAGGGATTATTGACGGTCACCAACTTCTGAATTCGGATCGTCAAGGTCAGTTGCCAACGAGTAAGAGTGTGGTTGGAGTCAGCGACTTAGACAAACTGATTGTTGTCAGCCTCTTCAAGAAGCTGGACAATGTCTTCGGCGCTCTTGCTTTGCTTCAGAAATCGACAGAACGTTTCATCGCGCAGTTGACAAGAGATGTTCTCCAGAGCCCGCAGATGATCTCCCGGTCGGTCTGGTGGTGACACAAGTAAAAAGAAGAGTTGAACTTTCTCGCCGTCCAAGCTATCGAAGCCTACGCCACCGGAGCTAACGCCCACGGTGCCAACCAGCTTGGCAACCCCCTGGTGCTTGGTGTGAGGCACGGCAATACCTCGACCAATACCTGTGCTCCCCAGATCTTCGCGTTTCATGATCGCTTTGATGATCTCGTCGCGATCAGCTTCGGCAATGTTGCCAGCTTTGACCAGCGAATCGACCAACTCTGCAATCACTGACGGCTTATCCGTAGATGACAGCTCGGCACAGATCGACTGAGTGCTTATAAAATCCGAAAACTTCATTGAATCAACCTTTCGTAATAGCTCGCGCTGGAAGAGGCATTCGTAATGCTGGCGACTGCGGCCTTTCGTATGGCGATTTTCGCTTAGCCACGCTTGGCGGCTAGCAGATTCGATCGCCGTGAACACGCGACCGGAGACGTCAATCAGCCTCGTCCTTTGGAGGAATGTGTTTGGGGCTAACGCCTTTGTGGTCTGTCAGCTTTTCTTTGTATTTGCGTAGTTGCTGTTCGACTTTCTGAATCGCCGCGTCCAACGCCCCAATCACCGTAGTGGCCTTGGCCGAGGCGACGAAATCCTGAGCGTGTTCAGCGGAAACGTTCAATTCCACATGCGGCTCGTCTCGATGCTGCAGATCGACGATAACTTGAATGGCGTTGATACGGTCGAAAAGCCGTCGAATTTTCTCGGATTTTTCACGTATCAAATCCAAATCGCGATCCGATACGGATCCGTGACGAGCAGAGATATTGACTTGCACTTACCCAAACTCCGATGTCCTGTCGTGGAATGACGCGCCGAAAAACGGCGAAAAACTATAAAACAGTGGCAACTTGGCCCAAAACAATCCGTTGAGCCACCAGCAAAACATACTACGGACAACCTAACCCACAAGCCCCCATATAAAGGGGTATGAGACAATTGTACCGTACTGCACGGAGAGCGATGAATTGAGCCGTACAATGTCCCCAATTTCACGCAGCTTCCAGTGGAATATCATGCCCCTTTAGCCGCTTTTAGGGTTCCCGAATAGGTTGTTCTGGCGCAAAAGAGCCGGAGCTAGCCGCCTTTTATGCCAACAGACAATACGTCCTGCCTTCAAGCCAATCAAATCGCTATCCCTTGAAATGAACGATTTTGATAGACTCCGCCGCAAGTGGCAATCTCTGGAGAACCGGTATGTCAATCGAAACGATCTTGCTGATCATCGCAGGCGGGCTGTCGGCTTTGGTGCTGGTTTCGTTGATGCGGCGCCGCCAAGCAGAGCTGACGGCCATGCTGCGAGAATACGTCGATTCGCAATTGGTTTGGGCTCGAAAGCGGGCTCGGGCCGCCCGGTTGGCACGTTCGGCTGCGAACGACAAGATTGGCGAAGTAGACCTATCGATAATCAGCAGTATGCTGATGGGGGATCAGCAGGATTCTGACCAGGTCACCAGCGGCACTCCGCCCCCGGCCGATACACTCAGTAACGCCCCGACAGGCTCTTGAATTCTGCACTCAGAGCAATTTTAAGATTACCTAGCGGTGATTGGCCGGTTAAACTACTGGTTCTATGGAAAGCTCAACCGCTACTGCTTGCAAACGACTGTACATCGAAACCGTTGGCTGTCAGATGAACGTTCTGGACAGCGAAATGGTGGTCGCCAGCCTGCGCCGTCAGGGATACCAATTGGCGCGAAACGCCAGCGAGGCCGACACCATATTGTTCAACACTTGTAGCGTTCGTGAACACGCCGAGGAAAAGGTCTATAGCCAATTAGCGCATCTTAAACGGATGAAACTGGAGCATCCTGAGAAGATGATTGGTGTCATGGGCTGCATGGCTCAGAAAGACCAAAAGCTCGTGTTCGACAGGGCGCCTTATGTAGATTTGGTGGTCGGACCAGGGCAGTTGCATCGTATCGCCGAGCTGCTCAAGAACGTCGAAGCGGGACAGGGACCACAATTGGCCGTCAGTTTGGGGCGGACCGACGGTTCTACTGAGGATATACGCCGCAGTCACGAGTCGTTTGATCCGCTACGCGATCCCAGCATGCGTCCGACAGCGTATCAAGCCTATCTGCGAATTCAAATTGGCTGTGACAAGTTTTGTACCTATTGCATTGTGCCGATGACGCGCGGTCCAGAGCAGGGCCGACCGCCTGCGCAAATCATCAGTGAGGCGCGAACGCTGGCGGAGCAGGGATGCAAAGAGATCGTACTATTGGGACAGACTGTTAACAGCTACCGCTATCGCAACGGCGACCACGAAACGCGGTTGGCAGATTTGCTACAGCAGATTCATGAAATCGATGGCATTGAGCGCATCAAGTTCGTCACCAATTATCCCAAAGATATGACGCAGCATCTGCTGGAGACGGTTCGCGACCTGCCGAAGTGCTCGCCCTACTTGCATGTGCCGGCTCAAAGTGGCTCCGATACGATGCTCAAGCGGATGAAGCGCGGCTACACGGTGGCGGACTACGATGAAATGTTCGCCCGTATTCGTACGGTGCTGCCCGATGCGGCAGTGTCTAGCGATTTTATCGTAGGATTTTGCGGTGAAACAGACGAGGATTTTCAACAGACCGTTGAGCTGATGCAGCGCTGCCGATTTAAGAATAGCTTTATTTTTCAATACTCAGTGCGACCTGGCACGAAGGCGGCGCAAAATCTGCCCGATGATGTCCCGGAACTCGTCAAGCAGCAGCGCAATAACGAATTGTTAGCCTTGCAGAATGCCATTAGCCAGGAAGATAACCTCAGATTTCTCGGTCAGCGCGTTGAAGTGTTGGTCGAAGGTCCCAGCAAGTATTCGATCAAGCGCGGCGAATCTGGGCCGATGCGACAAATGACCGGACGTACTCATTGCGATCGCATTGTGGTCTGGGATGGCCACGTGCGGCAGGCGGGCCAGTTACTGTCGGTATTGATTCATGACGCCAGTAGCCACACGCTGTTTGGCGCCGTCGAAACTGTTGAAGCTATCGGTAGCCGCTCAACCAATATTGTCATGCCAGTGCTGCCGAGTTGACGCGTTGTGTAGAAGATCTCTGTTTGGGCCTGCGGCCAATCGGGATCTTCCAAGACGCTGCATGCTCATGAATCTGTGTCATCTACAGTCAGCGCGCAAAAGCAAAATGGCCAGCCAACAGTCGAGATTCAGAACTGGGTTCCTGGTGTGCGTGATCTGTTGGATCAGCCATGCGCTGGTCGCCCAGGACACTAGCCTACGTCCGGGCATCAATGATTCCTTTGTTGATCCAAATGTCAGCGATTTTGTAAGTCGCTTCGAAGTCGAGAGCCGCGAGGTTTATGCACTTCGCAAGGAAATAGTGGCGGCTTGTAAGATTCAGCCAGGGCAGACGGTGGCTGATATTGGCGCCGGGACGGGTTTGTTTACTCGTTTATTGGCGGATGCCACCGGAACGATGGGGCACGTCATTGCGGTAGATATTGCCAAGAATTTTCTGGAACATATCCAATCGGTCAGCCGTCAATTGGAACTACGCAATGTTGACATCCTGCTGTGTACCGCAGATTCTACTGAGCTGCCCGCTGATTCTGTCGATGTGGCGTTCATCTGCGACACCTACCATCACTTTGAATTTCCGATTAAGACGATGAGGTCACTTTACCAAGCCATGAAGCCAGGGGGTCGAGTGATTGTCATCGACTTTCGGCGTGAGGAAGGCAAGAGCACGCAGTGGGTGCTCAATCATGTCCGTGCTGGACAAGAAGTAGTCGAAGCTGAAATCGCCGAGTGCGGATTCAAGAAAGTTCACGAAGTCCAGGGCTTGCTTCACGAGAACTATATTGTGATTTTTCAGAAGCCATGGTCGCCGTCGGCCGACACCACGGAGCAGCGCTAAGCCGCGACGACTCAGGCCAGTACGTCGAGACAAGGTGGACGTCCGGCGCTTGAGTATTCTCAGTTCACTGTAGATGTTTAGGGGTGCAGGTGTTGATCAAACCACTGTACCATGCCTTGAAAGATGAGTTTGCGGCTTTCAGGGTCGAAGCCGTGTCCGGCACCTTCGATGGTCATCAGCTCATGTTTGACTTGATTCTTCTCCAGCGCGGCTGCAATGTCTTGACTCTGCGAAATCGGTACCAGATCGTCTTGGTCGCCATGAATTAGCAACGTCGCAGCATCATCGCTGGTAACATGCCGTAGCGGAGAAACGTCGCCAACCAGGTCGCGTTTGAACTTAAGCGCCGGGAAGCGTCTGACGAGGTCTTCCGAATCCAGAGCCAGTTCCAGATCAGTTGGTGGACATACAGCCACAACGGCAGCGACTCGAGGTTGTTGTTCCGCGTGACCCACATGATTGGATTGAGTGCCAAGAATCAACGACAGATGGCCGCCCGCACTAAAACCGAATACGCCCAGCCGCGATTTGTCCACACTGTAGTCGTCAGCGTTCTTATGTATGTGCTTGAGAGCCTGTTTGACGTCGTTCGCAACTTCGGGAACAACATACTTGGGGCTGCTGCCGTGACGTACCGCAAAGACGGTGTAACCCTGTTGCAGCAGCGGTGCCAACATGGTGCTTCCCAGTTGTTGCGGTGGAACCCAAGTGGAAACCCAGCCACCGCTGACCATGAACAACAACCCCAGTCCCTTGGCGTTTTCTTTAGGCGTAAAGACGTCGTACGTCAGCGCCATACCATCCTTGTGGCCATATACCACATCCGGACGAACGTCGAAGCTCGCAGCGCGAAGTTGCCTGCAATTAGCGGGCGTTGTCAAGCTCATCGCAAGCAGTGCGACGGCGGGGACACAGTGGCTGATGAGTCGCTGCATAATGATGCCTCCGAGAAAGACGTCCATGAGACGTTGCAAAAATTAACAAGGAAGACGGTAAGGGGGAACTACTTGAGATGTTCGCCAAACCACTGGATCATCCCGTCGATCATGCGTTTGTTGCCTTCGGCGTCGAAGCCGTGCGCGGCACCTTCGATGGTGATGAGCTGGTGTTTGACGTTCGATTTTTCAAATTCAGCCACAATCTGATGACTATGGGAGATAGGAACTAATTCATCTTTGTCGCCGTGAACCAGCAGCGTGGGAGCGTCGTCGCTGGTGACATGTTTGGCTGGTGATACATCGGCAGCTTGCTGGATGTCGAATTTCAGCGCCGGAAATCGCTCGCGAAGCGAATGTGAATCAACGTAAGGCGTTAGATCAGTAGGTGGAAAGACTGCGACTACGGCGGCCACTCGTGGAGCAGATTCGGCATCACCCTGGTCGTTGGTTTGGGTCCCGAGAATCAGCGATAAATGGCCACCAGCGCTGAATCCAAAAACGCCCAGGCGCGATTTGTCGACGCCGTAATCACCCGCGCGCTCCGAGATGTGTTTGAGTGCTGATTTGACATCGACCACAATTTCAGGGACGACATATTTGGGGCTGCTGCCATGTCGAACCGCGAAGACTGTGTAGCCTTGATCCAATAGCGGGGCGAGATAGGTCTTGGCCAGCTGTTCGGGTGGTGCCCAAATAGAAAACCAGCCACCGCTGACCATAAACAACAGACCGACCCCGTTGGCATTTTGTTTGGGAGTCAAGACATCGTAGGTCAAGGCCAGGCCGTCTTTGTGGCCATAGACAACGTCGGGACGGATATCGACTTCGGCCGTCTGTCCCAGAAGAATGTTGGCAGGCAAAACCAGAAGCGATGAAATCAGCGCGACCGTGAAACTGCGGAGAATGGTGGCAGGCATGGTTGAAATTTCCCGAGTAAGGATCATCGATTTTGGTGGAGTATCGAACTTAGGATGCAAATCGAGTAGAGATTGAAGAACTTGCGAGTTGTGAAGTGCAATTGCTGGGTAAGCGCGATGGGGGGTGGTTGAAATCGGAAAGAGAATTGCACGTTCGCAGGCGACCAGTCCAAATCGCACATTTGCGATGCTAGATCTGAAATCTTTGATCTCAAATTGGAAGTCTAAGGTCTCAACTCTTTGCAACTCAGCGACTATTCATCCAATCCTCACACGACTTCCAATCCCAACATTACTTCCCGCGGCGGCTCTACTTCACCGCTGCTGGCAGCAGCGCCAATACCGATTGGCTGGGCCGCGCGATGACATGTGCCGCGATCAGTTTTCCTAGCCCGTCTACCTTGGGCCGCGCTGCGTCGATGGCTGCTCGTACCGCCGCCACATCACCCCGCAACACTATGGTCACATAACCTCCGCCTAACTTCTCTTTGCCAACGACTTCAACTTGGGCAGCTTTACACGCGGTATCGACCGCTTCAAACACCGCTGTAAATCCTTGGGTCTCGATAAAACCCAATGCTTGAATGGAATCAGAACTCACCGTAGGGTCCTCGGGGGTAAGAGGTAGTTTGACGACATATTGTTGAATTAACGGGTTGTACTCGACCGGACTATCGATGCCGAGCGCCGCTTCTGGACTCAATCGAGCGGTCATCGTACTTACTGGCTTGCCTTGCAGCTGTGCGGCGATCGCGTGACCGACATCAATCGCCGTTCGAACAGAATCTGCCGAGCCGTAGATTTTGATGCAGGTTCCAAAGAAATCGTTGAGTTCGACCTGCCAGACTCTGATCTGGGCGGCCTTTTCCATGGCGTCCAAAGCTACCATCGCCGGAGTCCAACCGGTGGTCTCTAAGACTCCGAAGGCCGACGATTGAAGTACATCTGCTGGAGGTGCGCTGGTCATGAAGTGCAGTCGTAGGGGTTAGGGTTGGTCCACTATTCTAGCCACAATTTCTTCAGCCGCAGCCAGATGTTGCTCGAAAACTTCGCTTAAAGTGACTGGCTGGACACCACGCTGTTTCGATACCTGAGCCGCCTGCATAAAGGTCATCATCTCCAGCGTTTCTTGGTTGCTGACAGGGTGCGGCCCACCACTGAAGAATCGGGCGATCTCTTCGACCAGTGGTCCGTAGCCTTCGTATTTGGCGTCTAGTTCGATCGATTTTTGGCCAAAGACAGCCAAACCATAACCGCTGGCACCGCTGCGTATGCCCCGAAACGATCCAATTCGCCCCCCCTCCCATGTCCCCACGACAACATCGGTGCTGGGAGTACTGACCCGCACGAGCTGCTGGCAGCCTGTTCCCATGGCCGTGTACAGTGTTTCGACTCCGTGAATGCCGTACCAAAATAGATCTTCATGCGTGGCGTCCAGCGCACAAGGGCCCCACGCATCCGCGCCGTGAATAGCACCTTGGTATGCTGCCCCACGATAGCGAATGATGCTGGGACTGAAACGTAATGAAGAGCTGCTGAACCAGCGAGACTGATAGTGCTTGGCTAATCGGTCGATGGCAAGAGCGTCGGTCAAATTGGCTGCGAGCGGCTTGTCGATAAACATCGGCTTGCCAGCTCGAAATACGGGTATGGCTTGTTCCAGGTGCTTTCGTCCGTCCACGCTCTCCAGCAGTACGGCATCGACTTTGGTCAGCAGTTGTTCGATCGAATCGACGATCTGGATGCCCATCTTCCGCAGATCATCGGTAAAGCCGACAACTCGATCGCGGCTGGACGGTAGATCGGGGCTACCGCCAGGATAGGCGGCCACTACCCGCATGGTTGCCAGCGGGCTAGCGACATCCGAATTCTGGTTGATAAGCTTGGCAAAGGCCGGTGCGTGCGATGTATCCAATCCGATCATGCCGACGCGCATCGGCTCGTCGGCGCTGATTGCTCCACTAGGGAATGTTGATAGCAAATACCAACAGAAGATCAGCTGCATTGCAGTTCGAACAGCCGCCACCGGCCCGAGAGGCGTCAGTTGAGTAGTGCGTAGGATGCGTATCAGAACTGAAGTTAATTGCATACCGGTGAACCTTTCCATACGGAGAATGGTCGAAATCAGTGTTCTGTAGAACAATTCTAGCTAAATTTCTGCGTCTATTGGGCCATGATGGCCCAACCGGTATTGCCAAAACACCTCGTCAAACAGCAAGATAACGCAAACTAGGCTGTGAATAGTCGAATTGGCTCGACCGAAAATCGTAAGGCGAACTCACCGTCTGGCGACGGCAGCTACAATTGCCGATGCCGATTGAGAGGAACGAAGTGCACAGCGGAAGTGAACAACATGGCTGATTCCATCCTGGGTTCTGTAATCGAGCATTTGTCGCACGATGATGATGCAGTGCGCAATATAGCGCTCAATTGGCTGTGTGAAGGCTACATGGATGATACCAGCATTAGCCAAGTGGTATTTGACCAGTGGAGCCAACGATCGCCGGAAATCGCGTTTACTCAGTTTCCGATGCTCAGCTTTTTCCCGATTCCCTCGTCAACCATCGGCCACGCCTGTCTTCAGGTGGCAGACTTAGTAGGGCAGGAACGAGAGTTAACCAGCATCACCACGCGCTCCGCCGGCAAGCTGCTGGAGCAGGTCGTCAAGATGCCGATAACCGAGCTGGCTGAGCATGAGCAGCAGATCGTGCAGACTGCCCAGTCGCACAAAATATTCTTCCGTATCGACATCCAAGGGCTCAGGCAGCGCGTCGGCCTATTAGATAAATCTGCGGATCAATTGGCAGGAGTACTGGATCAAGCTGTTGCCGAGTTGGCTGAGAATCCAGAATCGGCAACCGCATTGCAGCAAGGATTGGCCGCCCTGGAGGTGCTGCGACATCTGCACCCTGGCTATTTAGATCTATCGGCCGTGTTGTCCTGTGGGCCTGGAGTGTCAACTGCAGATTCCGCCAGTTTTCAGATGGTGTTGATAAGTCTGGCACAGTTCGCCGGCAACCAAGATTCCAGCGAACAAGGCTTGGAGTCCAAACTAGCAGTGCATCTGCAGGATTCGCGGGAGAGCGTGCTCAGTCTGGTCCTAGAGGCGCTGGTGCGGTGTGGTTCGGGCGCAGCAGCGCAAGCGCTGCTGGAACAATTCCCGCAATCCACAGAGAACAATCGGCGCTGGATCGCTCGCGGACTGCAGCGTATGCGCGTGGCGGGGCTGGCTCCCATGGTCCAGCAGTTGCGCGCGTCGATATCGGATCCTGGATTGTGGGCTATGTTGCTCGTCGCGGAAATGCAACAACTAGACCCCCGCAGTGGCCAGAGCATTGTCGCAGCGCTTGATGAAATCGAAACCGCTTCACAGGTCATGATCGATGCTGGCTTGTTGTACACCTTTGTCTGTGCACCGTGGCAACCAACGCTTCGGCCCACGCAAGTCGAGCAGAGTTATCGCGATTTTTTGATGCGCGTGCAGGCGAATTTGACTCGCATGACAGCCCATGACGGTCACGACAAACGCGCCCTGCGCAAACATCAGAACAAGCAGATCGACCAATTATTTAAAAAGCGGCGCAAGATTTAGCTCCGCGAGTGCTCTATGAATTCTGTGCCAACGCTGGAAATTGTTTCACGTCGCAGCGTATGTCCCCTGGATTGTCCGGATACTTGCAGTTTGACGATTGACCTGCAGGGCGATCGCGTGGTGGGCCTGCGCGGCGACCCGCAGCATCCGATGACGCAAGGATTTGCTTGCGTCAAGATGGCCAAGTATCCCGAGCGACAGCATCATCCCGAGCGCCTGCTGTATCCACAACGCCGCGTTGGCCCAAAAGGTAGCGGTCAATTCCAAACCATTGGGTGGGACGAGGCGCTCGATACGATCGCTGCTCGAACGCAACACGCGCGCCAGCGATACGGCGACTCAAGCATCTTGCCGTTTCACTACGCCGGTACCATGGGGTTGATCGAGCGCGATCATCCGCTGGCTTTCTTTCGAGCTCTGGGAGCTAGCGAGCTGGATCAAACAATTTGTGCGTCGACGGCCAGCACAGCCTGGGAAATCAATTATGGCCCCGGCAAAATCTCAGTTCCCCAAGAGTCGATCGCTCAGTCGCGATTGATAGTTCTGTGGGGAATCAACGTGCTGCGCTCGGGCAGTCACTTGGTACCGTGGCTTAAGGCAGCTCGTCAGACGCATGGCGCGCGGATAATTCATATCGATCCCTACCACAATGAAACCAGCCGCTTTGCCGATCAGCACATTTCGATCAACGTTGGTACTGATGCGGCGTTGGCGCTGGCGGTCGGTCGCGAGATTTTCCAGCTAGGTTTACAGGATACCAACTATCTGCAGCAATATGCTGCCGGGCTGGATGCGTATCGGCAGGCGTGCGACGCCTGGACGTTGGATCGTGCCGAGTCGGTGTGCGGAGTGCCAGGCGAGCAGATTCAACAGTTGGCGCAGGCCATTGGTGGCACGCGACAGACCTTTATCAAAGTGGGCTATGGCATGAGCCGCAACGAAGGTGGCGGCAATTCAGTACGGGCAGTCAGTCTACTACCGGCGCTCACGGGAGCTTGGCAGCACGTCGGCGGCGGTGCCAGTTTGTCGTACAGTGGCGGCTTTCAACTAAATCAAACTCGCTACAGCGGATTGCATCTCCGTCAACCCGATCGCCCGCGCGTCAATCAAAATCACTTGGGAACTGTTTTGGCGGAACGAACCGCCAATGGCGATCCCCGCATCGCCGCTCTGTTCGTATTTAACTCCAATCCAGCCGCTGTAGTACCCGACTCACGCAGCGTCCGCGCTGGGCTGGCGCGCGAAGATCTGTTTACGGTAGTCTTGGAGTTATTTCCCACCGACACGGCCGATTATGCGGACATCTTACTGCCCGCAACCATGTTTACCGAGCATCCCGATCTGTATTGCGCCTACGGACATTATTACCTGCAGTGGGCAGACCCCATCCTGACTCCGCCAGGCCAGTGTCGGCCCAACAGTTGGGTCTTCCAGCAATTGGCCCAGCGATTGGGTTTAGCCGATCCAGTGTTTGCGATGAGCACAGCCGAGCTGGCCGCAGATTTGCTCGCCAGCGATCACCCCTTTTTGCATGGCGTGACGTTTCAGCAACTGCAACGTGAGGGCAGTGCGCGTTTGAACATTCCTGGCGACTTTCGCCCGTATGCCCATGGCAGTCATCATGAGGATAAGAAAATTCGCTTTGGGCCGGCTCCCCAACAGCTTGATTTCGTCGAGCAACCCAATCGCCAGTTTCCACTGCGAATGATTTCGCCACCGGGAGCCTACATCGTCAACACCTCGATGGGCAATATTCCGTCGCTATTGCGCGCTGCTGGCGGTGAGCCTAGTGTATTGATTCATCCCGATGATGCGCTGGCAGCCAATGTTCAAGATGGCCAGACGGTTCGGATTGTTAGCCAACATGGTCAAATCCAGCGTCGCCTGCAGGTTACCACCGACGCGCGTCGGGGCGTAGCCATTGCCGTCGGTCAGTGGTGGCCTAAGCTCGCACCGGACCGCAAGAGTCTGAATGACCTCACCAGTCAGCGGCTGACCGACCTAGCTGGCGGATCTACCTTTGGAAACTGCGTTGTCCGAGTCGAAAGACTTTGATCGAGCAGACATCCGCATGTACTTCCAAAAGCTTTTAGGTGGTAGCTCACGGGACGAAGCAGAATGCTTTTGAGTTCAATAACACGTGCGCTAGTTCTTGCCAGCCATGCTCGCCCGATCGCTCGACGAACTGGACTGCCTGCGAAATCTGATCAGTGTCAGCCAGGCACGTGAAGGCGGTTTCTAACATGCGGCGAGCGCGCTGCTGCGGATCGGTGATGGGCTGAGTTGCATCAGCCCAACGTTGGCTAAGGTGCACAATCAGCGGATCATTCAATAGACTGAGAGCTTGGGCTGGTACGTTGGAGATATTGCGCCGGCCGACCGTAGTGCTGGGCATCGGTTGATCAAAAGCTGCCAAGAAAGGATTCAGGAAATTGCGGCGGACCTCCAAATACAAACTGCGACGGTGGTCCCCATCCAGCGGTCCACTGCGAGCTGGCCGACCACGACCGGTCATCTGCTCGGTCAAATACACTGGCACACTGGCTCCTCCCAAACTGAGATCCAGACAGTCAGCAGTAAACAGCGCAGCGTCGCGCAGGTTCTCGGCAGTTAGTCGTCGCACCGACCGATGACTCCACAGAGCCGCATCGGGATCCAGCAGTTGATGTCGCTGGGCTGGAGTGCTGCCAAGTTGATAGGTTTGACTGGTCACAATCTGACGAATCAGCCACTTGATCGACCAATCGTGCTGCACAAATTGATCGGCCAACCAGTCCAACAATTCAGGGTGGGTGGGCCGATTCCCCAGAACTCCCAGGTTATCTGGAGACGCAATCAATCCGCGACCCAGCAGGTGATGCCATACGCGATTGACAATGACGCGCGATACCAGCGGATGCTTGGGGTCGGTCAATGATTGTGCTAGCTCCCAACGACCTGATGAATCATGAGCCGGCTCAGTCCAGGAGACCAACGACGTAAAGCATCCGCGTGGAACGACCTGACCGGTGCGATGTGGATCACCGCGCAGCTCAATTGGCACAGATTGTGGCGTGCCCTCACTGGCAACGGTTAATCGAGTCGGTTGCGGGGTCTGGCTGTCCAATTCTTGTAGTTTTTTGGCAAATGTGGATAACTGCTCGGCCTCCGTCGGATCCAGCAATCGCTCCGGCAGAGTACTGAACATAGCGCGCACCGCAGCCAATGAACCAGGGTTACCAGTCGCAGGATTCGAAATGACTTCAGCCAGGGCGGCCTGTAGTTGCTCGACAATCAGATTTGAGAAAGCGTCAGGGTTGGCCACTTGTTGCGTTAGAATTTGCAGCGCCCACGGATGTGGTTCGGGTGGTGGTGCCTGGGGAGCGCAGCGCACTTGCTGAATTTCAAACCATGCGCCTGCGTCATTTTCTAACGACAAGTACGCGGAATGGCCAAGGTATTTCTTGAGGTCGCCCGCGTGTATCACCCAACCACCGTCGATGGATTGATCAATGGGTTTGCGTAGATCGCTAAACAACAATCCGTGGAACTCGCCCATAAAATAGTTGTCAACCAGCGTCACCGATTGAGTCGACTTGCCACGCATTTTGATGCAGACGCAAGGCGTCGTGACCTGGAAATCGGGCGAGCGCAACGTTAGGTACTGTCTGCGTCCCCACAGTTGGCTACTGAGGACATCTGGCCGTACCGGCATTGGCAAGTGGCCTACGAACCAATCCACCCGTGGCCGCTCGGACCGCCAGTCGTTCGGCTCCACTGCTTCTAAGGTCCAACCAGAGGGTAGCCCGTCGCGGAAGTCGGCTAACAAGTAACTGTTGGCTTCCCACTGCGTGTACTGTTGATGGAGCTGCCGTAGTTGTTGGCTCAATTCTAGTGCGCGAGCTGCAAAATCCTGTCCGGGATCCCCGTCGCCGGCTGATGACTGCACCAGCAATCGTAGCGGATAGAGTGGCGATTGAATGGGTAGCGACTGATTCAGCTCGTCGCTTGACAATGATTTCCAGTGCGCAATCGCAGTGGTCAACCATTGACTAATGTTTGCCGGTGTCACCGCTTGCCAAGCTGAGTGAGCCGCAGCATCGGCTGGCAACATCAATTCACGCATCCGCCGTCGCTGGAGAGATATCTGCTGGGTGGGATCGGTGATGGCGTATTGTCGGCGTGTGCTGCGCGCGATTCCAACTAACCCGTAGTAATCGGCCGTGCTGATCGCGTCGAACTTGTGGTCGTGGCAGCGGGCGCAGGCCACGGTCATCCCCAAAAAAGCCTTTGATAACACATCGACCTGATTCTCAATGCGCGTAGCCCAATCGCTCTTGATGTCCACGGGAGCATGTACAGAATCGCCCAGCCACCACCAACCGGTAGCGGCCAAACTCTGATTGATGCCCGATAGCCGATGGAGGCGCGGACTGCTTAGTCGATCACCGGCCAAGTGTTCGACGATCATTTGACGGTAGGGGATGTCGTCATTGAATCCATCCACAACGCAGTCCCGGTATTGCCAGGCGTGGTGCAGTGGATAATCAAACTCGTGCCCTAACGTCTCTGCATATCGCATCAGGTCCAGCCAATGCCTGCCCCACTGCACACCGAACTGCGGCGAGGCAAGCAATTGATCGATCAACTGTTCGTAAGCCAACTGTCGGTCGCCACTGGACAGTGCTTGCTGGTAAGTCCGTGCCAATTCCAGGCTGGGTGGCAGACCGGTCAAATCAACCGCGAGCCTTCGCAGTATTTGCGAGTCGCTGGCGGGTCCCACGGGATCAAGTTCCAATTCGCGTAGTCCACGCCAAATAAATGCGTCGATAGGATTGAGCGGCCAGGTCTGTCCACCCGTATGCGGTGGAGAGCCAGACTGCAGCGGTCGCCATGCCCAGTGGTTGGCGGCGCGAGTTGCAATCCAATTGTCGCTTTTGTCATTCGGCAAGGCCTGTTGTGGCCAGAAGGCACCAGATCGAATCCACTGTTCCAGAATTACGACGTTTCGTGGGCTAAGTGGCTTTTCGGGCGGCATCTCCAGCGACTGTCGGCGGACCGCATCCAGCAACAAGCTGCCATCGGGGTTGGCAAGATCGATTGCTGGTCCACTATCGCCGCCGGCAAGCAACTCATCGCGGCTGTCCATGCTCAGACCACCCTTGACTTTGCCGACGGATCGACTGTGGCAGCCGGTGCAATTCTCCAGCAGCAACGGCCGTACATGGCGTTCAAAATGTTCTGCCCTAGTAGTGTCCTCTGGGGCGGTCGGTTGGTTGGCCTGGTCTTGTGCAATTGCCCCGATACACAGTCTTAGCCACAACATGGAGCACGCCAACAGGCTCAGTAGCTGGCATCTGGCGACAGCGCTAACTCGAAGATCTAGGGTACGGTGGAACATACAGTTCAGTTTAGTCGAGGCTCCAGGAGTTTGCAGCCAGGCAACGGCAGGGACATTTCAGTTCGACTGGGGCTATTTGGCGATTAGAATGATCGACGAAGTTTGATTGCCACCTCCAGGCTCTGGGGAGCGCAGCCACCGTCGCGTAGACG
Organism: Pirellulaceae bacterium; assembly: GCA_019636385.1. Lineage (NCBI taxonomy): Bacteria > Pseudomonadati > Planctomycetota > Planctomycetia > Pirellulales > Pirellulaceae > Pirellulaceae bacterium. Next base: position 552,423 of record JAHBXT010000004.1, on the reverse strand, counting down.
GTGGGCTAAGGCGGTCGCATGGTCCACGCTCTGGCGAGCGTTGCTACAAATTGATTGCGTATTTATGTCTCAGCGTCGCACGTTCCATCATCGCCGCCCGCGACCCGGCGGCTCGCCAGACGGTCGCTCGTCGCCAGCTCGATTACCAGATCGGTTGCCAGTGGAATGTCCAGACGAAGGAACGTTGCCGACCGCCATTGTCACGCGACAAACAACCCACCCTACCGTTTATCGCAAGCGGATTGTGCAGTGGATCGGCTCGCCCCCACAGCCGGGAGGCTGGGTGCGTGTAGGGCATTTAGATACGGAGTCCGGAGCTCCCGAGCTATTTGCGTACGGGGTGTACAACCCCAAGTCCGAAGTGGCGCTGCGCCTGATCAGCTGGCACCAAACGGCACCCAATCAAGCGTTTTGGGATGGGCTGTTGGATCGTGCGGTATCACTTCGCACCCAGACATTGCAACTGGATCGGACAACCGACTGTTATCGCGTCATCCATGCCGAGGCGGATGGAGTACCTGGCTTGGTGGTAGATCGTTACGGTGACTGTCTGAGCGCCGAAGTTTTTAGCGCAGCGCTGGCTCCGCGAGCGATCGAAATCGTGCAGCGAATCGCCGCGCGATTGGGTACGGTGCATTGGCGAATTAGCCCCAGCCCCCATTTACTCAGTCAGGAAGGATTTCAATGGCTCCAGCGCTCGAGCCCCGAATTGCCCTCACAGGTTGTCGTGACGGAAAATGGGGTGCGTTATCGAGTCGATTTTCAAAGCGGACACAAGACTGGCTTCTTTTGCGATCAGCGCGACAATCGACTGCGGCTATCCGAACTGTGCCGTGACCGTAGTGTGCTGGATGTGTGCTGCTACACGGGCGGATTCTCCGTGATGGCGGCTGCACGGGGTGGTGCTCGCGAAGTGACCGGAATTGACTTGGACGCAGCGCCGCTGGAGATCGCTCGACGCAATGCGGCCCTAAATCAAGCAAAAGTAAAATTTACACAAGCCGATGCGTTTGCCTTCATGCGAGACATGCTGCGTGGCGGGCGCCAGTTTGACGTGGTGGTGTTGGATCCCCCTAAGCTGATTCGCAACCGCAGCGAATTGGAAGAAGGTACCCGCAAACATTTTGATCTCAATCGGCTGGCCATGCAGCTTGTAACTCCCGGCGGGCTGATGTTGACCTGTTCCTGCGCTGGATTATTGGCCGATGAACAGTTTGTGCGGTTGGTACGGGCGGCTGCGCGGGCGGCCGGCAAACCCTCGGAGTTCAACCCGTCCGCTCAGCCACGCAACATGCAGATCTTGGCTCATGTGAGCGCGTCGGCCTGTCACCCGGTATCGGCCAATTGTCCTGAAACCGAGTATCTTAAGAGTCTATGGCTCAGGCTCTAGGGACAAAAGGTTGCTCGCCGAGTCTTGACCGACTGCCTGGGGCGGTCCACAATCGTCAATTCCAGATGACCATTGGACCAATTGCCTTCGTAGTGGGCCGTCGCCAGCCATAAAGGGTGTGTTAGCAGTACCTCGGCTGCTTTCCAGACACGTTGGGCAAACCCCCTTGTTTAGTTCGACCTCGCTAGTCGCACTCCATGGATTTGTGAATAATCAGGTGTCGAGCTTTGTATAGACCGTCCCACTTCGTCCCCATGACGACTGATCACTAGAAATACGTAGCCACAATGTCCCCATCTTCGTCGGCCTCTTCCAAACCTTCTGCAACGCCAGTGACCGGTTCATCGGATTCTGGACTGCTGACTCAAGTGCCCGACAGTCGTGGTCGGTTCGGCCAGTTTGGTGGTCGATTTGTACCTGAAACGCTGACGCGAGCTTTGGATGAGCTAGTCGTCGAGTATGCTGCGGCGCGGCGCGATCCTAAGTTTCAGTCCGACTTGGATTATTTGTTAAAGAATTTCGTGGGGCGGCCCTCGCCACTGTATCATGCGCGACGGTTGAGCCAACTGGCGGGTGGGGCTCAAATTTGGTTTAAACGCGAGGATTTGAATCACACCGGAGCCCACAAGATCAACAATGCGCTGGGGCAAGCCCTGTTAGCTCAACGGATGGGCAAAACGCGCGTGATTGCTGAAACCGGTGCCGGACAACATGGCGTGGCCACGGCCACCGCTTGCGCTCATTTTGGACTCAATTGCGTAGTGTACATGGGTGCCGAAGATGTTCGTCGTCAGAAGCCGAATGTCTTTAGCATGAATTTGATGGGTGCCGAGGTTCGACCAGTAACCAGCGGTTCACAAACGCTCCGCGATGCCGTCAATGAAGCCCTGCGAGACTGGATGGCTTCGGTCGAGACAACGCACTATATCATTGGCTCGGTCATTGGTCCGCATCCGTTTCCGATGATCGTTCGCGACTTTCAATCGGTGATCGGGCGTGAAGCTCGTGCACAGTGTTTAGAAGTCTTGCAGCGACTGCCTGATGCCATTGTGGCCTGTGTTGGCGGCGGTTCCAATGCCGCAGGCATGTTCTACCCGTTCATTCAAGACACCCAGGTGCGATTGATCGGAGTGGAGGCTGGCGGACGATCATCCGAGGCAGGTCAGCACGCCTCGCCGCTGACATACGGCAGTCCAGGCGTCCTGCACGGTACGCTCAGCTACGTCATGCAAGACGAAGACGGCCAAACATCGCCCGTGCATAGCGTGTCGGCGGGACTGGATTATCCCGGCGTTGGTCCAGAGCACAGTTTTTGGAAAGATGCTGGTCGAGTGGAATACACGATGTGTCGTGACAATCAAGCACTGCAAACATTCGACACGGTTGCTCGGCGCGAGGGAATCTTGCCTGCCCTGGAATCTTCTCATGCGATCGCAAAAGCTCTGGAACTGGCCAGCAGCCTGCCCGCCGATCAGATTGTGTTGGTTTGTCTGAGTGGCCGTGGCGAAAAGGATGCAGCAGAGATTGCTCGACTGACCGGACGCGAATACTAAAGCCCGCGCCCGCTCTGGTAGTCGTCGACAAGGTATCGCTCATAAACGAACTGAATTTTACTCTGGTTTGGAACGCACATGTCCGCAGTTGATGATTGTTTTGCTCGCTTGCGAAGTCAAGGCAAAAAGGCGTTTCTGCCTTTTGTCACGGCAGGCGATCCATCGCTGGCCGTCACGGCGCAGCTCCTGCAGGTGCTACAAGAGGCCGGCTGCGCGCTGGCAGAACTGGGAATTCCCTACAGTGATCCAATCGCCGACGGCCCAGTAATTCAAGATTCCTATGCTCGCGCATTGAACTCTGGAATCAAACTGCGCGAGATCATGCAGATGGTCAGTCAGGCAAAGTCGCATCTGACCATGCCGCTAGTATCCATGATCAGCTATTCGATCATCCAGCGTATTGGTGCAGATAAATTTTTGGACGACTCACTGGCCGCCGGGTTGGCCGGTTCAATTGTTCCGGATTTATTGGTCGAGGAGGCCGATGATCTACGCCAGCGGTGTCGCGCTCGCGACTACAGCCTGATTCATCTAGTGACTCCTACCACACCGCCAGACCGGATGTTGCGGATTGCGGAAAGCTCCAGCGGATTTATCTACTTTGTATCAGTCACTGGGATTACTGGCGTACGTACTGAGTTGCCTGCGGACGTGGTGGATCGAGTGGCTTGGTTGCGCGAGCGAACTGAACTGCCGATCTGCATTGGATTTGGAATCAGCCGTCCCGAACATGTGCGGCTGTTGGCTCCAGTGGCCGATGGGCTGATTGTTGGTTCTGCTATCGTACGAGCACTTGCTGAGCATAGCGACATTCAGCAAGGTCTGGCGGCTGTCCGAACACTTGTTCAACAATTGATCGCAGCGCTAGCCGAGTATACGGACTTGTAGGAAGCATTGAGCTGGCGGTCGCGATCATCGAGGGTCGATTGACCGATCACAGTGACTGGCAGGGATTCCACGCCGTTCATCTGAGCTACGAGTGCGGCCAAGGCTATTTCCGCCACCGATCCACCAGCCATGTGGAGACGACGATCAGCATTTGGCCGGGACCATAAGTCAACCATACCGCTTCGCTGCGATATGGAAACGATCCGCGAAACAGCCCGACCGCTAGGATCAAATCGCTGATCAAAAACAACGCTGCGCCCAGTGCCAGCGGCCATAGTGGAGGTTGATGGCAGGCGGCTGCCGTCGCCAGACCAGCCGTTCCCGCCAGCAGCAGCGTGTAGCCCAGAGCAGGCCACATCAACGGGCTGTCCTGGGGAGCCTGGTAGACCACCACGTACCAGCCGGCCAATGCAAACAATTGCCAAAAAAGCACGCTTCCCACCAGGGCCTTGGGGCGTAACGGCATGTGCCTGTTCAAGAGCATCAGCAGCCCGCTCATATACACAATGTGACCTATTCCAAAGGCAATGATGGCCCCCAGCGTAGGATCCTTCAGTGGCACAAACTTCAATTGATTGGCATTAAAAAAATCACCAATCGTGCCCAGAAACATTCCAATCGCTATCAACAGCGCATATCGCTGATTGGATGGCGATACTTGTTTCCAGGCGACCACGCCCATGGTTACCAGGACGATCGACGAGCCCAATCTTCCAACAGTTCCCAGCGTCGCACCCTGCGGGTCCGCCAGCGTTCGAGCGGCCACCAAGCCGCCACCCAACAGCACAGCCCACAAGCCGAGCCAAGCTAGTGGTATCCGATCATTTGAAGTCGTGTGAGTACTGGTCAATTTCGAGTTCCTTTACGTAATACTTCAAAACCGATCTTGCCGGCCAACGCGAGAGACCATGCACCAATCACTTGTCCGTCAACGCAATTCGAAAGAAAAACACGCGAGACTTGCGATCGGTAAGTTCCTCCGGAGCCTGTTGATCGGTGAACGATCCAATGATCGCTCCATCGCTAGTCGTGCAGCGAAAGCCGCCGATCGAATATAAGCCATAGCTCTGGTGGCTAACCGCGTAGTCGTTCCACGAGTCGCCACTGTCTTGGCTAACCAGGCACGCCAATCGTCCCGCGTTGTTTCCAACCACATACAGTCGCTGGGAATGGTGCCGATCTGCGACAAGATAGCCGTCCAAACCTTTCAGACTCAGCTCTTGGCCGCGTACCTCGGGTTGCATGTCCCGTTGTCTGGCTCCCGTATGGGCATCATACCGCATGTAATGCTGACGCTGCGGATTGGTCTGTGCCAAATACAGGCCGTGCCAGTGATCTTTGGTGGCCAGACTACTCGCCAGCCAAGTATGCGCTGTAAATTCATCATCCAGACTGATTCTACTGGTGGGTCCCGTGTCGTCGGCCACGATCGGCAACGTCAAATTCGTCGATGTTGACTGCCCGTCCACAGGCCAACTGGCAAACGTAGTACCACCGTCATCTGAAAAGGCATGGTGAATGTCCCAGTACAGATATTGCCCATGCTTCTGAGTTGTCCAAGCCAAATGCAATCTGCCGTCGGGGCTGAGCGATAGTAAGGGATACTGCAAGATAGCGTTCGGTCCAGGAGCCAGTAGGGTGCGCGAGTCGATCAATTGACCATTCAACTTCAGGCGATGGAACGTGTTATTGTGCGAAAAGAAATACAGTTGCTGGCGAGGCACATCGATAGCGGCCGCGTACTTGCCGGCAGCTCCCGTGGGTATCCGAGTGGTGATCCGCGACGACGCCACTCGCGGCGCACCCGCCGGCCAACGGTCCAAATACGCGTCTTGGCTGATAAAGTCGACGCGAAACAGATACAAATTGCCTTCATCGTCTAGTTCGATGACCGGCGGATTAGTGGCAGCCGACTCTTCGCACAAAATCGCGAAAGTAGCGCCACCGTCGGTGCTGTAGGATAACCGCCAGGACTGGTCGGTGTATTCCGGATTGCGAGTTCGCAGATGAGTCATATACATCACGCCGTTGTGCTCGACCACCTTTTGATTGTGGCTTTGGAAGGTTGCGTAGTGCATCACCGGTTCATCAACCAGCGTGACGTGGATGCTGGCAGGAAGCCTTCCGTCTGGTTCCGCCGCGCTGGCGGGGACTAGCGGTAGCAGAAACACAGCACCCATGGCCGCGAGTGCCTGTGTAATAGCAACAGCTTTGCCCGCCGATTGAGTGGTCATAAGGTCGTTCCGAATGTTGATCAAGGTGCCGCAGTGGCAACCTTTGGAAATTGTAACTGATCACCTTCGAACTCTTTGATGGCTCGAGCCCCTGAAGGTATCTGCGCATACACCGTCAGTTTGTTCAGCGGCTGGCTTTCTGGGGGATAAAATTGATTGCCACGCGTGTGAAAGAACTTCAAGGGGATCACCACTTCGTGGCTGGGTCTCAAAGTCTGTCCATGGTAATAGTGAAATTGGTCGTTGATTACCAAGTTGATGTTTTCCCACGGTTCTTCAGTCGCATTGGTCAGGATGACGCTGGGCAGCAGTCGAGATTGCGAACCGTCGTTTGAAATCCATGTCCGCGGGCCGATTTCCAAGCGCGCATCCAATACTGGTCCCAGACCAACCGGCAGGGAAAAATAGAGCACGACCACGAACAGAAACGGCACCACGGTCAACAAAATCAGCCCCGCCGTCAGCTGTTTAGCGCTGAGGGTGTTCGGCAATTTTGGGGAAGAGTCTGTGGTATGCATGGCAAATACGACTGTAACCGTTGGCGGGTTTTGTAGCCTGGAACAAGTGGGGCCAGTGCAGATTAGGACGCTAACTCCACAGACTTTCGATCAAGGCAAGCACATGAAGGCAAAAATTACCTGCCCCGCGCCGGCTCACCGTAGACGTGAACGGTTAAGAATACTGTAATTCCACCAATCCGATAATCACAGCGGGCTATTCTCCAAGGCGACGTTCGACCGGGAGAATAGCATGGGGCGTGTCGATAATGTATTGGGGCGAGCGACACAAACGTAGCAACCGTCGCTGGACGGTGGATACCGAGCAAGACCAGCGTCTGGCGAAGGCGGCTTCGATAAACCGGCAACCGCTGCTTGCCTAGGCGGCCAGTCGCCGAGTGGGGATCTGCCGCGTATCCTCAAGCAGTTCAGAATCCTTGGGGGGCTCATTCTGATCGTCGGTTGTTTGTACCAGATGATCAACTTTATGATCATGGCGTCGAGATAATACGTAGACGTACTCGGCACCGAAAAGCAGCAGTGCAACTCCCCAATAGAACCACAATAACAAGCCGATAAATGAGCCGATAGCGCCGTAGGCCGTTGTGTAGCGATTGCCAACAACGATCGCGCTTAGCACTTGTCGGCCAACTTCCCAGACCACCGCCACCAACAGTCCGGCTCGTATGGCAACGCGCGTCTGCACAGGTCGTTTGGGCAACCATCGGTAAACAGCCGCGAATGCCAATGCGTTCAGACTGATCGTTACAATAGAATCCGTCGACGAAAGCAGCACTGCGGCCAGGCGATGATGATGGCTCAACCAGCGACTCAGCCCCGCAATAGCCATATTGGTCAAGAAGACTGAAAAGATCGTGCCTCCAACGGCTGCCAGTAAAAAGAAAGCTGACAGCCGCCGACGCAACAGGCGCGCGGCGGTGCGCAGCCAACTCAACTTTGGAGGTGGGGGCAACCGCCAAATCTTGTCAAAAGCGCGCTCGAATTGATAGAACACGCCGATCGCCGCCAGCAATGTTGATAGCACGCCGATGGGGCCGTTGGCATGAGACTGTTGTTGGAATTCATCCAGCACATCGCGAACCTTGGCTTCTAGCGAAGGCGAGCAATGCTCGGCGGCAACGGCCAGTATCTGTTGGTGCGCGTCGTTGCCCAATTTAGAATAACGCATGGCTAACCCTAGTCCGCCGGTCAGCAACAGCATCATGGGGAATAGCGAAAGAGCCATATAGTACGACACGGCGGCTGACAGCGAGAACACATCATCACGCTGCCAGCGCTTTAGCGCTAACCAAACCGTTCCTCCAGTGGCCGCCACATAGGTGCTCAACCCGCGCGAAAGCCCGACGACAGATAATGCATCAACTTCATCTCGGCTGGCCAACTGCGACTAACCTTTGCGTCAAGTTATCACAAATGCAATGCTCGATTCGATCCGCTTCCCATTGCCGCCAATTCTTTCAAATGCTGGCCAGCAAAGCCAGCTCATTTGTGTGCTTTTAGCTTGCATTGGCTAACGGTCTGTCGCGCATGTACGAGGTACCGTCTGACCACTTTTCAAGCCTCAGGCCCAGAGGATGAGTGGATAAGCACATTTGCTTCAGCGGGGGAGAACCTTCGACGGCTCACCAGATGTGTATTAGCAATACGCCCAGAAGCCCACCTGCAAAAAAACCTCGGCCTGAAACACCGAGCAGCAGATTACTGAGTAGTTCACTCAGACCATCCATTTTCAACTTGCGCAAGACACGCAGGTGCTGGCAAACGGCAGGGCGTCGAGCCTGGCTTTAGGTATTTCGCTTCCGCAGCCAACACACGTTCCGTAGGTACCACTGTCTATGCGGTGCAGTGCCAAACGAATCTCGTGAATGTCCTTCTCGGTCAATTCTCCCAGGCCAGTCAGGACTTCGTCGTTGCTATGCAGCGCTGCATTTTCTTCCCAGTCGGCGACGCCGGGATCGCTCAGCCGACTGTCAATCCGCTGAACGCGAAGCTCCAATTCCTGCAGTTTGGCTTGTAATTGAGCTTTGAGTTTATCATGACTAGACATTTGGCATTCCTCACTGGAGCGATGGTTCAGCAATAACAAACACCATAATATCAACCGCGTTTCAATCCCGCCGTTGAGCTTCGCCGGTCATGGGAACGAAGCGTACGCCAGCCACCTGTCGCTCGCGTAATTCACCGTCAGCCAGCCGTTCCACCAGCCTTAAATCCTGGCTGGCCCCACCAATGGGAATAACCATCTTTCCCCCAGGTGCCAACTGATCCAGCAAGGGCTGTGGAATTTCGGTAGGCGCGGCAGCCACGATGATAATATCAAACGGGGCTTGTTCAGGCCAGCCACGGTAGCCGTCGGCATAGCGCACCGTGACGTTGTCGTACCCCAATTGGACTAGCCGTTGGGCTGCCTGATCCGCTAAGGCAGGCACGATCTCGATGCCGTACACCTGGTCGACCAATTCGGCTAACACAGCCGCTTGATAACCACTGCCGGTGCCGATTTCCAGAGCGCGATGCTGGGGTTGCGGTTGGACCAATTCGGTCATCAGCCCTACTATGTACGGTTGCGAGATCGTCTGCTCGAAACCAATTGGCAACGGTCGATCCTCGTAAGCCGCATCGACCAACTCCGCCGGGACAAATAAATGTCGCGGCACTGTTCGCATGGATTGCAGCACTTGTTGGTTGCTGATGCCGCGCTGCCGTAATTGATAGCGGACCATCGCCTCGCGCCGCCGCGCAAAGTGGCGAGCATCATCGGCGGCTTGGTCGCCTTCCAATTTCAGCCGCATGGTGCTGTTCTCCGAAGTCGTTTTGTCGGGCAGGGGTTGGTTGACATCTCGATTGCAACTGGGGGTCAATGACACCAGGGCAACTAACGACAGGCACTGCCACCAACCATGATAACGGCGGCGAGGCATATATTTCATCCACAGGGCAGGTTGGCAAATTGTCGGTACCCTAATTAAACTGGCGAAAGCAGGTGCCCTGAGCAGGTTAGCCTTCCGAGTGATTACAGGCGAGCCACAAAAATGTCAGATCATGAAGCTTTAGTTGACGATGCCGCTGGTGCGGTTACTTTGCGGATGGCTGTCGGGCAGCTTGAAACACGACTGGCTGCCTTCATGAGGTGTTTCGCCGCCGCAATCGAATCGGACTGCCGCGACGAAGAGGTAGTGCACCAGTTGCGCGTCTGTGCGCGAAAATCGTCCGCTGCCATCGCCATATTCTCGACCCTGCTGCCGCGAAAACATGTCAAGTGGATTCGCAGGCAATTGCAACGCGTTCGCCGAGCTGCCGGCGTGACACGCGATTTGGATGTGCTGATCAAACGTTATCGGGAATTGGCTGACCACGGCGGAAAATCTAAACAGCGCGCTCGGCGGTTTCTCCTCAGGCTACGAAGGCGACGAACTGCACACAGTTCTTTGTTCAAATTGTACGCTCGCTTGATTGACTCCGGCAAATTTGTACGACACCAGCAAGCCATGTTAGCCGTTTTGGATAGCCAGGCCTGCCCTGAATGGGATCAACCGTTTCGGCCCTGGTCTAAGCAGCGCATAACGCCGATCCTTGCCGAATTTGACAATGCTGGCAGCTCGCCGCTGGTAGATATTGCCGAAGTGCATGCGTTTCGTCTGAGAACTAAGCGGCTGCGCTACTCGCTAGAAGTGTTGGCCGATGCGCTTCCCGATTCGGATTGGAACTCAATCAAGCCGGTCATGTCCCAGTTGCAGTCCATCCAGGGTGAAATCAACGACCTGGCCGTCGCGCGCCAATGGTTAAAGTCGATCGCCAAGTCGGCCACAGGTAAGCAGCGACGCTTTCTGCATAAACAGCGACGGCTCGCGCGACGGCAACTCCAATCGGCATTGCAACGGCTGCACACAACATGGACACCCCAAGCGGCGGCAGACCTGAAGTCACAGATCGATTGCATCACGGGATGAGACTTTTGGATGCCAAAGTCAAAGCGATCGGAGCGTAGAAACGACTCGTACGGCGAGCCTACAACGTGTTTGTGAGGTCCAACATTCGCGAACTGACCTTGCGATGTGCGGCTGCTGTTCACTGGTGAACATCTGACCTTGGGAGAACTGGACATTGGATGAATCGCAAGCTAGCAGCATCAAGCAGGTGATCGTCATGCGGCATGACCTGAAGATGCGCCGAGGAAAGCAGATTGCCCAAGGCGCGCACGCTTCTATGTCGTTTCTCGTGCAGCGGCTGCAGAGCTTGGGTACCATCTGCCTGGATGATTTCCCGCACCACGAGCGAGCTTGGCTCATGGGCTCATCTGCAAAAGTATGTTGTCGCTGCGATAGCGAACAAGATTTGATGGCCATCCATGACAGGGCGATTGAACTGGGGCTGGCGGTCCACCTAATCACCGACAGTGGCAAAACCGAATTTCATGGCCAGCCGACTCGAACATGCCTGGCCATCGGGCCCGACTTCGCCCAGAAAATTGATCAAGTAACAGGTCACCTAGAATTGCTGTAGTCGGCAGCCGCACCAGTCGGCGGGGTGAGCCTGTCGGATTAGGCTGGGCCACCTGAAGGCTACCGCGTCGCAGGCAGTTCCTACGCGATTGAGACGTGTTCCAAATTGCTGCAAAGAACAAGAAGCAGGGTGAGTGATGGGGATCGAACCCACGACAACTGGAGCCACAATCCAGCGCTCTACCAACTGAGCTACACCCACCGTGTTTCCTGATGTATTTGAAAACCAATAGCAACTTGCTTGGCGCATCTGCGCTCTGGCGAGCGCAGCTACATCGACCCGACCACGCTTTGGTGATCGTAACTACCTGACGACACTAATCTAAACGGCTCGGTCGATGCCGTCAATGGTTGAGTTTCAGGTAGCTACCGTCGCCAGAGGGTGGTGAACTGCAAGCAATCGTTGGCCAATGTACTCGTGCGGAGCTTAGCAATTTCATCCCGTGGCAACAATCAAACTGGGGGCGGGGTAAGGGTGCGGAGCTAGGGACAGCGCGGAGCGAAATTGGCTAATGAGCGGTTGAGTTTCTGCTGCCGGTGCATCACAAAACAGATGTCCAATCTCCTGGCCACGCTCAATAGAGTCACCGATGCGGACAAGCATTTGCAAACCCACGCTGGGGTCGATTGGATCGCCCTGCTGTTGCCGCCCGCCCCCCATGGCGATCACAGCATTGCCAAGTACCCGACCGTTGACGGCGCACAGCCAACCTTTGTCAAGCGACGTGATCACGTGCTTTTGGGCTAGCGGCAAATGATCGGAAAATACTCCGCCTTGAGCTTCGATCAACTGTTGAAATCGGGCTAGCGCCCGACCATCCTTCAGCGCCTTGGTCAACACCGATTGTGCAGCGTCCAGTGACGGTGATGTGCCGGTTGCCACTAGCAACTCCGCAGCCAGCAGGACGGTCAACTCAACGACGTCGGTGGGGCCAGCACCGCAGAGCACATCATAGGCTTCGTTCACTTCGCAGGCGTTGCCCACCATTTGGCCTAGCGGCTGGTTCATGTCAGTCACCAGCGAGGATGTTTTGACGCCCATTCGGCGACCAGTGTGCACCAAGCTGGCCTCCAATCGACGAGCGTCCTCCAAGGTAGTCATAAATGCGCCGGAACCCCATTTGACATCCAACACCAGCGCGTCCAACGATCCGGCAAGTTTTTTGCTCATGATACTGCCGGTGATCAAAGGTATTGATGGCACTGTGCCGGTTACATCGCGCAGCGCGTACAGGCGGCGATCGGCCGGGGCAACATCGCTGGTCGTGCCTGTAATGACACAGCCGATTCGATTTAGTTGTTCATTGATTTGCTGGCTCGTTAGATCGCATCTAAAGCCAGGATAGGCCTCAAGCTTATCCAGCGTACCGCCTGTAATTCCCAGGCCGCGACCGCTGAGCATGGGAACATCCAGATCAAAGCAGGCCAGCAACGGCGCCAGGATCAATGAGGTCTTGTCCCCCAAACCACCGGTGGAATGTTTGTCGACGCGCGGACGATTGCTGCAGCGTGCCAGCCGATTGCCGCTATTGAGCATGGCCTCGGTCAGCACCGCTGTTTCTTGATCACTCATGCCGCGACACAGCACCGCCATCAACCATGCCGACACCTGGTAGTCGGGTATCGATGCGGTGGTGACCCCTTGAATCAGGAATTGGATTTCGGCAGCCGACAATTCTTGACCATCGCGCTTCTTTTCAATAATTTCTTTGACCAGCATCGGTTGTTACTCCTGGCTCAAGACCATGCGATCCAGTCCGGTCATGGCGGTACACCAGGACGTCTGATGATCATTGACGGTTTCCCACCATACTAGCAATACTTCAGCCAACGAATTTTCGCTGATGCCGGCCGTGGGTAGCTTCCACTGGGCGATAGCTCGCTGGAGCCAAATCGCCGATAGCTGACCAATGCCCAGTTGTTCGGCAGCATGTAGCGTGGGCGGCAGCATGGACAGGGCGGCGATCATGGGTAAGCGATGTGCGTTGATGTGATCGCTGTATGGTGGTCGCTCCAGTCCCAGTTGGCTTAGCAGCCAGGCCAGACGAAGGGTTTCGGTCAGTTGCGGATCGGCGTTGGTTAGCACAGCTTCTATGTGACAGCGATTCGTGTTGAGGTGGGCCAAGCCATATCCGCCGACGATGGGCTGGACCAACAGTACCTCGGCGCGCTCTTCCAGGACTTGGGGGCCAACCACCGGCTGGATCTGGCTTAACAGCCCCGGCCCATACGCTTCCCATTGTTCTTGCAGAGGGCGCACCCTGAACTTGATCGTTGTCCCAAAATCCGGATGCTCATTGGCGAAGGCTCGTTCAGCACCGATCAGGCAAGCGGCCAGCCTGGTCGCTTGGCCCGTCGTCCGTTCATGAGGCGAAAGGCAGCGCATGATCAGCCGCTGCGATAAATCGTGCCAATTGGAGCAATCCGGAGCAAGCTGAAACAACCACTGCCAATAGCGATCCTCGGCAACTGCCAGGCACCGGGCCATATCCCCTAATAGCAGGGATTGCTGGTGATTGTCGTTGCCCAGGATTTTGCAGTCGTTTGGCAGCCGCCGGGCGCAATAGGCCATGTGCAAAGCAGATAGGCGGGCACTAGAGTTCCATTGGATTTCCATGGGTTGCCGATGAGGATCGAACTTTCGGGGGCGGGGACTAGGAATGGCTGCCAAGCCAAATTACAAAATTGGAGGAGGTTCAGAAAATAGAGGTTGCGAGATTCGAGGATTCCGTTACCATCTTCGGCTTGTCTAACCAAAGATACACAGAAAGTAAGTCTAGTAACAGCAGAAGCTAACAATCCCCCCCGCGATGACCACTAGTAAAGCACTCAACCAGCAAGCGATTTCCGCTTTCAAAAAGTCCGACAGCGATACCGGTTCATCTGCCGTGCAGATCGCCATTTTGACTCAGCGGATCAATCACGTCACCGAGCACATGCGTACCAATAAGAAGGATTACGCCAGTCGGCGCGGATTGCTGACGATGGTCAGTCGACGTCGTGGGTTGCTGGATTATGTTCGGCGGCACGATCCGCAGCAGTACCTCGACTTGCTGGCTCGATTGGGCATTCGCAAGTAGCCTAACCGGCGCGATATTCAGCGCTGGCAGTGGATTGTCAGCGTTGGCTTGACCTGCGATTGCACTTCCAAAGGCACGTTCGCCGGAGGTATCCGGGTGACGGCGCAAGCCTTTCTGTTCTAAGGTTATTCGAGTGTGTTGCCGTCCCCAATGGGCGGCTGCAAGTCGTTGCAACCATCTAGTATCAGGAAATGAAGCAGTGAAAGTCAGAGTTGAAAAGCAAATCGGCAGCCAAGTATTGTCGATGGAAACCGGACAATTGGCCAAGCAGGCGGCGGCCAGCGTGTTGGTGCAGTATGGAGATACAGTGGTTCTGACAGCCGTGGCCAGTGGGCCGGCGCGACCTGGAACCGATTTTTTTCCGCTGACTTGCGATTATCGCGAGCGAATGGCGGCGGCGGGCAAATTCCCCGGGGGATTTATCAAGCGCGAGGGCCGGCCGACCACCAAGGAAATTCTTACCAGCCGTCTGATGGATCGTCCGATTCGTCCTCTGTTTCCCAAGGGATATAACGACGAAGTTCAAATTCAAGCCACGGTGCTCAGCAGTGATCTGCAGAACGACGCAGACGTGCTGGCCATGAACGGAGCCAGTGCGGCGCTGGCGCTCAGCAGCCTACCGTTTCAAGGTCCATTGGCTTCGGTTCGCGTCGGTCGCATCGACGGTCAATTGATCGCCTTTCCGTCGGCTTCTCAACTGGAAGAGAGCGAGCTGGACTTGATTATCTCGGCCAGCGACAAGTCGATACTGATGATCGAAGGTTTCGCGCAAGAGCTTCCCGAACACGATATGGCCGAGGCTATCATGTTTGCTCATGGTGTGGCTCGCGAGGTGATCGCCTTGATGCAAGAGCTAGCCGATCGAGTGCGACCTGAAAAGAAGCCGTTCACGCCAGCGCCTGACAACGGCGTGTTGGAACGGCTGAAGAGTAGTTACTCCGATCGCTATCGCACGGCCAAGCAAACTGACGGCAAACTGGCTCGCGCAGAAGCGGTTGCTCAAGTCAAGCAGCAGGCTCTGGCCGAGTTGATTCCTGATCCCAAAGCCGAAGGCGCCATCTGTGTCAATGCGTTCAACACGGCTTGGCATGAATTAGAAGAGTATGTCATTCGCGATTTGATTTTGTCAGGTACTCGGCCCGATGGTCGCGACTCGATCAGTTTGCGACATATCGAATGCGAAACCGATGTGCTGCCACGAACCCATGGTTCCGCTATTTTCCAGCGCGGTGAAACGCAGGCCCTGATTACTGTAACGCTGGGAACCAGTCGTGACGAACAACGCGTGGATGGACTGGTGGAAGAGTACACCAAGAAATTCATGCTAGATTACAACTTTCCGTCTTATTCGGTCGGCGAGTGCCGGCCGATTCGTGGTCCTGGGCGTCGCGAGATCGGTCACGGGGCGTTGGCCGAGCGATCGGTTGCACCGGTAATTCCCGATGCTGAAGATTTTCCATATACAATCCGGATCATCAGCGACATTCTGGAGTCCAATGGATCATCGTCGATGGCCAGCGTTTGCGGGGCTACGCTGGGTCTGATGGCTGCCGGTGTACCACTAACCAATCCAGTGGCCGGCATTAGCATCGGTTTGGTCAAAGAGCAAAGTCGCTGGGTGTTGCTGACCGACATCATTGGCGATGAAGACCATTTTGGCGACATGGATTTTAAAGTCGCTGGAACTCCCGAAGGCATCACCGGCATTCAATTGGATTTGAAGATCGACGGTATCAGCGAAGAAATCGTCCGCGCTACGCTGAAGCAGGCGCGTGAGGCGCGAATGGAAATCTTGCGCAAAATGTTGACGGCGATTCCTCGACCGCGAACCGACACTAGTCGCTACGCTCCTCGATTGCTCCGCACGAAGATCGACTCCGATAAGATCGGCTTGTTGATCGGGCCTGGCGGCAAGAACATTCGTGCCATTCAAGAAGACACCGGTGCAACCATCGATGTAGAAGATGATGGAACCGTCGTTGTTGCCGCTGCCGACTACGAAAGCGCCAAGGCGGCGATGACGCGAGTCGAAGCTTGTACGGCGACCGCCCAGATCGGCAAGATTTACGATGGTACCGTTAGCAGCGTGCGCGACTTTGGTGCATTCGTTGAGATTCTGCCAGGTCGCGATGGACTAGTGCACATCAGTGAGCTTTCCAGCGGCTATGTCTCCAGTGTTGACGACATTTGCCAAGTCGGCGATCCGATGAAAGTCATTGTCATCGACATTGATGAGCAAGATCGCGTCAAGCTCAGCCGTCGTAGAGCGCTCGAAGAATTGGGCTTGCCCGACGAACTGGCCGGTAGCGCTGAGCCAAGTGATGGCGAACCCCGCGGCGAGCGTCCTGATCGCGGAGGTGATCGAGAGCGCAGTGATCGCGGAGGTGATCGCGGTCGCGACCGAGGCGATCGTTTCGGTGGCGGAGGTGGTGGCCGCCGCGGCGGCGGCGGAGGAGGAGACCGAGGCGGACGCGGACGCGGTGCGCGGCGCTAAAGCAGGCAGTGTCTAGCCGTAGCCACCGTCACCAGACGGTGGGTAGCCTACGGGCAATTCCTCCACGCTTGGGCGAGCGTAGCGACTGACGCTACGCCGCAGCAAACGACTTGGGCAGTTCACAGGCAACTTGTTCGACGCACTGGCCGTCGATAAAGCTGCTTTGCGAGACAGCTCCAGCCACCAGTGCCAAATCGGCTAATTGAATGATGCGGCGGGCAATCCCGCCGCTCAGTTGTTGAATACGCTGCACGGCCGATTCTGTGAAAATGGGTTCGCCACGCCCCAGCCGTCGAGTACTCCAGATCAAGAATTCCGCAGTCTGCGAGAAATCCCACGGCGGCAGCTCAACTTGCAATTCAACCCGTTCGTACAGCGACCGACTGACAGCACTGGCCAATTGCGTTTCTACAGCGAAGACCACGGTCAGCGGAAAAGCCATCGACAGCAGGCGGCACAGGTCGGATTCGGCCGCCGCCGAGCCGCTCTCGGTGTCGTCGATCAGCAGAACGGTTTGCACGCCTTCGCGTTGTGCCGATCGGAAATAGTCACACAACCGAGTCCAAGCGGTTGCCGAGCTGGTTAGGGTGGCATCACCGGTAAGCCAGGTCACCAAACGCGATATCAATTCCCCGCTGTGCAATCCCATCATTGAGTAACGTTGCATCTGCACATTGGGAACATCCAGGCTGAAGGTAGGCTGCAGATGGCAATGTCGCAGAATCGATGATTTGCCCACGCCGCCTGGGCCAAGTAATGAGCCTACACTGCGGCGATTGCTAATTAGAAATTCGATCCGCGCCAGAGCTTCCTCGACGGTCGCGCCTCGAAACAGAGGCTGGTTATATTCATGTGAAAACGGAGGAGCGTTGAAACGCCAATATCGCCAATATGTCACGCCAGCTTCCTTGCATGTCGAGCCAACAGCCAACAACACTACCCAGTGGAAGTCTTGTTCTAGTCCTTCACATCGTCTGTGCATCGGAAGCCACGCGTCAAAAACTTGAGTACAATCGGCACAATGTGTTGTCAGCCAGATGCTAGCAATGCTAAATGCCTGTTCCCTGCGAGACCTATGAGCCGTTGCCGATTCTACGTTCCCGAATTGCCGCAATGTGGTAATGTGCTGCTGAGTGCCGAGGATTCTCGACATGCTGCAACAGTTCTGCGTTTGCGCCCCGGCGACCATGTAGAACTGTTCGATGGCCAGGGCTTGGTGGCCCAGGCGAGCATTGTGCATAGCAGCAAATCGTCGGTATCGGTTGAAATTGCGACGACGATGACTGAGGCAATTGAGCACTCGGGCGGATTGGACTTACTCGTTTCGCTGCCCAAAGGCGATCGTCAAAAAGCCTTGATCGACATGCTGGTTCAATTAGATGTGCGGAGTTTAATTCCGCTGGAATGTCAGCGCTCGGTTGCGCAGCCCACATCGCAGGTCATCGAGCGATTGAGGCGAGCAGTGATCGAGGCCAGCAAGCAATGTTGCCGAAATTACTTGATGAAAGTCCAGCCAGCTGTCAGCCTGACGGCACTGTTAGCCTCACCACAGGCAACAGTAGCGGCTAGCGCACCTTCGCCGTGTCGATGGTTTGCACATCCTTACGGTGTAAGTCAACCTTTGGTGGACATGCTAGATGGATTTAGGGAGCAGAAAGCCCCTGGAACAGCGCAGGTGATCGTGGGTCCGGAAGGGGGATTGAGTAATGAGGAATGCTCCGCACTGCGCGCTGTCGGCTGGCAGCAGATCAATCTAGGGCGGAGAATTCTGCGAATTGAAACGGCGGCTATAAAAATTGCCGCTGTCTGGGCAGCCTGGAATGGGGCCACGAGTGACCCATCAAGGCTTGGCCAATAGGGTTGCGGCTAGGCCGGCCCATCATTGCTGCGGATGGCATTCGGCAAGCATGGGTAGGTAGCTTGTGACTGCGCCGACCACGCTCTGGGGAGCGAAGCTACAAGAGCATCGCTATGCGGTGGCTTCCGCTTGGCAAGTTGGACAGGTGTCATTGACGCGATCAATCAGCTGTCGCAAGCGTCCCAGGTTCTTGCGATTAAAATGCATTTTCAAGCGTGGCAGGTGCGCGAGGTCCGGTTCATTGCGCTCGGCTGGCAGCGCCGCTACCTGTTCGATTTTTCCACGAGTTAAGATAGAGCTAAAGTCGGTATTCAACGCGTCCAAGTCTTCAGGAGTGAGTGGCTGAGTGATGCGCAGCACGAGTTGGTCGTCGACATAGCGCATGCTATGGTAAACCCGATAAAACCGTAGCGTTTCGGCGGCGGCCTGCTGAGCGCTATCCGTGATCGTGTAGAGTGCGGTATCCTCTGGGCTAATCATGCCGTCTGCCAGCAGCGTTTGGGTTACGAACTGGCCGAAGTGTTGCCAGAAATCTCCACCGGGCGCATCCAGTAGTACCACGGGCAGCATAGTCTGCTTGCCGGTCTGCAAGAGGGTCAATACTTCTGCGGTCTCGTCCAGTGTTCCAAAGCCGCCCGGCAACGACGTTACGGCACTGCACTCTTTGACGAACATCAACTTGCGGGTGAAAAAGTATTTCATGGTCACCAGCTTGTGATCACCGTCGATGACCGGATTGGAACTTTGTTCAAAGGGCAGATGGATGTTCAGACCCATCGACAGATCGATGCCAGCTCCCTTGTGACCGGCTTCCATGATTCCGTGGCCGGCACCGGTAATGGTCATCCAGCCGTGAGCAGCCATAGTCTGGGAATATGCCACCGCCTGTTGATAGGTTGGATGATCTTCGGCAGTTCGCGCTGATCCGAATACGGTTACCTTGCGTCGTCGCCGATAGGGTTGAAATACGCGGAAGGCATCGCGCAGTTCGCTTAGCGTCCGCAGAAGTATCTTCAAATCGCCGCGCGTTGTACCTTCATCCTCCAGTCGATCGATAGTCTGTCGCAGTTGAGCATACAAATCGCTGCGGCGAGTTACCGTGCCCGCGCCGTCAGCCGGCTCGTCAGCCGGTTGTGGTCGCTCCTTGACGTCTTCGCCGACTGCGTCGGGGAATTGCTCTAAAGGTTGATGGTCGCTAGAAAAATCGGACATCTGGAAAAACTCGAAAATGCTGCCGAAGGAAAGTCTTGATACCGGCCACAAGGTTGCCAGTGGTTACATGAGGTTCAACCCAGCTCCTGGTCGCTCGATTGAGGATGATCACTGCCAGTCCCCCTCCGACGAAAATCGCTCCTGCAATGGGTCTCGAGGGACTAACAATGTAACGGAAGCAGCCACCGCTCGCAGCCCGACTTAAATATGCCGATCAGAGATTCTCCAATCTACAGCTCGGTGTCGCGAGGAAACTCGCGATCGACCACTTGGTAAAACTGATCGGGCGTAGTGATGTGCGCAACTTGGCTGCGAAAATTGCGTGCACCGGGTTTACCCTGAGCATAGCAGCAGGCGTATTTGCGCATCAACTGAGTGCCTTTGGCAGGCCCGAAGCGCGCAACTACCAAATCAAAGTGTCGCAACATGCACAGGCGCTGCTCGTCCAGCGGTGGATCAGGCGGGATGGGTAGTCCGCGCAGTGCGGCAGTAGCTTGAGCAAATAGCCAGGGGCGTCCTAAGGCGGCGCGCGCGATCATCACACCATCGACTTGATAATGCTGGAAAGCATGGACCACTTTGTCCGCGCTGTCCAAATCGCCGTTGCCGATCAAGGGAATCCGCGCAAGATGCTTTTTGAGTGAGGCGATTTGCTCCCAGTCGGCGCTGCCAGAAAAGTATTCCTCCGCTGTGCGTCCATGTACTGTTAGGGCAGCCGCGCCCGCGTCTTCGATAACGCCTGCAATTTCGGACGGGTTGGCACACTTGCGCGTACAGCCCAATCGAATCTTGGCGGTTACCGGAGTTGGCGCACAGGCTTCGACCAGCCGGATAATGATTTGGCGCATCCGATCCGGATAACGCAACAGGTAAGACCCGGAATGGGCGCGTTGCGTGACTTGTTTCACCGGACAGCCAAAATTGATGTCCACCACGCTGACCTGATAATCTTCGACCAAGCGACGGCCAACGCGAGCCATGACTTCAGGATCGTTGTCCCAAATCTGAACGGCCAACGGTCGCGGTTCATCGCGGACGCCCCACAGCCGGTCGGGATGCTCGGTCTGATGCTGATCCAGCCAATCAAACCCGCGTGCGTTGACCATCTCCGTGGCCTGTAAGCCCACGCCGCCATATTCGCGAACCACTTGGCGATAGGCATAGTTGGTAAAGCCTGCCATAGGTGCTTGTAAAATGGGAGGATCGACCACCAGCGAACCGATGCGCAAGGGGGCAACTGGCAGCGGCTGTCCAGCAGTCGCAGCGCTAACAGCGTCGCCCGTCGCCACCGAACGGACTAGGGAATGCGATCCGTGATTGGCTGGTCGAATCGTAAGCGTTGATCGATGAACCATACGGGGAGAAGTGCAATCAAAGGTGGGTGGGGGGAAGGGACGCATGAGGAAGTAAAACGCGCGGCAACATTGGCTAATGCGCCTGCGTCGGCAAGTGGTGCCCCAGCTTTTCGCGTTTGGTTTGAAGATAGGTAGCGTTATGCGGATTAGGTTCGCAGACGATGGGAACTTGATCGATGACTTTTAGATCAAAACCGCGCAAGTTGAACGCTTCGGTTTTCTTAGGATTATTGGTCAGCAGGCGGATTTCCTTGAGTCCCAAATCCTTCAGAATCTGAATACCGATTCCATAGTCGCGCATGTCTGCCTTGTAGCCCAGGGCATGATTGGCCTCGACCGTGTCCAAGCCTTGTTCTTGAAGCGCATAGGCCTGAATTTTGCGTGCCAGACCAATACCGCGACCCTCCTGCGGTAGATAGACCAGCACACCGCGTCCTTCTGTGGCAATCATCTGAAGCGCCTGCTGCAATTGATCGCCACAGTCGCAGCGCAGCGATTGCAGCAGGTCTCCCGTAAAACAACTGCTGTGCATGCGTACCAAGGGTGGTTGCTGGCCAGGCGTCGTCAGATCCCCCATCACGATCGCGATCGGTTCCTGGGATTCAAATTGCACGTCGTAGACCATAACTTCAAAATTGCCCAGCCGCGTTGGCAGTTGAGCGTGAGCGCTACGCGAGACCAGTTTTTCACTGATGCGACGGTGAGCGATCAGTTGTTCGATGGTGATAATTTCCAACTTGTGTCGTCGAGCCAAGTCGAGCAGTGCGTCGCGAGTCGCGCGATCGCCAGAGCTATCCAGAATTTCAGTCAGCACTCCAGCCGGTGCCAACCCGGCCATACGCGGCAGATCGACGGCAGCTTCGGTGTGTCCGGCGCGCCGCAGCACGCCGCCTTCGCGAGCCAGCAGCGGATAGACGTGACCTGGCCGCACAAAATCGTCGGGTTTGGAATTTCCATTGGCGATTAGCCGAATAGTTTCAGCGCGCTCCTGCGCGGTAATGCCCGTTTTGCAACCAGCGTGATCGATGGGGGTCATAAAGGCGGTTTGTAGTGGAGCATTGTTGCTGTCGACAACCGGTCTGAGCTGCAAGCGATCACAGGCAGTGGGCAGAATGGGACAGCACAGCTGTCCGCGGCCGCTGAGCATAAAGTTAATCGTCTCGGTGGTCACTAATTCGGCGGCGCAAATAAAGTCGCCTTCGTTTTCGCGATCCTCCGCATCCAAAACAATAATGACCTCGCCGCGACGAATTGCATCCACAGCCGCCTGGATGGTGCTGAAATCTTGAGACATAGTTTATGCATACCTTCTGTTTTGCGAATCGAAGTAGTCAGCTCCAACGGCCAGTTGCTCACCCGCCATTATAAACCAGCCTTGGTCCGGCAAGAGACCAGATTCGCGTTAGTGGCATCAAAGTCAGAGTTGCACATGGTGCAGGTGGCTCGTCGAAGTTGGCCCATCGCAGTAGAATTCGCAGCTTTACCCCTCACGTTTCGCAGTCATTTAGGCCTAATGCCAATGAACGAAGAACGATTACAGCATGTTCAGCTCGCCTACGGAGTGGAGAATTGGGCGGCAGGGTATTTCGATATCCATCCGCGCGGCAATCTATTGGTGCGACCAGCAGCCGGTGACGCACGGTTCGCGGATTTGAAGGAAATTGTGGATTATCTGGTGTCGCGACACCGTATCCAATTGCCACTGCTACTGCGATTTCCGCAGATACTGACCAGTCAGCTTCGCGCGCTAACGCAAGCCTACCAAAATGCCATTCAGGAATTCGGCTACAGGCGACAGCATTTTCCACTGTTTCCCATGAAGGTGAATCCGCGCCGCGAGGTGGTAGAAGAGTTTTTGCGCGAGGCCGGGCGTTGCAATGTCGGTTTGGAATGTGGCAGCAAAGCCGAACTGTACGCTGCCATCGCCCAAGAACAGACGCCAGAATCGCTGCTGCTGTGTAACGGCTTCAAGGACGAAACGTTCTTGAGGATGGCGCTGTTAGCAGTCCAAGCCGGCAAACGTGTGGTCATCGTCATTGAAAAGCTAAACGAAATGCGGATGCTACTCAAGCTGACGCAAGAGTTGGGTGTGGCACCTCAAATCGGCCTCAGAGCCAAGCTCTACTCGCGAGGTTCTGGCAAATGGGCATCCTCTGGTGGCGATTCAGCCAAATTCGGATTGACGACCTCTGAAATCTTGGATTGTCTCAAAATGTTGCGCCAGGCAAAGTTGGACGGCCAGCTCAAGCTGCTCCATTTCCACATCGGCTCGCAAATCACCGATATCAAGCGCGTCAAGCATGCCATGAGAGAAGCAGCGCGCGTATACTGCAAGCTGCGACAAATCGACTGCCAAATTGAATTGGTGGATATCGGCGGTGGATTAGGCGTCGACTACGATGGATCGCAAACGCGGTTTGATTCCAGCGTGAACTACACGGTACAGGAATTCGCGAACGATGTGGTGTATGCCTTCAAGTCCATCTGTGAAGAGGAGAACGTACCTGAACCGCATTTAGCTACGGAAGCCGGGCGATTCATGACCGCCTACCACTGCGTATTGATCACCTGTATTCGCGACGAAATCGAGACGTTTGCCGACGATCAGCCCGAAGTTACCATCGACGCCGATGATCCGTTGGTGATTACCGAACTCAAAGATCTGTGCGATTCCATCAATACCAAGAACTATGCCGAGTATTACCACGACGCTCTGCAGTTGAAAGACGAATTGCAGATCCAGTTCAACCTGGGGTTGGTTAGCTTGGAAGATCGAGCCAAAGGGGACGTCCTGTTTTGGGAGATTTGCCATCGCGCGTTGCGCGAGGCTGAAGAAGATAGTTTTTCAGACGAAGAATTTGAGCAACTCAAGAGTAGCCTAGCACAGAAGTATCTGTGCAATTTCTCGCTGTTTCGTTCAGCTCCCGATAGCTGGGCAATTCGACAATTATTTCCCATCGTGCCCATTCATCGGCTGGACGAAAAGCTGACTGATTACGCAACATTGGTCGACGTGACTTGCGACAGCGACGGAAAGATCGATCGCTTCGTGGATTTGAAAGATGTCAATCAGACACTGGAGTTACACGATTGGAAGCCGGATCAGCCATACTATCTGGGCATTTTCTTGGTAGGGGCTTATCAGGAGGTCATGGGCAATCATCACAATCTGTTTGGCAATCCCAACGAAGCGCAGGTTGCCATCGACAACGACGGCCGATTTCATGTGACGCGCATCGTGCCGGGCAGCACCATCAACGACATGATCCGTTTTGCACACTATGATGCAGACCAATTGGCCGAGTGCTATCAGCGTCAATTGATAGCACAAATGCAATCTGGCAAGCTATCAGCGGAGCAAGTCGAGCGGTTGTTAAAACAGTACAAGGCTGCGGCCGGCCACAGCACATATCTGGACTAGTAATTCGTGCGGCTTGGGGCTTGACCACCGCCTGGAGACGGTCGCGACAAACATAGATAGACCGTTGGGCTAGGCAGGTCCGGCGCGACATGTGGTTCCGGAATTCCGTGAGTTATCTGTTCTGGTCACATCAACTTTGCCGATAACACAGCGGACGACTTATTCGGCAAGGAGGATGATATGAGCGTGGTAGGACGAATGATTGCGGTTGGCTTGCTGGCACTTGGAATGACTGCATTGGCACAACAGCCAACATTGACCACGCGTGAGCCAGCAGATTTGAGTATCGCCATGCGCGCCAAGTTGGGTGCCTCGCAGCGGTTGGTAGAAGGATTAACAGCCGGCAATTTTGATTTGATTCGTAAAGGTGCCGAAGAGCTTAAAAATATTTGCGAGTCCCAGGTTTGGAGGCCTCGTGAAGATCAGGTTTACTCGCACTACCGCGGCGAACTGCATCGCGCAGCAATCAAATTGGCCGAATTGGCCGAGCAGCAGAACTTGGATGGCGCCGCATACACCTACATGCATACGCTCACGACATGCATCAATTGCCATCAATACTCGAGAGACGTGCTTCGCGTGGCCGCCGTACAGCGCAATGCAGCAGTGATTTCGATTCCAGTAACCGAAGCTCCGACCGACGTTTATCGTCGCGCGCTGGTACGCTAGCGCTGGTTCACGCTGGCAGTCCTAATTGCTAGAATCACTGAACCAACACGACGCTTGATGTTCGCAGCGTGGGGCGTAGGGTCTCTTGGAAGTGATGTACGGTGGTGATCTTTGTTACCGGTGCAACGGGCCTGCTGGGGAACAGTATCGTCCGCCAACTGTTATCGCAGGGCTACGCAGTGCGCGCGCTGTGCCGTCAGGAGACTACGCGACGCGGCCTGGAGGGGCTGGATGTGCAGATCGTTGACGGCGATCTAAGAGATAGTCAGCAATTAGCCCGTGGAATTAAGGGATGCCAGGCAGCCATTCATAGCGCAGCCATGATTCACATAGGTTGGTCGCGACTAGCCCAATCGCGACAGGTGAATGTCGAAGGCACGCGACGAATCGTAGAAGCTTGCGTGGCTCAGGATGTCAAACTGTTGCACATCTCCACGGTCGATACTTTGCCAGCGGCGATCAGTTTAGAGCAGCCAATCGATGAAACCGCTACAGGGGGCGTTCCCAAAGTACCTTGTAATTACGTGGTTAGCAAGCGCGAGGCCGAAGATGTCGTGCGCTGTGCAATTAGCGAGCAGGGGCTTCGAGCTTGCATCCTTCATCCAGGGTTCATGTTGGGGCCATACGATTGGAAGCCGTCCAGCGGTCGATTGCTGCTCAGCGTCGCCAAGGCTCCCGTCGCCCTAGCCACGGCTGGCGGATGCAGCTTGTGCGACGCACGCGATGTGGCCGCCGGGATAGTCCAAGCCATCGATCGTGCCGCCGATGGTCAACACTATATTCTGGCCGGCGAAAACCTGACCTATCGCGATTTATGGGCGCGCATTCTCCAAATCGCTGGCAGGCCCAGGCGCGTGTATTGGCCGTATCGGGCCATGACAGTTGCAGGTTGGATGTGTGATGCCCTGTATCGATGCCTGCCGTTGCGGGAAGGTGACATTAACGGTGCTTCGATCGCAATGGGCCAGCTGAATCACTATTACAGCTCCGCCAAGGCTCAGCAAGAACTCGGTTACAATTGTCGCCCATCGCAGCAGACGTTGGAGGACGCTTGGCGCTGGTTGAATCAGCACCACGGACGCAGTACATAAAAGTTGTGGGAGTTTGTAGTGGCCGTCGCTAGCGGACGGGCGGACATGCATTCCACCCTCTGGCGACGCTGGCTACGGGTGCTCATGGTTTGCGACAACTTACAGTCTCTTAAGGCTATAAACCAGCCGCATCCGGGGTATACTATCAGCTTAGTTCATTGCCATTTTTGTGTGCGGATGTGGTTATGGTTGCGAATAATTCTTCGATAAGACAGCGCTGGCAAGTTATCCAGCACAAGGTTGAGGCTCGGCAGCGGTTGACGTTTGAAGATGGGTTGACGTTGTACGACCCAGCGGTGCCATTGTCAGAACTTGCCGAACTGGCCAATGCGGTTCGCCAGCGAATGCATGGCAACGTGGCTTACTATAACATCAACACGCATTTGAATCCGACGAACGTTTGCATCTATCGCTGCCGATTCTGCGCCTTTCGGAGCGACCTGCGCGATCCCAAGGGCTACGTGATGGGCCCCGAGCAAATTCGGCAGCGCGGGCAGGAAGCCTATGACAATGGGTGCACCGAGATGCATATCGTAGGTGGCTTGCATCACAAGATGGGGTACGACTGGTATCGAGGCATTCTAGAACTATTGCACAACGAATTCCCCTCGATTCACCTCAAGGCCTGGACACCCGTTGAGGTGGGCTGGTTCGAGTTCTTAACCAAGCGTAGCGTCCGCGACATTCTGGATGACCTCCGTCAGGCCGGGCTGGGTAGTCTTCCGGGAGGTGGCGCCGAGATTTTTCATTCTGAAGTTCGCGATCAGTTGTGCGAACACAAAGCCAATGCCCACAAATGGTTTGAGGTGCATCGCACGGCGCATCAGCTGGGTTTGCGATCCAATTGCACCATGCTGTATGGCCACATCGAGCAGGCGCATCACCGCGTCGATCATTTGCTGCGGTTACGCGAGCTGCAAGATCAGACCGGCGGCTTTCAGACCTTCATTCCGCTGGCATTCCACCCTGACAATACGCAATTGACGGATGTCAAGAAGCCGTCGGCTCTGGTCGATCTGCGCAATATCGCTGTAGCGCGTCTGATGTTAGACAACATTCCTCACATCAAAGCGTATTGGATCATGCTGGGTATCGAAACGGCGCAGATTGCCCTGCATTATGGTGCCGACGATATCGACGGTACCGTCCGTCACGAATTGATCTATCACGATGCTGGTGCGACTACGCCGGAGATGTTGTCGGTCGAACGGATTCAGGAATTGATTCGTGAAACCGGACGGGAACCGGTGGAGCGCGATACGTTGTACCATGCAGTGCATCGCGATCCAGCCGATTTTCGTCAATGGAGCACCGGTAAGGCGCTGGAGCTGGTTGGCAATTGAGTGGTGCAGGAGCGCTGTTCGGAGTGTTGGCCATTGACAAGCCAGCCGGACTTACCAGCCGTGATGTCGTCAATCGTATTCAGAAACTGACAGATCCAGTGAAGGTCGGGCATACCGGGACACTTGATCCCTTAGCCACCGGCGTACTGCTGGTCGCCGTTGGACCCGCGACGCGTCTGGTCGAGTTCGCGCATCTACAGCGCAAGTGTTACGAGGCTGATTTTGTGCTGGGTCAATCAAGCCCGACATTGGACGTGGAGGGCCGGGTTACATCTTTGCCTGACACTCCTGCGGTTGATTTGCCAGACTGGAGTCGGGCCATGCAAGGCTGGATTGGTGCGATTGTGCAAACGCCTCCCCGGCATTCCGCCGTTCATGTTCAGGGACAGCGAGCCTACGATCTGGCCAGACGGGGAATCGCATTTGATGTGCCAAGTCGGGTCGTGCAGGTCTATAGTCTTGAAGTCATTGGTTTCCACTATCCGTTAGTAACGATGGCGATTCAATGCAGTACAGGTACCTTCGTGCGCTCGTTGGGTTCCGACATCGCTCGATCGCTGCATTCTGACGCGGTCATGTCGCGCTTGGTCCGTACGAGAATCGGATCGACAACTGTTGATGGCTGTGAGGCGCTTGAGCAACTGACTGATCGCCAGGCGATCCAGCGACATCTACGATCACCACTGGTGCTGTTGGAGCGATTGCCGAGAGTCGTCTTGGACGATGAACAGTGTCGCCAGATTCGTAACGGCATTGCGTTGAATAGACTACAAGCCGCCTCAGTCATGCCCCCAATCCTCGAAACAGGTCAAGGTGTGGCCACGACCGATGAGGATTTAGCCAAGCTGCCGATAGCTGCCGTGGATGTCTCTGGGCACTTGGTGGCCGTGTTGCAGCGAGCATCGGATGTGCTGCGTTCGTGTCGCGTATTTCATTGACCGCAGAGGCATCAATTTAATTGCAGCGCGCCCAACAACTCGTTGGCAGCCTGTTGGGCGCTGCGAACGCATTGCGGAATGCCAACCCCTTGGTAGGCCGCTCCGCACAGCCGTAGGGTGGGGAGAGCGGCGAGTTGCTGATGAATTTGTTCAAGTCGCGCCAGATGCCCAACGTTGTACTGTGGCATGGCGTGAGGCCAACGAATGACGGCTTGCCAACGGGCTTGAGTCCCTCGCCAGCCGAGTATCTCGCGTAGTTCAGTCGTGGCCATGCTCAACAATTCTCGATCGGTCTGGGCCATTATTTCGGGGCGCAGGGCTCCGCCCAGAAAGACGCGCAGCAACATTTGATCGTCGGGGACTCGGCCGGGGTACTTGTTGCTGGAGTAGCTAATGGCCAACGCTGTGCGGTGTTGGTTACTGGGAATGACCAGCCCAAATCCATCGACGCGCGCGGCAATGTCAGCCCGGTTCACAACCATCGCCACCACGGCACTGGAAGCATATGGAATTCCGCCAACTAATTCCGCCGCAACGGGGGCTACTGTATGCAGTAGCCGGGCAGTCACGCTGGCAGGCGTTGCCAAAATCACACCGTCAAAAATCAGGCTCTGGCCATCGCTGGTTTTCAACTGCCAGCCACTAGCGCCCGTTGAGCTGGTTAAGGAAGGTGAAGTCACAGTGGTCAGTTCTGTGACAGGGCAATTCAGACGAACGCAATTCTCGGGTAGGTGTCGAGCCAGACCTTCGATCCAGGCGCTCATGCCCTCGCGCGGTGCCATGAATTGGTCGTAGCGCGCGCCTGAGGCACGACGAGCTGCTGCCGTCGAGTCTGCGCGCTTAGCCCGCAAATATCCGCGAATCAGTCCACCGCTGCTGCGCTCCATTTCCCAGAATTGAGGCATGGTGGCAGCCATACTGAGCGACTGTGGGTCGGCAGTGAAAATACCGCTGATGATCGGTTCCACCAAACAGTCAAAAGCTTCTTTGCCCAACCGTCGCGAGGCAAACGATTGCAGCGATTCGTCATCGAATTGACCAGACATGTTGGCCGGTCTAGGCGGTATCCAGTATTCGCTGAGCAGTCGCAGCTTGCCGTGCCAGGAAAGAATCGGCGTCGAAAGTATGGACCATATTCGCGTAGGTTGCATCAGGCTGAAGCCGGCCGGTATCGGGTAAACGCTTCCATTCTTATAGATGAAAGCTTGGCGCCCATCGGCGTTGGGGTGAATCAGCGACGGCAGCAGGCCATATCGCTCCGACAGTTCACGGGCATCGGGAATCAGCGTCGCAAAATTGTCGGCGCTACGCTCGATAAGGTAGTCGCCGTCGCAGACACTTTCCAAGACTCCACCCAGGCGACCAGCAGATTCATACAGCCGCATTTCAACGTGTGGCTGTTCCGCCAGGTGTAGAGCTGCGGCCAGCCCAGATATGCCTCCACCGATGACCGCTACTTTGAACATGAATCAGTCTTTTCGCCAGTTATTTGACGCAGAATCCCAGATTTTTCTGGCTGTACAGTAAACAAAACGGACTACTTACTATTTTCGTTCTCGTGACGCTCAAAAAACTCACTTCGGCCAGACTTTTTTGTGAAGTCATGCTGTGGATTGCCGAATTATGGTTTTTGCATTTAGCCTTCATTCTACAGGCAAGTTTGAGGAATTGTCGGGATATCTGGGTTGCGTCAAT
This sequence comes from Pirellulaceae bacterium, assembly GCA_019636385.1. Classification (NCBI taxonomy): domain Bacteria; kingdom Pseudomonadati; phylum Planctomycetota; class Planctomycetia; order Pirellulales; family Pirellulaceae; species Pirellulaceae bacterium. Next base: position 522,182 of record JAHBXT010000004.1, on the reverse strand, counting down.
TGTCAGTACAAAGTCGTCGGTGGGGATGATGGGGAGCACAACCGAACAGTTTTCGATTCGAGAAGCGCGTGGACTAATCAAAGATTTAGCTACGCCCAAGCCCTGGATTTATTGGGTCGATTTTCTGGCCAGCATCTTGGCTGGCCACGTTGCATTTGGATTGCTGGCCCGGTTACATACTTGGGATGTGGCTTGGCTACAATCTGCTGTCTCCCTCTGGGTGGCTCGCAGTGCCTTGTTCACGATTACTGCGATTTGCTACATGCGGGCCATCATGTTTACGCATGAGTTGGTTCACTTGCCTACACAAGGCTTCGCCGCCTTCCGCATTGCTTGGAATCTGCTATGTGGCATACCATTGCTGGTGCCATCATTCTTGTACTATCCACATGTCGAACACCACCGGCGCAAGCACTATGGTACCGAAAAGGATGGCGAGTACATCGAACTGAGTCATCGACATCCGTCAAATATTCTACTGTTCATCGCAGCCGCGGCAGTTGTGCCCGCCGCTGCCTTTGTCCGATTCACACTCATGACGCCGCTGGCTTGGTTCGTTCCGGGTTTCCGACGCTGGATGGAGCAACATGCAAGTAGCATGATTATCGATATATTCTACTTGCGCGGCGACTTTGGTGTGCAGTCACGCAAGATCATGCGCTTGCAAGAGTTCGCCTGCTGGGCTTGGTGTCTGGGGCTGATCGCTGCCTGGGCCAGCGGTATCATGGTTAGCACAACACCGGTGTTCGGATACTTGTTAGCTGTGACGCTGGTACTGATGAACAATATTCGCACTCTGGGGGCGCACCGTTGGACTGGAGATGGGCACGAGCTGAGTTTCGAACAGCAACTGCTGGATAGCCTCAATTATCCGCACCGCGCGTGGATTACTGAGTTGTGGGGGCCGATTGGAACTCGTTATCACGCGCTGCATCACCTCTTCCCGAGTCTTCCTTACCATAATTTGGGCAGTGCGCATCGCCGCTTGATGGCAGGGCTACCCGCTGACTCGATCTACCGGCAAACTGAGCGGGTGTCTTTGTTTGCTGAGATTGCTGCTTTGTGGCGGCGAGCTAGCCTGGAATCTTCCGCAGGGCGCCACGCGCAATTTGATGTCGGAATTCGTTCAGCCCAGGACCGGCGGGCCGCCTAAGCTGGGGCCGTTCGGGTATCATAGCCGCAGATGCGCGTAGCACCGTGGCCAGACCATCAAAAGTGGCTGCCTTCGCCAGAGGGCGGAAGAGGAGTCAGCGGTTTAGTCACGCTCTGGCGAGCGTGGCTATGTGCGCGCCTTGCACTTGGTCCGATATCGTTCTGCGCAAGTAGTTAGCCGATGACACAGCCCGCCGACCTGGTCGCAAAACTGCTCGGCACCTGGCCTGCCCATCGGTGGCGCGATAAGCGTTTGCTGGTGGCTGTTAGTGGCGGCGCTGACAGCGTGGCGTTGTTGCGAGCCATCGTCGAATTGACCGATAATCGCAATCTCATCCAAGTAGCTCACTTTAATCATGGTTGGCGTGGTGCTGACAGCGACGCCGACCAACAATTCGTGGGCCAGTTGAGTCAATCGTTAGGTGTGGAGTTTGTTACGGCTAGCGCCGCGAACACTGTTCAATCAGCCGAGCGACCTGGTCGCTCCGAGGAGTCGGCTCGGCGCCAACGCTATCGGTTCTTGATTCACGGCGCCTATCAGTGGGGAGCGCGGTATGTGTTGGCCGCACATACCGCTTCGGATCGCATTGAGACCATGTTGCACAATCTGTGTCGCGGCACGGGATTGGCCGGAGTCAGCACTCCACGGCTTACTCGACCGTTGGCAGACGAACTGCTGTTGGTCAGGCCTCTGATTCATTGTTATCGCGAACAGATTGAGGAGTATTTGCAGCGGCTAGGGCAATCCTACCGGCAAGACACCACCAATACCGATGAAAAGTATCGGCGCAATTTTCTGCGACAGACTATCATGCCGTTGTTGCGCACAGCTTACGGTCCGCATGTCGATAAGCGATTGTACGCCTTCTCTCAAATTGCCGAGCAGTCATTGGTCGTGCAGCAACAATTGGCCCAGCAATACTGGCAGCAAGCGCAGCACTTATCGCAAGCGGCTATCAGTGCAGGACGGCTACCACCAGATCGACGGAATGGAATTTGTTTGCCCTCGGCAAAACTGTTGCCTGTGGCCTGGCCGATTCTTCTACAGGTTTTACAGAATCAATGGCAACAGAGACAGTGGCCACAGCAATCACTGCGCCGCAGCCACTGGGAACTCATCCGTCACTCTTGGGAAGAGTTGTCATTGGCACCAGAATCAAAAGGTACAGAGACACCAGACCCTCAGATGCAGGCAGACGATCGGCCGAAGGCACTAGATCGACCTGGTCGCTACGCTCGTCAGTGCGAGGAGGTACACAAATCCGCCATGCAAATGTTGCCAGGAGAAGTCAAGCTGCATACCATGGGTGACTGGTTGATTTTGAATCGCTAAGCAGGTTATAAACCTTGTCCACGGGAACTGCTGCAAGTATCCCACAGTCTTCTGGGCGGTTTGACCAATATTGTTACGGCGCAGACGAATATCATCATTTGAGGCCCCGTGGTTTGATTACCGCCGCTAGAATGCTTGCCATTGCTGAGGAAATAGTTGCCATGAGAAAGTCTAGTTCGTTGCTACTGCTGATTCTACTCAGTAGCCGTTTTGCTTCAGCTCAGGAACAGGCTCAACCAGCGGTTCAGCCGCCTGACAAGCCGGCAAAAGCTGCCCAGCAGATGTCGAAAACCAGCGACTTCATGCGGCTGTCACAGTCAGAGGCCGGCGAGCCAAAGTCGTTGGATACGGCTGTAGCCGTGTACTCGGATGCAGCCAATGGCGTACAAGTCGACCTGATAGCAGCTGTTCATATCGCAGACGCAGCTTATTACCAACAACTCAACCAACTATTTGATCAATACGATGTCCTGCTGTACGAATTGGTAGCGCCTGAGGGCACCGTGGTTGCGCCTGGAGGTGGAGGGCGATCGGCCAACCCCATTTCGATGATGCAAGACGGGATGAAGAATTTCCTGCGATTACAGTCGCAGCTTGAGAAAATCGACTATAACAAGCCGCATTTTGTGCGCGCTGATATGACGCCTGAGCAGATGGCTCACAAGATGCAGGAACGTGGTGAAAGTGTGCTCACGTTGGTTTTGTCCACAGTTTTGGAGTCGTTACGACAACAGAATCTGGCGACGGGTAATGAGGCTGCGCAGGGCGATGCTGTGACCAATGATCCGCTGGAAAATCCGCTGAGCCTTGTCGAGTTGTTGAGCAATCCACAGAAGGCCAAGATCATGCTGGCCAAACAGTTTTCGTCAGCCGGTGCCCTGGACCAAGCTATGGGCGGATCGCTCAATCAGTTGTTGGTCGTGGATCGCAATGCCGAAGCGTTGCGCGGATTAAAGAAGCAAATCGACATGGGGCGTCGAAAAATCGGCATCTTCTACGGAGCAGCGCACTTGCCTGACCTGGAACAACACTTGCTGCAAGATTTCGGACTCACGCGTCAAGAAACGCGCTGGTTGAAGGCCTGGGATTTGACGGCCTCGGAAAGTCGCCAAGCGGACGAGCCCCTGCCGTTATTGCTCCAGTTGCTGCGGGAACTCGAATAGTTTCTGACGCCTTTTTTGCAACCTGTATTTTGACGAAACCACGTTGCTTCGGCTTCAACGAGAGTGTAGGCTAGACCGCACGAGTTCGATAATCCTCGATCGACTGGGAGCGGACTATGGTTGATAAATCCTCCACACGGATCACGGTCAACGCACCTTTCTTTCAGGAGATCAAACAAGATCACTTGCAATTGCAGAAGCTGTTGGTTGAACTGGAAAAGCTGACCGGCAATCGGATTGCATTACAAAATCACCCACGTCAGTTTCTGGAATTGATCGAAGCCCTAGTCGATCAATTAGCGCTGCATTTTTCATTGGAAGAGGCCTACGGTTACTTCGACCACGCCCTAGAAGAGTCGCCGCGATTCCATGAACAAGCTGTCAAGCTGCGCGACCAACATGCTCCACTGTATAACACAATTCGGGAGATAGCTGAATCCGTAGTCAAACAGTGCTCAGGTAAGCACCCACAGCTGGATTCAGCCGCAGATCGTTTTGCCGATTTCAATCGGTCCCTGAAAGCTCATGAATCTGCTGAAATGAGTATGATTCTTGAATCGCTCAATCGCGATATGGGCGGAGGCGACTGACTGCCAGCACTGCTGCGGGTCAAATCAGTACTGATTCACGCAATTTCTACAAAGCCGCTTCCAATAGACTCAGCAAATCAGCCAAGTCCCGGGGCGTTAGCAATTCCAGCATCCCGCTAGGCATGATCGAGATTTGACTCGGACTCAGCCGTTCAATTTCCTCAGCAGCCAGACGTATGCTCTGGTCGGCTGAAATCTGTAGCTCGATGGCACCATCGGGCTGTCGCGCGACGACGACACCGTTAAGTACTCGACCGTCGGTGGTTAGCGCCTGTATGGCTTGAAAGCCCTGTTCAATGCGTTCGTTAGGAAACAGAATGGCCTCCAGCAGTGCCTCGCGAGTCCGACTACGACCAATTTGACTCAGTTCTGGCCCGATTTTGGCACCGCGATAACCCATTTGGTGACAACCGCCGCAGTTGATCTTGGCGCTATGAAACAAGGTTAGCCCGCGTACCGGATCGCCCGGAGGCAATTGATCCAGCAGGGACCGAACTGTTTGTTGAACATCGGGATGCGATTGTTGAAGTTGTTCGTTCACGCGCTCAGCCGCAGCGCGCAGTTCAGCGCTGCGGTCGCGATAGATGTTCGGTAAGGTATCCGTAGGCCACGCTTTCGCTGCCGGTAATTTGGCCAGTTGGACCAGCAATTCCTGGTCCAGTTCATCGTCCCTGATGGTCGACACGATTTGGGCTGCTTGCAATAGATCGGTAGATGACATGTTCGGCAGGCGCAGGACAATGCTCTCGGCAGTCGAGCGCGTCAGGTGTAGTCGTTGTAAAACGCTCCACAGCGGGGTCGCCGAACCGGCGGCATCACTTACATCCAAGGCTTTGATTAACGAGTTGGCTAGAGCGTCGTCTCGGTAGAGATGTTTCGGTGGCAAACATCGCACCAGAAGCAACTTGGCGTTGTCGTCGGGTTGCTGCTGTAGCACTTCCAAGAGGCGCGAGACGATCGGAGATTGATCTTGGCCTCTCAGGTCAATTGTTGTTAGCAGGCTAGCCATGCGCTGGGCATCTTGCTGCAAGCCATGCAATACCCAAGAATGCCAGGCAACTGGCAGCTTGGCTCCCGATAGTGAAAGCAACGACGCCTCCATCCACTGCCAATGCTGCTCGGCAACGGGGGGGGTTAGCAGGTCAGACACCGCCTTAATCCAGGCGGGTTGACTGTGCCAGTGGCGCGCAAGTTGTGTAAACAAAGCCGGTGGAGCTTGACCAGAACTTAATGACTGCTGCCAGTGCGGGGTGAGCTGTGTCAAGACTTGCGGTGCCAGTGCGGGGCGTTTGATGAGCAATTCCGCGCCCACATCGTCCAGAGCAGGTTGCTGGGCAGCTTGGATTAATCGGTCGACACTGAGGTACGATTCAGCGTTCAACAGATCCAATGTTCCCAGTGCTAATCGTTGCTGTCGCCGATCGGAGCTGTCCAAGTATTGGGCCACCGCTTCAGCCTTGCCAATTTCAAACAGCGCATAACGAATCGAGTGATCCAGCACGCGGTCTATGTCGATCAGATGACTGCAACGCATCACCATAGCCACCGATTCGGTGTTGCCGATTCGGCCTAGAGCCTCGGCAGCGACGCGGGCCAATGCTGGCTGCTGCAGGTCTGGCAGGCTGGCGCTCCCCAGCAGTTGTTCGACAGGCGATCGCGCCGGTTGGTATCGATGCAGAGCGACAATATGCGCTGCAATCATTTTCAAAGCTTGCGCCGCTGTGAAACTTGAGCTATTGGAGGGCGCGTTACGATTTTCATGGGTGGGCATTGCCGAGGCTAGCAGTTTTGTAACGATCTCTAACGATTCTGGTGAGCCGATTGCGCCGAGCGCCCACAGGGCGTTTTGGCGCGAGGCGAGCGGTCGAGTGGATTGGCTGAGGTGCTGGGCGAGTTCATTCGTAGCCCAGTTATGCGAAGTCGCGATCTTGAGTAGTGCGGCTCGCGCGATCCACGGTCGGTCATCGTCCAGCAAATGGATAGCCTCCGTTGCCGAGATATTGTGCCATTGTGGAGCGGCCACCAAGCGGGGCGTTGCAGCGGATTGTCCTGGGCGGCGCAGCCGATAGATTCCGCCGGAAGCGGTCTGCTGATCGACTCGCGATGTTGGGCAACACAGGTCATACCAACCGCCGGTATCTACGATCAGCAAACTGCCGTCGGCGTCTTCCAGTACATCGGTGGGATGAAAGTCGATTCGGCTGCCGACCACCAGATCAACCGGCTGACTTTCAAACGATGCACCGACGGCTTGCAGTGGTATGGCAACGACTTTTTGAGTATTGAAAAGGGCTACCACCAGAGTTGGCATTGTCTTGCCTAGCAATTCAGTCTTTTCCAGGTGAAGCAGACCACTGGGTGCCGCTGGACCCAAATGTACTGCGATCGGCATCAGGGATCCCGTACGAATCACACCGTTCAGGGCCGCGTGTTCTTTGCCGTAAGCACCTCCATAGATTGCATGAACGACCGCATCACGCTGGCCGCCACCTGGATGAACCAGAAAGGTGCTGCTGAAGAATCGTTCACCATTGGGCAGCACTGCCAGTTCAACCGGATTGTCCATCCCGCCACTCATCACCGGCTCAACTGGTCCACCCGACAGATGACGACGAAAAATGTGTGCTGCGCTGTTCTTTAAGGTTGTGCCATCGATGAGTTGGTGGGTCTGCTCGGCAAAGGCACCTTTGCACCAGTACACCCAGCCATCACGCCCTAAATAGGGGCCATGCAAATCGTTGGCACAGCCGGTAATCGTTTGTCCGTCAAACCATACCTGGCGACTTTCGCAAAAGCCGTCTGCATCGGCGTCAGACAGTTGCCAGATCACCGGTGGTGCGCAAACCAACAACTCGTTTCCTAGGCACAGTACGCCTTCGACGAAGGGCAATTGATCGGCCACCAATTGTCGACGATCCATCACGCCGTCCCCGTTGTCGTCGATCAGCCGTACGATGCGGTGCAATCGACGCTCGTTGTGTTGTTCGATCGGCTTGGCGACTCCCGCGGATTCGACTACCAACAGATTTCCGTGCTGGTCCCAGTCCACAAGTGTAGGCCATTTCGTTAGCGGCTCGAGCGCGATCGGTGCAATCGAAAATCCATCGGCTACGTGAAAGCTAAGTGGCGCAGTGGTCGATTGCCCCCTGGCGGTACTACCTTCGATGTGCAGGCTTGTCAAACAGCCGACGATCAGCATCAAGAAACAGCGAGCCATGAATGAGCCTTCTAGTGTTGGATAGTCGGTAGAATTGCAACAGCGGACGATCGATGCCCTGCCAAGCCTGGCAATTACGCGTATATTGTAAACCAAAGCCTAACCCTTCACGCGCACGTAGTTCATTCCCACGCTGGCCAACCGCTGGCGTCAACAGCAGTTAGCGTTCGCCGTTGCACCAAAGTTGGCAATCGCAGAAATTGACATCAGGGTCTAAAGCAGGTTGCCATCGCAGTTCAGGACAGGTTCGATCAACAGATGATTGCAGCTCAGTCGCAACCGTCGATTCGCGGCATTTTATGGTTGATCGCCAGCCTTTGGGTAGTGTACCTCTTGGATGGGTTACTGCCGATCAACTTCACGGATTGGGGGATTGTGCCCCGTCGATTGACGGGGTTGATGGGGATTCCGCTGTCGGTTTGGTTACACGGCAGCTTGGGACACTTGATCAGCAATACGATACCCTTGCTGATTCTGCTGCTGCTGTTTGTGCATTCGCGCCGCACACCTTGGATTCGTATCGCCGAAATTATCGTTTGCAGCGGGGTGCTGTTGTGGGTTTTTGGACGCAACGGCAGCGGACAACAAGTGATCGTACACGTTGGGGCTAGCGGCCTGATTTATGGCTTGATCGCCTATCTAATTGTGGTTGGCTTTCGAGAGAAACATCCAGTGTCGCTGCTCATTTCCGTCGTGGTTGGATTTCTGTATGGTGGGTCGCTATTGTGGGGAGTACTACCGACGGCGGGCGGCGTTTCCTGGGATGGGCATCTGGCCGGTGCAGTGGCAGGAGCCATCCTGGCGCTGCTGTTTCCCGTCGAAGATGGGACTGAGGCCGCACAGAGAGTTGAAGTTGAGTCGTGAATTTTCACTGGTGACTGATGGACGAAGTCCGATGAAGCGTTGGGTGTATGTTAACGGAAACGTGGTGACTGCCGAGCAAGCTGTGGTCTCGGTCTTCGATCGTGGCTTCCTGATGGCCGACGCTGTCTATGAAGTCACGGCGGTTCTTGATGGAAAGCTGATCGACTTTGCCGGGCATTGCCAGCGACTGGCGCGTTCTTTGAGCGAGTTGGAAATCGCCAATCCGCATACGCCTCAGCAGTGGCTTGAACTGCACCGCCAGTTGGTGCAGCGCAATCAATTGGTCGAGGGTCTGGTCTATCTGCAGATCTCGCGAGGAAATTCGGGCGATCGCGACTTTGCATATCCGCCGAGCGATACGCCACCTACAGTGGTGATGTTCACGCAGTCCAAGCCAGGAATGGCACACCCGGCAATCGCCAGCACCGGGCTGAAAGTTATTACGGTGGCTGATATTCGGTGGGGCCGGCGCGACATTAAGACTGTCCAGTTGCTTTATCCCGCGATGGCCAAGATGATGGCCACGAAAACAGGTGCCGACGAGGCATGGTTCGTGCAAGATGGGCTCGTCACCGAGGGCACATCCAACAATGCCTACATTCTTCGCGGTCAAGTGATGATTACCCGACAGCTCAACAACGATATCCTGCACGGCACCACGCGTGGTGCCGTCCTGCAAATCGCCCACGAACTGGGCTTGGCGGTCGAGCAACGAGGTTTTTCAGTGGCCGAAGCATTGCAGGCCGATGAGGCCTTTATAACATCCGCTTCGGCGTTCATCTTGCCAGTAGTGGAATTGGATGGTCAGCCCATTGGCTCTGGGCGGCCAGGTGCGAATACGCAGCAGCTCCGACAAGCCTACATCGCCCGCGCTCGACAGCAGGCGATTTGAGCTTCTGCTACCTGGGGTCGCTGGCTGGCGGTCCAATACCCGCTCCTGAGGGCATGTATTTGCACAGCAGGATGCCAAAGAAATAAAGCACCACGAGCGGTGCCCCCAGTCCAATCATGCTGTAGGGATCGGCCGGTGTCAGCACCATAGCCAGGAATGAAATGATCAGCACTGCAATTCGCCACTGAGCCAAGAATGTTTCGACGGTAACAATGCCGAAGCGATGAAATCCCAACATGACCAGCGGCAATTGAAATGCCAAGCCAAATCCCAGTGGCAACATCAGGGCAAATGACATGTAGTCGTTTAGACGCGGTGTGAACTCCACATCTAAACTCGTGGTGTAGCCAATCAAGAACATCAGGATCAAGCGAAAGACTACAAAGAATGCCAACGCAACGCCACTAAAGAACAGCAGCAGACTCAGGGGCATATACCAATAAACATACCGTCGCTCATGAGGGTAAAGTCCGGCAGCAAAGAACTGCCAAATGTGCCAGAAGATGCCAGGAGCGCCAAAGATCGCTCCAGCCACCAATCCGGCTTTCATCCACATCATGAAGGGCTCCATGGCGGTCAGCGTTACCAGCTTGTTGGGAATAGGCTGAAATAAAACAAAAGGCTGCAGGCGATTGAGGTTTTCTGCATTTACTCCGCGCCACGCGCTGATCTTCGGCTTTACTTCCGAATGGTTTTTTGCCGTCAGTGGCTGCGGCTGTTGCGTGTTTTGCGCTGCTGCACTTGGCTGCGCAGCAGGCGATGGATCAGGCGTAGCTTGGACATCTGGCGAACTTGCCGATGCCTCAGAGGCTTCCACCAACATGGCTTGGATATTGGCTGGATCGACGAACACATGCTGGGGCATCATCGTATGTTGATGCATCCATCGCGCCAGTTCGTCGCTGGCCTCGATGTCATTGGCCTCTTTGTATTCCAGTTTCGCCCGCTCAATGTAATACTCGGTGATGGCTGCCTTGAGCGGAGTTTCGATAAACTTGACAATCCGATCGGCCAGCATCAGCCCCAACGCAGCTCCCAATCCCAACCATATTAAAGCTTTGGCCAAGGCGCGGCGCAGCTCTTCCAGATGCTCGCCGAAGGTCATCGAGCTACTCTCGAACAGATCGTCCGCCACCTGCTTCTTTAACATGCCAACAAATCCCTAGTCGTTCAATCGCCTTGGTGCCATCAGTCCGTTTGGCCTACCACGCCACCAGAAGTTTCCACTATAACTGGGCCGGTTCCTTTTGTGAGCCGCAATTGAAAAATTGCTTCGGCTCCACACAGTTTCCTGCGAGTGGACTCCACAACCCGCTGTGTTAGCGAAGGAATTCTACCGGTCTTCGGCTAACATTGCAGATGGTGATTGGACCTGGATGTCTGCATAAAACAGAGTGAGTCTTGATGATTACAGAAGCTTACCCGCTGCGTTGCCAGCCCAAGTTTCAGAATTATCTGTGGGGGGGCAGAAGACTGGCCGAGCGCCTTGGTAAAAAACTACCTGATGGCGGAGTGTGGGCCGAGAGCTGGGAGATCGTCGATCACCCGGAACATCAGAGCATCGTTGAAAATGGCCCGCTGGCTGGCTGGTCCCTGCGTCGCTTGGCTGAAGGCAATCCAGGCTGGTTGCTAGGGCCGGGGATCAAGACTCTGCCGCTGCTTTTGAAATACCTTGACTGTCAAAACGTTCTCAGCGTGCAGGTTCATCCAAGCGATGACTATGCACTTTCGATGCAGCAGCCCGATTTGGGGAAGACCGAAGCCTGGTATGTTATTGACAGCCGACCCGGTGCCGTGCTGTATGCAGGTCTGAAATCCGGGGTGTCGCGGGAAGACTTAGCACATGCAGTAACCGCAGGATCGGTCGAGCAGTGCTTGCATCAAATCCAGCCGCAGCCCGGTGATTGCGTGTTCATTCCGGCAGGCACAGTCCACGCTTTGGGGGCTGGGCTGTTGGTGGCCGAACTCCAACAAGCATCCAACACGACCTTTCGATTGTTCGACTGGAATCGAGTGGGACCAGACGGTCAACCGCGTGCGCTGCACGTTCAACAGGCATTGGCAGTAACGGATTTCGATGTCGGTCCCAGACAAATTGAAGTTCCCCAACCCACGTCACAGCCCGGTCGCCAGCGCTTGGTGAGTTGCGACAAATTCATCTGGGATCGCTGGGTTGGTGGTCAAGTACAACCCATTGCTGGCGACGGAGCGTTTCACATCGTCACCGCGCCTTACGGGGGAGTGGAATTGATTGGCGAAGCGTTTTACGAATCACTCTCCTGTGGCGATAGCGCATTTTTGCCAGCCTCGCTGCCGCATTGCATGGCCAGTATCGCTCCCGACGCGATACTGCTGGATATGTTTCTGCCGAAACAGAAGCGGTGACATGCGTTCGGCAGCGCCGCGCGCCAGCGCGTGGAGAAGCGGCCAGCGGCCCACATCAGGGCTGCCCGATCATCAACTGCAGCGCCGCGCGCCAGCGCGTGGAGAAGCGGCTACCTGACCCCACCGCCTGTGCGACGGTAGCTACCGAAAATGCCCACCGTCTGCGCGACGGTAGCTAGGCTCGATGGAGCCTCCAGACGCTTCCTCATCCCCATTGTCTGGCGATGCTAGATAAGGCCGAATTCGGCGCCCATAGCGGCCTTGATATATCTATTCTCAAGTCTTTGCATTTCAAGGCTTTGCGTCGCTATCGAATCAAGCTCAGGCGGTTGTCGAACGCAGCCCATTTTGGTATATTGCCGCCTTCCAAAAAGATTGCCCAGGAACTCAGCTTGAGCCACCATTTTGGCGATTTTTAGACCGCGTGGCGGCGGTATTTTCGGTGGCCCCGATGAACCCGTTTAGAAGGCAGAGACCTTGTCAAATCTACCTCCCGACGATGATGACTTCAATGCGCAGGACAACGCTGGCGGAGGTCAAGCGGATGACACTGATGTACCCGATGAAAGCGCACAGGATGATAATAGCGGTGCCGTCATGGACAGCGGCACAGGGACGATTTTGATCGATCAGCCTATCGAAGACGAGCTGCGCGATAGTTATTTGACATACGCCATGAGCGTGATTGTGAGTCGCGCTCTGCCCGACGTTCGCGACGGACTCAAGCCGTCGCAGCGTCGCATCTTGGTAGCCATGAACGACCTTAACTTGGGACCAGGTGCTAAGCGCGTCAAGTGCGCCAAAATTTCCGGAGATACCAGCGGTAACTACCACCCGCACGGCGAGGCAGTAATTTATCCTACCTTGGTTCGCATGGCGCAAGAATGGAACATGCGCCAAGTGTTAATTGACAAGCAAGGCAATTTCGGTTCAATCGCCGGCCTGCCAGCGGCAGCTATGCGATACACCGAAGCACGACTCAGCAGCGCTGCCTCGTTGTTGTTGGATGATCTCAAGCTGGATACGGTGGACTTTGTCCCAACCTACGATGAGGCTCGCACTGAGCCGGTTGTGCTGCCCAGTCGCTTTCCGAATCTGTTAGTCAATGGTGCCACTGGAATCGCCGTGGGCATGGCCACTAGTATTCCACCGCACAACTTGCGCGAAGTATGCGCTGGCATCATCGCCTTGGTAGACAATCCGGACGTCAGTCTAGACGAATTGATGGAGATTATTCCAGGTCCCGACTTTCCCACTGGTGGGATCATTTGCGGTCGCTACGGCATTCGGCAGGGTTATCGGACTGGGCGCAGTACCATTGTGGTTCGCGCCAGGACGAAGATCGAAACCGTCAGAAACCGCTCGCGAATCATCATCAACGAAATTCCCTTCCAGCAATTTCGTGATCGCGTTGTCGAGCGCATTGCCGAATTGGTCAGCAGTGGTCGAATTAAAGGCATTTCAGGGATTCGAGACGAGAGCGATCTGAAGGAGCCTGTTCGCTTGGTGGTCGACATCAAGCAAGGTCATGATGCCGATGTCGTGCTGAATCAACTGTATCAGTTCTCGCCACTGCAGGATTCATTCTCGTTGATCTTCTTGGCATTGGTTGACGGCAAGCCACGTGAGCTGAACATCAAAGAGATGCTGCAAGAGTTCGTGCGGCATCGCGTGACCGTGATTCGTCGACGAACGCAATTCCTGTTGGCTCGGGCGCGTAAGCGCAAGCACACGGTCGAAGGTTTGTTGTTGGCCCTGGCGGACATCGATCAGATCATTCAGATTATCCGCACCAGTCGCACGCAAGCCGAGGCCAAACAGCGATTGATGGGCGTGGAAGTTCCAGCCGCGATGATGCAGCGCGCTCTGGGCGATCGTGGCTTCGAGCAATTCAAAGAAGATCGTGGTCAAGCACCTACCTATTCGCTGACCAGCGTGCAGACCGATGCCATTCTAGTCATGCGGCTAGGCCAGTTGGTCAACTTGGAACAGGATAAGTTGGTCGAAGAATATCAAAAGCTGTTGGAGGAGATCGAAGGCTATCTGACGATCTTGTCGGACATGCGCAATATCTACGCCATTATCAAAGCCGAGACCGAAGAGATCGCTCGGCGGTTTGGCGACAATCGACGGACCGAGATCAGCCACGAAGAGATCGGCAACTACAACTTGGAAGATTTGATTACCGAAGAGACGATGGTAGTGACCATCAGTCATCGCGGCTACATCAAGCGCATTCCTTCGGTTACTTATCGAGCGCAGCGTCGCGGCGGTAAAGGTATCACCGGTGCCAAGACAGATGACGAAGATCCAGTTGAGCACCTGTTTGTAGCCAGTACTCACGCTTATCTGCTGTTCTTTACGACGCAGGGCAAGGTCTACTGGCAAAAGGTGTACGACATTCCGCTGCTCAATCGTGAAAGTCGGGGGCGGGCGGTCGTCAATCTGCTGAATTTGGCTGAAGATGAGAAAATTGCCGAATGCGTCGCGGTTCGCGATTTTAATTTGCCGGGGCATTACTTGATGATGGCCACCAAGCAGGGGTTGGTAAAGAAGACTCCATTGGAAGCCTACAGTCGCCCCAAGCGCGGAGGCATCATCGCCATCAAACTGCGCGAAGACGACGAGCTGATGGATGTCGTGGTGGTTGGTCCCGACGATCAACTGGTGCTGGCAACTGCACAAGGCAAAGCGATTCGCTTTGCCGAAACCGACGCGCGGGCCATGGGGCGGAACACTTCGGGAGTTAAGGGTATTCGACTGCGCAAGGGTGACAGCGTGGTCGGTATGGTCGTGGCCGACCCCACTGCCACGCTGTTGACTGTGTGTCAAAACGGCTATGGCAAGCGCACTTGGTTTGGGCAGGGAGAGAAACTTGCTGGCGGCGACCCGGATACCGAGACAGTCGATGGTGACTTGCCAGTCGCAGAGGTGGAAGAGCCAGCCGAAGTGGAAGTTGCGGACGAGCCCAATTCCAGCCAATCCTATCGCACCCAACGCCGTGGCGGAGGCGGTTTGATGGATATCAAAACCAGCCAGCGCAATGGTCCGGTGATCGGCATTGTGCCCGTGACCGATGACGATGAGTTGTTGATGATGACCTCGCGCGGAAAAATCCAACGCGTGGCCGCCAATGAAATCAACATCATCGGCCGCAACACCCAAGGCGTGCGGATTATGAAACTGGATGACGAAGACGCGCTAACCGCGATCGTTAAGGTTCCTAAGGAAGATGAAGTTGATGAAGCAGCGCCACTACCGAGTCCTGTCGGCCAGTCGCCGATGGAGCCATCGCTGGATGCAACTTCGCAGTCTGTTTCAACGTCGTTAGCTGACGACGAAAATGGAGCTGTAGATGTAGACGCGGACCAGGAGTCCGAAGAGTCTGACAACTAGTAGTGCTCGCTTTTTCATCAGCCTGCAGCACCCCTGGCTAGTGCCTGCCACCGCGCAGCGGCTGAAGAGATGCATGTGCGGGTGCGGATTCGAGCAGGAGATGCGTCACCAAGTGGGAACTGGGTGACAAGGGTCAAGGAAGGGAAGTGCACAGGGGGCTAGGCAATGAGCGCGGCGCGAGCTTGCTGTGCTAAGGTCGCGGCGTGATAGTCGTCTAATACAGTGATGTGGCCCATCTTCCGGCCGGAGCGGGCTTCGGATTTTCCATAGAGATGCAAGAAAGTCTGAGGGAGTTCTAGAACAGCATTCCAGTTGGGTGTGCTGTCTCGCCATAGATCACCCAGCAGGTTGGCCATGGCGGCTGGGCTGAGCTGACGTGGGGTTCTGAGTGGCAGGTTGCAAATGGCGCGCACTTGCATTTCGAACTGGCTGATGTCGAAGGCCTCTATCGTTAAGTGTCCTGAATTATGCGGGCGGGGAGCGATTTCGTTAATCAGTAAACGGCCGTCACGGCTGACAAAGAACTCGATGCAAAACAGTCCAACCACCGAAAACGATTGGGCGACATGGCGACAAATCTCCGTGGCTTGTTCTTGGAAGGGCAATAGTTCGGGACGCACAGGGCAATGGGTTACATCCAGAATGTGGTGGCTGTGCTGGTTTTCAAACAGTGGGTAGTGAACAATCTGTCCAGCGGCGTTGCGCGCAGTAAGCATCGAGACTTCGGCCACAAAGTCGATCCACTTTTCAGCCACCACGTGATCCGAATTCAGCTTGTTCCAGGCGGCAGGCAGGTCGGCGGGCGCGCGAACTAGGCATTGTCCTTTACCATCGTAGCCACTGCAGGCCGTCTTCAGAACGACCGGCCAGCCCAGTTGGGCTCCGGCAGCGGCCGCCTCGGATTGTGAGGTGACAGGCGTAAATGGCGTCGTGGGACAGCCAATACTGGACAACGATTGTTTTTCACGTTTGCGGTCTTGGCACAGCTCCAAGAACTCGGCGCAAGGATGCGTCAGGCAGTGATCGGCTGCAGCCCGCACCATGGACGCCGGAATATTCTCGAATTCCAACGTGACGACGTCGCATAAGTGGGCCATCCGCTGGACCAAGGCTTCGGGCGAAACGCCTGGCTGGTCGCTGGGGCAAAAGTTGCGATTGGCCAGTTGCGCCGCCGGACTTTCTGGTTCAGATTCATAGATGGCGACCTGGTAGCCCAGCCGTTGAGCCGCCTGGGTAAACATGCGCCCCAATTGGCCACCGCCCAGGACTCCCAACCAACTTCCCGGTTGTACCGATTGCGCGGCGAGCGTCGAGGTTGATGGCGATGGGGTATTGGCAGAAGCTGGCACGGTAATTTCCACGGAAGAAATATTGGAGATATTAGAGATGAAAACCAGAAAGTTTAGCGTGCGGTGGCCAGATATCCCAGTATGCGACTGAGGTTGCTTGTGAGATACTAAGTGCGGATCGACAATACATGGCTGCTCCTGGCACAGTAGTCGTTCACACGCCACTCTGTCTACGCAGGTGGTGGGCCGACGCGAGGCCGAGCTAATGGTGATACGACGATCGCTGCCGCTTTCCCGATAGTTTGTGTTTTGAACAGCTTGTAGGGGCCCGGCTGGTCCCACTCTACAAATTGCGTGAACGGTTACCTAGCATCGTAACGTGGAGAATGGATCCGCATGTGGTGGAAGTTTGCTTGTCTGTTCGTGGCCGGCGGGTTGGGTTCGTTGGCCCGAGTCGGATTGTCAACATTAGTTCAGCGCTGGAACGGCGGCGATTTTCCCTTGGGAACATTAGCGGTCAACCTACTGGGCTGCTTGTTGTTCGGATTGGTCTGGTCGTTGGCCGATCAGAAATCGCTGATGAGCGCCCAGACCAGTTGGATCATCCTGGCCGGATTCATGGGAGCGTTCACGACCTTTTCGGCTTTTGCTTTCGAATCCAACCTGTTGGTTCGTCAGGCACAGTGGGGCCAATTGTGCGTAAATTTACTGTCGCAGAACGTGTTGGGCATTGGTGCAGTGTTTGTGGGCAGCGCCATACCGCGATGGCTGTGAGCGACACGTTGGCCATTGCAACCATCAATCTTGTCCCCGATAACTGCTCATAAAGTACAGGGATATTAGGAGCACTAAGCCGCCCAGACCGCTCCAATAAAGTTGCCAGTCGACATGCTGGTCGTCGCGGCACATGGTGAGCCACCAACCGGTTGTCAAGTAACCAATTAAGTTGCCCACGCCACCAATCATCAGGCTTAAGAGCGCCTGAGCGCGCGTGGTCCAAGCCGCCTCGATGCGCTGAGCCAGATAAATCTGCGTGCTGATATAAGTGAAGGTAAACGCAAAGCCGTGCAGTCCGATGCCCAATAGAACCGGCACTGAAGCATTGCACGCATACAGCACATAGCGCAGCAAGCCGCAGGCCAATCCGGCGGTGATGACCCACTTGAAGCGCCAGCTACTAAGCAATCCCGTCACAAACATCATCGCCGCAATCTCACTGACTTGACCAAGACTCATCCAGGCACTGGTGCGCTCGAAGCCTAAATCACGCAGATGCGCCGGTGTGATGGGGTAGAAGGCCGAAAACGGAATGGCCACCAGTGCGCCGGTAATGAAGATCGTGCGGTGGTCGCGTACCCGCATGAGGCTCCACGCGTCCAGCCCGAAGCGCTCATGCAATGTCAATCGTTGTGGGCTACCACTGGCGGTAGGCAGTTCGGGCAATACCAGTGTATAGATTGACAACAAGAGCCACAGCAGACTGCTAAATACGAAGCTCAAGGTGCTGCCATCCAAGTGCATCAGACTAACCGCCCAACATCCGGCCATCCAGCCGATGGTTCCCCAGGCCCGGATCGAACCGAACTGGTGTCGCGCATGTCGCAATTGGGTGAAGACAATTGAGCCTGTGAGACTGGCGGCTGGGGTGCAGAACAAATATTGAATCTGGATAACTGTCAGAATTAGCCAGCGGGGCGATTGACTTTGGATACACCCAGCTACTAGGCTCACCAGTACCGCAGTGATTAGCGCAGTCCAACGCAACACTTTGGCGGGCGAGACAGAACGATCGGCCATAGCACCGAAGAACAGTGGCGAAAGCAGCGCCGAGACTGCGGACGCCGCAAAAGCATAAGGCGTGAGTTGGCTCAGACCGGCTTGATTCAGAATGGGAGTCATGGGAACGAACCAAGCAGCCAGCGCCATTCCATGAATGAACAGCAGTCCCATCAACTCCAGTTTTTCGGTCCGTGTCAATTCGCGTTGCAAGTGCGATCCTCGGCAGATGTATCGTCGATACTAGCTCGGCGCGCGGACTAGTCGAGGGGCGAATCGTCCAGTACGGTCTGAGTCTGAGATTGAGTCCAAGCCCGCAGCCGCTGGCGCAGATTGGCATCCTGCGTCGCCAGAATTCGCACCGCTAGCAGAGCCGCGTTCTTGGCACCTGACGATCCAATAGCCAGTGTCCCTACGGGTACTCCGCCCGGCATCTGCACGATTGACAACAGAGAATCCAGTCCTTGCAACGCGCGACTTTGCACGGGCACTCCCAGCACCGGCAGAAGTGTTTGGGCCGCAACCATTCCCGGCAAATGCGCTGCGCCACCAGCTCCGGCAATGATGACCTGCAGTCCACGCTGTTCGGCTTGCTGAGCATACTGAACCATCCAGTCCGGCGTGCGATGCGCCGATACGACGCGACATTCGTGAGCCACGCCCAGTTGACTAAGCATGTCCGCCGCTGCGCGCATCGTCTCCCAATCGGAGCGACTGCCCATAATGATGCCAACCAGTGGTGTTGCTGTCGCAGCTTGGCTACTCATGATTCAGCACTTGTCGAACTGGAGGCAGCCGTTGAGCCAGTTTCTTGATGACGTAACAGAGGAAACAAAATCACGTCGCGAATGCTGCGCGATCCGGTCAGCAGCATGACCAGTCGGTCGATGCCAATTCCTAAGCCTCCTGCGGGCGGCATGCCGTTGCGCAGCGCCAACACAAAATCATGATCCATGGTGGCCATAGAATCCTCAGCAGCTTGACCTGCCAACTGCTTGCTGAACAGTTCCTGTTGCAGCAGCGGGTCGTTCAGCTCCGTATAGGCGTTCGCCAATTCCATGCCATGAATGAACATCTCGAACCGCTCGGCGACCTCGGGATTGTTGGACTTGCGCTTGGTCAACGGGCAAATGCTGGCTGGATAGTCGATGACGAAAATCGGCCCGATCAGGC
Source organism: Pirellulaceae bacterium (assembly GCA_019636385.1). NCBI lineage: Bacteria > Pseudomonadati > Planctomycetota > Planctomycetia > Pirellulales > Pirellulaceae > Pirellulaceae bacterium. The sequence continues at coordinate 502,952 of JAHBXT010000004.1, read as the reverse complement.
TATCTTCCACCTTCTCTTCGAATACTTCGCTCTTGATCACGTCGGGATGTTTGCCAGCCGTTTCCAAACCGATCTGCCGAGCATAAGTTGCCACAGCCGACGGGTCGGCAGGATTGACTCCAGTTGCTTCACAAAACAGATCGTCGTATGTGCGTCGAGCGAACGGTGGTGTGAAGTCGATCGTCTTACCGGCCCAGTTTACAACATATCCCTGTCCGATGGCTTTCAGAGCGTCCAAGATGATCTGTTCGGTCAGGTCCATCATCACTTCGTAGTTGGCAAAAGCTTCATAGGCTTCCAACATCGTAAACTCGGGGTTGTGGCGAGGACTAATACCTTCGTTTCGGTAGACACGCCCCAGTTCGTAAACCCGCTCCATGCCACCCACCAGCAACCGCTTTAAATGCAGCTCCAGGGCAATCCGCAAGACCAACGGCATGTCCAACGTATTGTGATGTGTCAAGAAGGGTCGCGCAGCGGCACCCCCGGCAATCGTGTGCAGTGTTGGACCTTCAATTTCGCAGTACCCACGACTGGCCAGTGTCTGCCGAATCGAATGGATAATCTTGGTCCGTGCCAGAAAAGTTTCCAATGAACCTTCGTTGTAGGTTAAATCCAAGTAACGTTGACGTTGTCGCTGTTCAATATCCTGCAGGCCAGCATATTTTTCCGGAGGCGGCTCCAGCGTTTTGCACATAAAGTGCAGTTGGGACGCAAACACGGTCAGTTCGCCGGTGTTGGTCCGTCCCAGTCGGCCATCGACGCCGATCCAATCCCCCAGATCGTAGTTGGACGTCATCTCGAAGGCCGCTTCGCCCACCTGCGCTTTGCCAATCAAGATCTGAATATCCCCAGTCCAGTCACGCAGCGTGATGAATTTCAACTTGCCTTGCCCGCGCAGCAAGATGATGCGGCCCGCTACCCGAACCTGTGGACCACGTTCCTCGCCATCCCCCGCTTGTTGCTTCCAGGAACGATAGTCGACCACCTTGTTGCCATCTGGATCGGTCAGCTCCAAATCCGGCAGATCCAGTCGCGTTCCATCTTTGAGCACGTAATGGATTTCGGCCGCGCGGCTGCGCACGTCACGGGTCCATGCGCGATGGGGAAAGTAATGACCCCAGGGATCGGTACCCTGGGCCTGAATTCGTTGCAACTTAGCCAGTCGCGACTCGTGATGTTCTGACATATTAGCAGCGCTAGTGGGTAGGTCGGGGGCGGTAAGCAACTTTGCCAGAATCGCCTGGCCATTCACGAAAAGGGGCCTCTTACCAGGCCGCTTCTTCAAGCCTTGCCTAAACAGCTTGTCTCAGCGGCATTGTCACGCGCAAACCGCCCGCCGCAGTCTGGCGATTTTATCCCACTCAGAGATTCTCGGCGAGGGGAAATCGAAACTAGCCCTGGTTGTCTTTAGTCGTGGCTGGCTCCTGCACATGGCTGCTGCTTCTGCCACAGGGGGATTACGCCAACCATTGCCGGACACGCCGGCACAAACCTTCAGCCACGACCGTCGAGCCAGCGTGCAACGCCAACCCGGCGGCGGCACCCGCCGGACCTCCAAACAAACCGCCGATACCGATGGCGGCAATGTTCCCCGACGTCCTGGCCAAGCGCTGCGTATGGTCGGCACTGAGGCCGCAGCGACAACCGGCGGCTAGCGCCACGACTTCGACGCCATCAGCCAATAGCGCCGCCGGATGTATCTTCACCGCACCGCGCAGACCCAGGCGAGCCGAAACGCCAACCGCCGTGGCCCACAGCGTTTTCGTAGCAGCCGACCCCAGGCAGCGGACTGCCGATGCGCTAACTTCGACTTGCCGGCTAACCCACTGGCCGGTCGCGCAGGCAGTTGCAAAGTGCTCGCAGTTGCCCTCCAACAAACTGTATCCGGTGCATCCCAGCATCGACTCGGCAGTTCGCACGGTGGTTTCGGGATCAAGTTGTTCGGGATGTCGCCGAGTCCAAATGGGGCGCCCGGCGGAGAATTCGTGCCAACTGACGCGGCGAACCGCAAACCTTTGCGACGAGTCTTTCAGGGCAATTCGAGGAGCATCCAGTGGGCCAAGGTGGATGATCGTGCCGTCGCCCATGTCGATGCCATGGTGTTCGTATAGCCAGCCCCCCCAATCATTTTCGACAAAAACATGGTCGCCACGCGCCATCGTCACACCGCCTCACGGGTCGCTGCCAATACTCAGTAAAGTTCAAGCTATTTCAGTGCAATCATTTGCTGCAGCGGCTGCAAAATGTTTTCCACCAGATAGTCGTTTACGAGCTGCCCAGCAATACCAGCCAGCCTCTCAAGTTCTGTGGTGAATTGCTCTTCTTGCGACAGACTGGCATAGCGCCGCACCGTCAGATGCACACTCAGTCCTTCCTCGCCGAATTCTCCTGTGCGGACTTGGTAGGCGGTCGAACGCGATTCAAAATTGATGCGGGCTTGCGTTCGGCAGTCTTCGTCCAAGGCAAATTGCAGCGTCGGCTCGTAGCCCAGCAGCGGGCCGGGCACGACTTCCGACAATCGCTCCAGAGCCGGCACCATTCCCAGCGCCTCGGCTAACAATTGGCTGTGGTTGCCGCGATAATGAAAGTCAAATCCCATCGTAAAATTCAACGACTCGCAGTCCAAACGTCCCAACGATAGGTCATAGGGAGCGATGTCCAGCACGCTACGATGCTGAGCCAGTGCGGCCTCCAGCGATGTCGGATTGACCGCTCCACTGCACAGCCTGCGCTGTTCGATGGAGACCCAACGATACTGCCCGTCCACCTTCTCCTGGTCGATGCAGTATTCGCCGCGCTGGCGAGCATAAAAGTTGGTCAAATTGGGATGTCGCCGCCGAATCTGATCGAAAAAATGCAGCAGTGTTTCTCGATTTCGAGGCAACCGCATTTCCGTTTGCAGGTACATGTTGGCGTAAAACTCGTCGCAGCAATTCTCGTATAGATGCATATCGTCATTCGTAGGGTTCGAGGAGGTTAACTAGTCAACGATTTTAAGCGACAATCTTTGCTGCCAGCCGGTTCGGAACAACCAGCCGACTCTTGTAGCTACGTGCGCCAGAAAGTGGTTAAATTAGCGGTACTTCCTCGACCGGCTGGTGACGGTAGCTACCATCGGCCTAAGAATAGGTGAATTTCGCATTTCAACAATGGACCACTCACTAAAACACGTCTTTGTTTATGGTACTCTCAAGCGCGGCCAATGCCGCGAGAATTGCTGGCCTTTGGCTCCACAGCGAGTCAGAGCGGGCTGGACATTTGGTCGCTTATTTGATCTTGGAGCCTACCCGGCCTTGCTGGAGGGAAAAGACCGGATTGCTGGCGAGGTATGGTCGTACTGTGAATTGGACCTGCCACGGGTCCTGCAAGTACTCGATCAAATCGAGGTTACTGGACAACCCGGCATACCGAACGAATATGATCGGATTCAGGTGCCGGTAACGCTTGTCGGTGGTCACCAGACGGTGCTGGCTGAGACCTACCGGTTTGCCGATCCCCACTATCTGCAGTGCTATGGAAGACCTGTGGCCGTTTCGGTTCGCTTGGACAATCACCAATGCGTCACTTGGCCGGTCAGTGTCCATCAGTCGTAACCGGTCACGCCCATGGTAGGGCGGACCACCGGAGGCCCACCGTCTGGTGACGGCAGTTACTGGATAAATTCTTTTTAGCCGCTGGCATTTGACTCCACAGGTGAAGTTTCCGGCCCTTGGTCCGTCTAAGTGCCCTTGGACGAATGAGCTTGCGCGGTGAAAATCTGCCGTGGCAAACGCGTGTGAGTTCCAGAGCCAAACGTACTCAAGGCATCCTATTTTCCGGCGACGCGGTGACAATTAAGCAGGCATTCATGTTCAAAGCTGTTAGTACTCAGGTTCGTTTTTCGCAGCAGGAAGAGGAGATTTTGGACTTTTGGAAGAGTCATTCTATCTACGCCAAGAGCCTTCAGCAGCGCTCGCAGGCACCGCCATTCGTCTTCTACGAAGGGCCCCCTACCGCCAATGGCATGCCGCATCCTGGCCACTGTTTGACGCGAGCCATCAAAGACCTGTTTCCCCGCTATAAGACGATGCGCGGTTATCGCTGCGAACGCAAGGCGGGGTGGGACACCCATGGTCTGCCCGTCGAAGTCGAAGTGTGCAAGCAACTAAACATCCATGGTAAGGATGAAATCGAAGCTTACGGCATCGAGCCGTTCATCCACAAATGTCAACAGAGCGTCTGGCGCTACATGCAGCAGTGGGAGCGGTTGACCGAGCGCATTGGATTTTGGATCGACTTGAATCAGGCCTACGTGACGTACCATCAGAGCTTCGTAGAAAGCGTCTGGTGGTCTCTCAAAAACCTATACGATCGCGGGTTGCTGTATCGCGGTCACAAGATTGTTTGGTGGTGGGCGCAGGGAGGTACGGCGCTGTCCAGCGGTGAGGTAGGGCAGGGCTATCGCCAAGTCGCTGATCCCAGTGTCTACGTCAAATTTCCGTTGGTCGATCAGCCTGACACTTCATTGGTGGTGTGGACAACGACACCTTGGACGCTGCCCAGCAACACATTTGCCGCCGTCCGTGCAGATATCGACTACGCGGTCTGTCGCGACCAGCAAAGTGGTGAGCAATTGATCGTGGCCGCGGAACTGCAAGCCGCCATCGCTGACAAGACCAAGCGGCAGTGGTCGGTGCAGCGAATCGTCCAAGGCCGCGATCTGGTGGGCCAGCGCTATGTGCCGCCAAGCGACAATTACTATCGCACCCTGGCAGACGCTCAGGGAACATTGATTGGCGGCCAGCGTTCCTATCTGCACTGGCATGTGGTGGCGGCGGACTTCGTGACACTCGATAGCGGCACCGGTCTGGTGCATATCGCTCCGGCTTTTGGCGAGGTGGACTATGAATTACTAGTGGCCGAACAAGCGCGTTACGCAGCCGACAGCCCCAAGCCGTCACTACTGTGCGCTGTAGGCCCCGACGGAAAGTTCACCGACGATTATCCGCCGCAAAAGGGTGTGTGGGTTAAGGACGCCGACAAGGCCATTACGCGGCAGCTCAAGGAAGATGGCAGGCTGCTGTTTTTAGATCAATACCTGCACGACTATCCGTTTTGTTGGCGAGCAGAACAAGACCCGCTGATTCAATATCCGCGCGAGAGCTGGTTCATTCGTACAACTCAGTTTCGCGACGCCATGCTGGCCAACAACTCGCAGATCGGTTGGCTACCCGAAAACATTCGCGATGGTCGCTTCGGCAACTTTCTGCAAAGCAACGTGGATTGGGCGCTGTCGCGTGAGCGCTATTGGGGTACGCCTCTTCCGATCTGGCAGTGTGAACAGACCGGCCACCGCGAGGCGATCAGCAGCTACGCCGAACTGATTGCCAAGCCCGGGGCCGCTGGCATGGAGGTCTGGCAGCGCGCCAAGCAAGCCGATCCGGAGTTGGTGGAAGATTTGAAGGTGCATAAGCCCTACATCGATGCCGTGACCTATGATTCGCCGTTCGCTCCTGGATCCACAATGCGGCGCGTGCCGGAAGTCATCGACTGCTGGTACGATTCCGGGGCGATGCCGTTTGCGCAGTGGGGTTATCCACATCAGGGGCAGAGGCAATTTGAGGCCGCTTTTCCAGCGGATTTCATCAGCGAAGCCATCGATCAGACTCGAGGCTGGTTCTACAGTCAACTGGCTATCAGCACCATGCTGTTCGGCGATCCAAGCGGCAAACCCACAGGTGCCGGTCAGCAGCCGTTTCCCCATCCGTTCAGAAATTGTATCGTGCTGGGGCTAATGCTGGCCGAGTGGTACGAAAGCAAAGATGGACGCAAAACCGCTGATGGGGCTGCCTGCCTGACGGAAGAGGATGCTCGACAGGCTTTCGGCGATGGTAATTACGCGCTGCGCGTCGGCAAGATGTCCAAGCAATTGCGCAATTATCGCAGCCCTCAAGAGATATTTGATACCTACGGTGCCGATGCGCTACGCTGGTATTTTTATGCCAACCAGCCGCCGTGGAGTTCCATCATCTACAGCGAGCGAGCCATTCGAGACAGCATACCAGAATTCATGCTCCGTATTTGGAATGTGCTGAGCTTCTTTACGATGTACGCACAATTGGACAAATTCGCCGGGCCCGCCGAGATCACCGACAGCTTGGATCAACTGACCGCTGCTGAGCTGGCCGGTGCCGCCAGTTATCGTCCCATCGCCCAGCGCGGTGAACTGGATCGCTGGATTATGAGCGAATTGTCCAGCACCGTGGCCGAAGTCATCCAGCGCATGGATGGTTACGACAGCTACACCGCTTGTCAGCGGATCAACGCTTTTGTAGACGGGCTGAGTAATTGGTACTTGCGTCGTTGTCGAGATCGCTTCTGGGGCGAGTCGCTCGCCGGGCAATCGGTCGACAAGTCTGACGCCTATTGGACGCTGTATGAAGTGCTGGTCGAGCTGTCTAAGCTAATCGCACCATTTGTTCCGTTTCTCGCTGAGGCCATCTGGCAATCGCTGACGTTGCCTGTGCTAGGCCGCGTGCGCGAAAGCGTCCACTTGTGCGATTTTCCAAATGCCAATGTCGATCACCAGGACGAATTACTAGCCCAGCGGATGTCGCTGCTGCGCGAGATCGCTTCGCTGGGCCGCAGCGCCCGCATGGACGCCAAGTTAAAAGTCCGCCAGCCACTGGCCAGCGTGCAAGTCAGCCTGACCAGCGACCAGCACACGAACTGGCTGGACGAACACGACGAGATTGTCAAGGCCGAGCTGAACGTCAAGCATATCCACTACAACACTGGCAACAGCCAATACATCGAATACAAAATTGTGCCGAATTTCAAACTGCTCGGCCCCAAGGTCGGCAAGTTGATGCCGCTGGTGAAGAAACATTTGGAGCAGGCCGATGGTGCAGCCCTGTTGACCGAGATGAATCAGCAGAACTGCATTCGTTTTGAAATTCAAGGACAACAAATACAACTGGACGATCAAGATGTGCAGGTTCGCTTGCAGGCCAAGAGCGGCTGGACGGCAGCTCAGGGGCGCCAGAGCGTCGTCGTGTTGTCGACTGAATTGACTCCAGAGCTGATCGCCGAAGGTAATGCTCGAGATCTGGTGCGACTGATTCAAGATTTTCGCAAGTCGCTCAACCTACAGCGCGACGCGCGTATCGAGCTGTGCTTGGATTTTGAGCAAGGTGGTTTGAGCACGGCGGTCGAGCAGAATCGGTCGTACATCATTTCTGAGACGTTGACGGTTGTATTGCATCTAAGACCTGTCCCAGACGACGTGCCCTCACAAAAACATCAAATTGCCGGGCAAGACGTGACTATCGGCATTCAGGTAGCAAAGACGTAACATGACGCCACTTCGCATCGCGGTGTTGATTTCCGGTGGCGGAACCACTCTCAAGAATCTGCTTGACTGGCACAAGCGCGGTCAATTGCCCGTGCAATTTGCCACCGTCATCAGCAGTAACCCACGCGCCGCAGGATTGCAGTTTGCGACTGAGCAGGCCATTCCCACCGCCGTCATCCGCCGCCGCGATTTTGCGAACTCCGACCAGCACAGTGCCGCCGTGTTTGCTCATTGCCGTCAGCATGACGTACAATTAGTTGTCATGGGCGGTTACTTAGAGCACCTGCTGATCCCCAGCGACTTCGAGAAGCGCGTCGTCAACATCCACCCTTCGCTGATTCCCGCGTTTTGTGGCCATGGCTTTTATGGGCTGCGTGTGCATCAAGCGGTACTGGAATTTGGTGCCAAAGTCAGCGGCTGCACCGTACACTTCGTCGACAACGAGTACGACCACGGACCCATCATCGCCCAGCGCACTTGTCCCGTGCTGGACGACGATACACCCGAAGCTCTAGCCGCCCGCGTGTTCCAGCTCGAATGTCAACTGCTACCACAGTGCATTACCGCTATTGCTGGCGGGCAGGTGCAAGTCAGTCATAAGCGCACGCGCGGTTTTCTTGGATCATCCTAACCAGTTGGAATCACTTGCAGCGGCTGCGATGCACCACAGTACGGAGTCTTATAGCCTGAGTTAGGCTCAGGTAGTCGACCCTTTGACAGCCAAATATACACTACAAGACTTGCAGTGAATTTGGAATGTCCTGGTCGAACTGGCTGGCAATGGTGCCCGAACGCTACTGAGCTTGGCTAGCAGAAGATTCTCGATACAACAGCCAGTAGACTGTTGGAATAACGATCATGGTGAACAAGGTCGAAGCAAAAATACCAAAGATGATCGCCCAAGCCAATCCCGAGAATACCGGGTCCAGCGTGATGACCCAATTGGCCAGCAAGGTAGTCCCTGCAGTCAGCAGGATGGGGCGTGTTCGAATCGCCACGGATCCTATGATGGATTCCTGTAAGCTCATACCCTCGCCGACTGCCATTTGAATAAAGTCGATTAGTACAATCGAATTGCGAATCACGATTCCAGCCAAAGCGATCATGCCAATCATGGCTGTGGCCGTAAAGAAGACCGGGTTCGGATGGCCACCGATGGGTCTGTCAGTAATCATATTCAAGGCCCAAAAGCCCGGCATAATGCCTATGGCACTCAAGGGTATCGCCAGCATTAACAGTATCGGTAAGAACCGCGACCCGGTCTGAAACATCAGCAGGATAAAAATCAGTATCAAGGCTGCGGCAAACGCCAGCCCAAGATCGCGAAACACATCCAAGGTAATATTCCATTCGCCCTCGCCAGCCCAATTGACTTCCATGCCATCTGGTACGGACCAGGGGACGCCTCCGCCCAGTGAAAGCCAGGACCGCTGGGAAAGCGGGCGTGGTTGGGCATTGTCGTCAACCAGTGCCACCGACCGATTGGGCTGCTGATCCCACAGGACATCAATGATCACATCGGCTGGCGGGCGACCAGCTATCTCCGCGTAGACAAATACCACCCGGCGCAGATTCTTGTGGTAAATCGTCTTGTCTTCGATTCGCTCTACAAAGCGTCCCAGGGCACCCAGTTGGACGTTGTGGCCGCTGTCACCTTGGACATATATCTCTCGCAAATCGTCGATGGCTGAGCGGTCAGCTTTGGGTAGCTTCAATTCAATCCACAATGGTTCCACTTCGCCAGGAATGTTCAAAACCGTCGCTTTCAATCCATCAGCGGCAATGGCTAGGGTGCGCGCGATGTTTTCTGTCGAGATGCCTGACAGGGCGGCTTTGGGCTTGTCGGTCTGGAACACGTAACGAATCTGATCGTCTTCGCTACTAATGTCTATGTCCACTACGCCGGGTTCTTGATGCAGTCGCCACTCGATATTGCGGGCAGCTTCAATGATCTGTTGATAACGACTGTCAGGCTGTCCATAGACTTCCGCTGTAATCGTTGAAAGAACCGGTGGTCCCGGAGGTACCTCGACCAGTTTTACATGGGCACCCAACGACTGACCCAACTTGGTTACTTCATCGCGAATTCGCAGCAATATCTCGTGCGACTGCTGAACGCGCTGCTGTTTGTGCAGCAGATTGACCCGAATATCCGCCAAGTGTGGTCCCTGTCGAAGAAAATAGTGTCGGACCATGCCGTTGAAGTCCATCGGGGAAGCTTCGCCGACAAAAACCTGATAGTCACGAACTTCGGCTACACCACTCAAATAACGTCCCAAGCGTCGAGCCACAGCATCTGTTCGTTCCAGAGTAGTGCCTTCCGGCATGTCAATCACGATCTGGAATTCATTCTTGTTGTCGTACGGTAGCATCTTGAGCGGCACCTGCCTCAGCACCACCGGCAACATGGCCATCATCAGTAACAGCGAGACTACTCCCAATACCCCCCAAGCAATCCAGTCGCTGCGCAAAATCGGGCTCAACAGGAGCTTGGACATTTTATAAAGTGGTTGTTGCGACGCATCGAATTCGCCGGTGCCATACGTTTGTACTTGTGACCCGCGAAGTACAACCATCGCCAACCAGGGCGTAATCGCCAAAGCGACCAGAGTAGAAATCGTGACCGTCAGTGGCACATTGAGAGCCATTGGAGCCATGTACGGTCCCATCATGCCAGTGATAAATGCCAGCGGAAGAAAGCTGGCGATAATGGCCAGGGTGGACATGATCAGCGCGGGCTGCACCTCCTGAACGGCTCGCAGTACCGCTCGTCGAATTGGCAGTGTTTTCAAGGAGAAAAAGCGAGCGATGTTCTCTACGTTGGTAATGGGATCGTCCACCAGCAGTCCCAGCGACAGAATCAGCGCGAACATCGTGACGCGATTGATCGTGTAGCCTGCCAACAGGTTGACGAACAGGGCCGCGCTATAACAAACCGGTATGGCCATAGCGACCACCAGCGCCGGCCGCCAACCCATGACCATGCCGATCAATCCGACCACAGTGATCACAGCTACCAGCAAACTCATCACTAGCTCGTTAACTTTTTCATTTGCTGTTTCTCCGTAGTCACGAGTGATTCGATAATGCACTCCCTCCGGAAGATGCGACCGCGACATTTCTTCCATACGCTGAGCCACCGTTTGAGCAATCCATACGGCGTTACTACCTTTCCGTTTGGCGACGGTAAGGTGAACCGCAGAGTATAGATCAGTCGTATTTCGACTTGCGACATTCGGTTCAGCTGCGCCAAAGCCCATCCAACTGTAGGATTCAGCTTCCGCCGGGCCATCGATAACGGAGGCCACGTTTTTTAGGTACACCGGTCGATCAGCAACAACGCTGATGACCAAGTCTTCCAGGTCGGTAATTTGGCGGATAAATGTGCCTGCCTCGACGATGAATTGCTGGTTCTGTTGGCTGAATTGCCCAGCGGGCAGCGAAACATTGGCAGCTTGCAATGCACGCACCACCTGCAACGATGAGGTTTGATGAGCTGCCAGACGCTGGGTGTCCAATTCAACGGTTACGCGCCGAGGCCGACCGCCAACCACCAGAACGCGATTCGTGTTGGGGATGGACTGCAGCTCGCGTTGCATCTCTTCGGCAATGCGCCGCAGCTCGTGATCACTGTACTGAGCCGGTCGCTCGGACCACAACGTAGCAACCACAATCGGGACGTCATCGATTTCAATGGGCTTGACTACCCAAGACTGGACGGCTGGCGGTATTTGATCGATTGAGGAATTGATCTTGTTGTAGATTTTGACCAGCGAATCCTCGCGGTTTTCACCTACGTAGAAACGAACGGTCACCACGGCTTGACCCGGTCTGGACATCGAATAGACGTACTCGACACCATCGATTTGATACAACAGCTTTTCTAGCCGCTCGGTTACCTGCCGTTCGACCTCTTCAGCCGACAATCCTGGTGCACCAATAAAAACGTCCGCGATGGGTACCACGATCTGTGGTTCTTCTTCACGCGGAGTCAGAATTAGAGCAGCTAGTCCCAGCAGCAGCGTCACTACCGTCAGCAGTATGGCCACGTCGCCGCGCAAGAGCGCGCTGACAATGCGAGTCAAAAAGGGCAGATTGTGGGTGGAGTCGCTAGTATCAGAAGTGTCTTGAGAACCCAGTTCATCGTGCGAGTTATTGCCGGAGTTGTGGTCGGAGCACGGAATGTCATGGGACATGGTGGTCTCCGGTTCGCAGGATGACTCGCTCGCCCGCCGCCAGTCCGCTGAGAACCTCTTGTCGGCCTGGTATTCCGATCTGGCCCGTCTTGATTAACCGGCGTTCGATCGTGCCGTCCGGCAGAACTACATCGACGAATTCAAGCTGCCCGATGCGAACCACCGCATCCATATTCAGGCATAAGTGGCGCCGCTCGCCAGAGGGCATTCTCAGCCGACCGAACATTCCCTCGTAAAGGTCCTCTGCTTGCGGCAAACTGGCCTTTACCAGAAAAGTGCGGCTCGGCGCGTCCGCCTGCGGAACAATCTCGTCGATGGTTGCGGTGACTTCTCGGCTGAGTGCATCGATATAGACTTTCAGTGTGTCGCCGGTCCGCAGGGTGACTGCCAGGTGTTCCATGACCGGTGCTTCCAGTCGTAGCGAGGTGGCATCATACAGCACCAATAAAGGCTCGCCGGGCCGAGCCACATCACCCGGTTCGGCCAGGCGATCGACAATTCGACCTCCCTTGGGGGCCAAAATGGTCGTATAGGAGAGCATCACTTCAGCTTCGGCAATTGCTTCGCGAGCCCGCGATTGTTCGGCTGAGGCTACCTGCAAGTCGCGATTGGCCTGATCAAACTCCGCGCGGGAGATGGCCTTTTGCTGCAACAATGTTTCTGCTCGCTGATAATTGCTTTGAGCTAATAGACTGGATGCGATTGCAGAATCCAAAGCTTGCCGAGCTTGATCCAAGCGGGCGCGATATTCGCGACTGTCGAGTAGGACCAACGTCTGGCCAGGAGTTACCACATCACCGGCGGCAACGCTGATCGATTCGATCGTTGCCAGCAACTTGGCGGAGAGTATCGTGCGGCTAGAGGCTTTCAGGGTGCCGACCGCCTCTTCAATGGTCGCCTTGTTAACTTCATGCACTTCATCTGTAGGTTCCCCGCTGAATCGCAGTTCATCCGACGCGACGTGTCCAGGAGGAACCTTAGAAACGAACATTCCAGTCAGCCAGGCAATCGTCATCACCAACACAGCCAGTCCCACAGCCACAATCGTGAATCTGCGTGCTGCACGTAGCCAGAGCTTCAGGTTTGCTAATTTCACTGGTTCCTCCTCTGCCATTTGAACGGGCAGGTACTAGATAGTGACCTGCTGGTATTTGGCAGGTAAATCGAAACAGCCTCCATTGGTGTGAAATCGGTTAGTACGTTCACCCTTGAGGGTCACTAGCGGCAGTTCGCTGTCCACCCATTGGACAATGCTGCCGCGATAGCTTGTGATTGTCCAGCCCTCTTCGGCAAGCCGCCTCCAAAATTCTTCACATCGCCCGCCGATGGTGCAGTGGGGCATGACTACCAGTCCTTGATATCTTTCAGTGTTCCTGTGGAAATCGTTCTGAGAGATAGTTCCAAGGATAATCGATACTGACATCTCACGATTGGAACGAACATCGACCAGCACGAACTTCGCAGGTGGAGGTACCTGTCCTTCGGATTCGGATTTTTCCAAGGCAGACATTCGCTCAAGAACCAGTTTACTCAGTTGTTCGGTTTCAATCGTTCCGACCCTCTGTCCCACCACAGGTCGCACACTTTGTGCCAAAACCGGAATGGAGCAGAAAACAGATCCACTGATTAAGACACTCATCAAAATCAGCAGTCGAAAATTTGTCGACATAGTATGCTCCTTTCATGCTTTGACCAAATTTTTTCTTCGTTGCACGGTAAGCGTTCACGCGATTCGTAGGACAAGGTCACGGGGGCAGCAAGTTGATCGCGAATTCAATCAGGAATGCTGGAACCAGTTCAGTCCCGCGACCGGCGGCTCATCATCGCGCTGGCATCATCTACCGGTCGGTCGCGTGATGAAGGGCGATTGTTAAGCCGCTGGTGGGCCGGCGGGTCCCGCTACAGCTACTAGGTGCTACAACGGCTCCCGGTATCCTGAACATTGTTCCAAGGCATCTTGGCTAACAGCATGCCCAACATGCAGCAGTCGGTAATGCCGGCCAAAAACAGCCCCGATCCCATCAGCGCGGGGATAATTGCCCACAACACGTTGCCTGACAGCAGCGCCCCGAAGGCCCCGGCGGCAGCTAGACCACCGGCCACAATTCGACCTTGCCGCTCCAAGGATACAGCTTTTTTGCCGCGAACTACCGGCAACCCCGCAGCGACCCAGGCATCGGTTCCTCCTTCGACGTTAACCACGTTCGTAAAGCCGGCGTCGATGAACTTTTGGGTTGCTTTCATCGACCGCCCACCACTCTTGCAAATGACATACAACGGCTGGTCGCACGAGCCGCTCCTGTGCCGCATGATTTCGCAGGGATCACAACGATCCAGCGGCACGTTACGAGCCATTGCGGCGTGCACGTCGCCAAACTCGGCCGGTGTGCGCACGTCCACCACCTCCACCTTGCCGCGAGCCTCCAGTTCCGCCAGTTGCCCAACAGAAATCGTCTTTACCTGACTCATCATTGAATCTCCTGCTTGTTTTTGTGCCATAATATCGCGATATTACGATATTATACGTTAAATAAAAGCGATCCCTAGCTGCTAGATTTGGTACTCAAGAATCGCGATTCGACGCAGGCCAGTATGTTCGCCAAGTGCGGTTCTGCGATCCGATAAAACACTTGACGCCCATCGCGGTCACTGGCCAAAAAACCACAGCGTTGCATCAGCCGCAGATGTTCGGAGGCCACGTTGTCTGGGACATGACAATCTTCAGCCAGTTGCCCCACGGTGTAACGGCCGTGGAGCAAAAGCTGCACCATCCGCAGCCGAACCGGATGAGCCAGCGTCTTCAAACACTCAGCCGCCTCAGCAAACAACTCCACGCTGCCAAAAGGCTTGTTTGCCTTCTGTTGGACCACCCCTTTTTTGGACTGCATACTCACACCTCACGCTCCAAATATATCGTCATGTCGCGATATGTCAATGGTGGGTTTTCGGATATTCCATGGATTTTGGTGCCAACTGTCGCCTTAGCGGACACCCCGGAACAGCTGCCGTGGATCCGGTCAGTTCTTTGTGCATGCCCTAGCGGTCGCGGTTCGCTGCCTGGTTGCACGCGCCCGCAACCACAGGGTTGAGATCAACTGCTCGCCGACCGTCTGGTGGCGAGTTGACTGCGGGGCAATTCGCGCGGTAATCAGGACGAATCCACACCTTTTCGGTGTTGCAGCGTAGCCAGTTTCGGATAGGCTTACAGCTGTTGGCAACCAGCTTTGTGGTGCTCTGCGCTCCATTGCAAGCGGTTGGAAGGTTGTTCACCTGACTTTGGGAGTCGTAAGATGATTGGGAAGCTCGCCCCACTAGCTGCGGTTTTTTGCTTATCGCAGGCTGTATTGGCTAATGAAATTCGTCAAAAGGCGGAAGAGTCCAATCGCTTGCCCGTGATTGGTCGAACGATCACAGATTTTGTGCTCAGCGATTTTCGCGGCAAGCAACACTCGCTGTCCAGCTTGGCCGACAAGCCTGTGGTGGTAGTCTATTTCTTTGGCACCGATTGCCCATTAGCCAAGCATTACAGTCTGCGGCTCGGGAGGATGAGCGCGGAGTATGCTGACAAGGGCGTCGCCTTTATGGGCATCAACAGCAACGTCCAAGACAGTCTTGCCGAGATTGAAAACCACGTTCGAGTTCACAACGTTGAGTTTCCAGCTCTTAAAGACGTGGGCAACCTAGTGGCAGATCAGTTCGGTGCGACTCGCACACCCGAAGTGTTTGTCCTGGATGCTAACCGCAAAATTCGCTACCAAGGGCGGGTGGACGCGCAGTACACGTTCGGTTCGGGCGTCGGACTAGCGGCTCCAGCCGAGAAGCGTGCGGACCTGCAGATCGCTCTCGATGAACTACTAGCCGGGAACGACGTGTCCGTACCAACCACCGAAGCCAAGGGCTGTATCATCGGCAGGGTGCGTCCACAACAGTCCGATAGCGACATTACGTATTCCAATCAGATCGCGCGTATCTTTCAACAGCGTTGTCTCGAATGTCACCGCGAGGGCCAGATTGCTCCGTTTGCGATGACCAACTACAGCGAAGTCGCTGGTTGGGGCGAGATGATCGCTGAAGTTGTAGACCAGCAGCGTATGCCACCCTGGCATGCTGATCCAGCCTTTGGTCATTTCCAAAACGATAGTCGCTTGAGCGATCTGGAAAAGGAGCAGGTTTTGGCTTGGGTTGACAAGGGCTGTCCCGAAGGTAATCCAGCCGATCTGCCCGAACCGATCCAGTACAACGACACGTGGCAACTTCCAGGCGGGCCGGACGAAATATTCTATATGTCGGAAGAGCCCGTTCTGGTGAAAGCCGAAGGCAGTGAGCCTTATCGATACTACGTTGTTGATCCTGGCTTCAAAGAGGATAAATGGGTTCGACTGGCCGAAGCGCTTCCAGGCAATCGGGCTGTGGTTCACCATATCATCGTGTTCATACAGCCACCCGGCAGGGCAGTGCGTGATCACGGAGAGACACGATTGCTCGTGGGGTATGCTCCTGGGACACGTCCTGGGGCCTACGGCGATGGCTGGGCCAAGAAAATTCCGGCTGGCTCCAAGCTCGTGTTCCAAATGCACTACACGCCGATTGGCTCCGAACAGACCGATCGAAGCATGTTGGGTTTAGTTTATATCGACGAATCGGAAGTCACTCATCAAGTAGTGACCACCAACGCCATCCGCATGGATTTTGTGATTCCGCCTAACGCCAAGGATCATCAGGTGGTTAGCACTCGAGAGCATACTCGCGATGGCTATCTGTTATCCATGTTCCCGCACATGCATATCCGAGGATCGGCATTTAAGTACGAATTGGTGACTCCCGATGGCCAGAGTCAGACTCTGTTGAATGTGCCCATGTACGACTTCAACTGGCAGAATCATTACACGCTGGCAGAGCCAATGTTTATTCCCAAGGGGTCGAAGATGGTCTGTACGGCTTGGTATGACAACACAGCGGATAATCTGGCCAATCCCGATCCGAATGTCTCAGTTCGTTGGGGTGATCAGACCTGGGAAGAGATGATGATTGGCTGGCACGATATCGCATACCCACGTCAATCGGGCGAGTCGGAACAACCGGGTGGCTGAGAGTTGATTGATATGAACCAAGCCCTGGCTTGTGTATTCACTCGTACTTGAACGTAGCCTGATTGGAGCACCACTATTCAGCCCGTTGCTGACGGGCTGGATGTATTCCATGCAAGATACAGTTGCCCAAGAATTCATCGAATACGAATACCTCGATGCTCAAGACGAGTCTCGGCAAGGCACGGAATTGTTAGGTACGTCGCATAGACAATAGAAGAATCTTTTAGTCAACGTCGAGGATCCCGATGAAGCTCTTGGCTGCTGTTGCTATGTGCGTTCCGATCTTCTTGGCGTTTGGAACATCAGCCAGATCGCAAATTCAAGATGCGGCAAATATGCGGCTTGCCGCAAAACCCATTCAGCCGGGAGATTGGGCGAGCTACAACTACAGTAATAATGGCTGGCGTCTGAACGACCACGAGAAGCAGCTCAATCGCCAGTCCGTCGAGCAGCTCGAGTTGCACTGGAAGTTTCCCGCCGAGCGTGATACGGAGGTCTGTGGTGTAATCCATGCAACACCATCTGTGGTGGATGGCTTCGTCTATTTTGGTACTGCCACGCTTCCCAAGTTCTATTGCCTGGCTCCGAACGGAGAAATAGCTTGGGTCTATGACCTGAGCCAGCATCGAGAGAATCGCCAGCGACTTTTAGATGATTCGATTGGGCATCTCAGCCCTGAAAACGGCGTCTATGTTTCTGCGCTGGTCACTGAAGGGGGTGTCTATTTTGCTGATGTCGCGGGTGTTATGTACGGCCTGGATCGCGTTACGGGTCGGGAATTATGGACAGTCGATTCGCACGCGAAAAACTTCCCAGGGGCGCATCAAGCCAATACGGTGATGGGTTCTCCCATGCTGGTGCATGACACCGTGGTCTTCGGTGGGGGAGCGTTTGAGCATGCTGCGGGAGCTATGCGAAATTATGAGTGTTGCAACGGTCGCGGTTTTGTAATTGCCATTCATCAGCACACTGGGCGGATTGTGTGGAAGTACGATGTCGGACCTGAGCCGGAGAGGTTCGATCCGCCTTATGTCGAGACCGACGAGCGCGGGGAGCATGCTTTTCATTACGGCCCCTCGACATCCAGCGTTTGGAGTCCCGTCTCGTTCAATCCTGAAAGCAATTTGGTGTTCTTTGGTACCGACGTTCACAATTCGCCGCGCAAGCCCACGGACGATGATCCGCGCAACTATACCGAACACTCAGCCGCAGTGATCGCAGTGGATGCTACCGATGGCACCCAGCGCTGGGTCAGCCAAGTCAATCCCGGCGATGTATGGAATTACTCGCGGCCGCTCTGGGATGCGGAGCGAAAAATGTACAAAGACCAGTCCATTGGGGATACTCCCAAGATCTATACGATCCAAGTTGATGGGCAGACAATTCCTGTGGTTGGTGTCGGCTGCAAAAACGGTGGCTACTATGTGATAGATCAGCGCGACGGCAAGATTCTCCACCATACACCGCTCTACAAAGAACCTCCCAACGATGATCCACATCCCGATCCACGAGTATTGGCCTTGCCGAGTGCTATCGGAGGCTTGCAGACAGGCTGTGCCACGGATGGTCAGCGCGTCTTTACCAACGGCATCGACAATTTTCCAGGACAGAAGCGCCGTCAGATACCCACCGGTGGCAGGGTCACAGCGATCTCGTTGGATGCGACGCAAGAGTTTTGGAGACACGAGCGTCCCAAGATTCCTTGGCTGGGCGGCACTGCTGAAAATCCCAGGTATACCAATGTGGGCGACCCGGTCGTGGCCGGAATTTCATTGGCAGGCGGCGTGGCATTTTTCAATGCGGTCAGCAGCAATTTACTGGTGTGTTTGGATACACAAACCGGCCAAGTGCTGAAAGAAATTCCCATTGGTCCTGTGCTTTCTTCTCCGGCAATTTCCAATGGCAAAGTATATGTTGGTACGGGAAACACTCTGTTCGGCATGATGTCATTTCCAACCAGCAAGACCGGTCAGCTGTTAGTTTTTGGATTGCCCAAGTAGGGCATGTGCCACAGGCCAATGGCTGCCTGGCATTGCCTGAGAAGGGTCAAGCAGGCCACACACAACGCCTATCAACTCCTGTACAATGACGGTTTTCGCATTCAGATCATACAGATTCAAACGTCAACGTCCCGAAGTTACCGATTGCGCAATTTTGATTTGTGGGGTGGGACAAGCTGGGCCAGTGCAACCTGGTGTTACACCCGAATGCATGCGCGAAAGACGATTCCGAGCGTTCGTATGTAATTGGATTGACCTCGCGCCGGCCTACCACTGCCGCTCAACCTAGACCTTCAAACATCTCAATCTATCAATCTATTCCAAACAAGGACTACTTCCATGTGGGTTCCCAAGTGGCAACGCGACCAACAGCAAGGTGTCGACTCGCCGATTCCAACGCAGCCTGTGTCCAACGAAGAGTTCATACCGCGACCTCAATCCCAGCAACAAAAGCAGTGGGAATCGTTGATTGGCGAGTTGTCCGAGAAGAATGCCAAACGCGTCGGCATGTCGCGTCGCGATTACATGCGTACGTCGATGGGCATGGCCACCGCCTTCGTCGCGTCCAACATGGTATTTGGTCCGAATTGGGAAGTCGAAGCGGCCGAAACGGTCGAACCGGAAGCTACCGAGGAAAAGTTTCCCAAGGGTGAGTATTTCATCATGGATGTGCAAACCCACTTTACCGACGGCATCGCCATCGGATTCCGCAATATGGAATTCGTCAAGAACATGGGCTTTGACCTGAAAGAGACGCCAGATGCCTACAGTTTTGCCAACTTTGTCAAAGAAATTTACTTCGACAGCGAGACCAGTATCGCGGTCATCTCGGGCGTTCCCGGCAAGGAAACCAACAAGAAACATGAGGGCGTCGAGGTCGAAGGTCGAGGTCGTGGCGGCGGTATATTGCCCAGTTGGTTGATGTCCCAGCGCAAGAAGGATATCAATGAACTGGCAGGTGGTCGCCGCGCCTTCTGCCAAGGAAATTGCGCGCCTAATCACTACTGGGATAAAGAGGCTAACAAGCCAGATTTCCCAGCTCTCTTCGAACAGATGGAGCGGGAAGTCAAGAAATACGGAATCGACAGTTGGAAATGGTATTGCCACACTGATCCCGGGCGCAGCGGTAACGGCTTCCGCATGGACGACGAAGCCGTGGCATATCCGTTTTTCGAGAAATCCAAGGAACTGGGGCTCAAGATTTTCAGCGTTCACAAGGGATTTGCCGCGCAGTCGCGGACGCTGGGCCATTTTGCGCATCCAGGTGATATCGAGAAGGCCGCTAAGGACCATCCTGATATCAGCTTCATCGTCTACCATTCTGCGCTCAAGCATGGACCCAACGAGCCGCAGTTCAACGAAGAGGGCTTTTATGATCCCGAATCAGGCGATTTTGCCTGGCACGCAGACCTAATGAAAATCAAACAGCGCAATCCAGATTTGAACAATGTCTATCCGGAGATAGGGTCGTCGTTCGGAGTCTTGGCGGTTTCGCATCCCGAAATGTGCCAGCATTTGATCGGCAAGAACGTCAAGTATTTCGGTAGTGACCACGTCATCTGGGGAACCGACTGTCTATGGTGGGGGGCTCCACAGTGGGTCATCGATGCCATGAAGCGCTTCCAAATCAGCGACAAGCTGTGTGAGAAGTTCGGCTACCAGAAGTTGACCAAAGAAGACAAGGCCAAGATTTTTGGACTTAATGCCGCCAAGATTTACAACTTCGACGTCAACCAGCAGCTCAAGGCGCTGCCTGCCGATACGCTCAGTCGCATTAAGACCGCGTATTTGGACAGGGGCGGCCAGCGCGATAACGCAGCTGCCGGCTGGGTTCGCGCCGATGTGTGACTGCCGTTATGCGAATGGGTAGCTAGGTTTGTCACGTTTGCCATGCGAGTCGTTGAAGTCTCTTGCTGTTGGGTTGCCTGCTGCTGGGCTACGTTCTGGAGTCTAGGCTGCGGCCAGTCCGCGGCAGACGAGCCTCACGTTCAGTCAGCCGACTTGAGCAGCCAACTCGTCCACTGGGGCAGCGATCACATTGGTCGCCCGACCCCTGACTATATCACTGGCGATGAATGCCTATTTTGTCATCGCAGTATTGGAATCACTTGGCCTCAAAATCCACATCAGACGACCATGCGTCTCGCTGATTCAGTGCCAGCGGAAATACAGTCGCTGGCAGCGCGTGAACCACAGGCGGCTGGGCAAGTAGATTTTGTGTTGGGAGCAGATCGTCTGGTACGATTCCTGCGACGCTCTGGTGCTTATGGTCAGTTGGAGATGTTGTCAGCTGGCCTCAACCCTGAGGGGCATCTGATCCATGAGGAAAATGTCCATTGGGATGGCAAGCGGTTTGGCCAGCGCTGTATCGGCTGCCATACGACGGCGGTCGATTCTCAGCAACAGACTTTCGCGGCCACTTCATTGGACTGCTTTGCCTGCCACGGCGAAGTGGTTTTGGAACATACCGGCGACATTTCTAAAGTACTGCTGTCGGGGCATCCGCAAGACCCGTTGGTTGTCAATTCCATCTGCTGTTCATGCCATCTACGTGGCGGCAAGTCCCAGACCACGGATCTGCCGTATCCCAATGCGTTCGTGCCCGGCGATAACCTATTTCGCGATTTTCAAGTGGATTTATCCGACTCGGCGATTGCTGCGCTACCAGCTATGCAGCAACATATCTATGTCAGTGGCCGCTTGGTCGGTAGTGGTGCTGAAGAGCCCTCGTGCATCGACTGCCACAGCGTGCATGGCAAACAATCCGACCGGCACATGGAGTTGAAGGACAGCGCTATTTGCAGTGCCTGCCACGTTTCAGGTTCTGACAACAGCCAATTAGTCGAAGCGGTTCGACAATACGATCGACGAAACACCCGAAATACTATCTGTGACTATTAAGTTTATTCCTTGGAGGCCAACATGAATGACGCCAGTTTAGAAATGCCGTTAGACCGTGCACCCGACGAAACCGACATTTCGATACGAGCCTACTTTGGCCGAATGAGCGACGAGCGACTGCGGGAGTACCGTAGCGACTGGACTGACGAGCAGGTCATCCAGTGGGACGGCAATTTTCGAGTCGATGGAGCGCTGATGTTAGTCTGCTGTGAGCGCGACATCGACATCGACGAATACCGACAAGTAATCCAAGAGCACATCCAGCGCCGAGGCCTCGCTTAATTGCTTGCCTTTCGGGGCACGTACCTGACTTTCATCCCCCCAGCACTCCATCCCACTGCCAGTGGTGAACGTGCGCGTTGGGCGCTGCGCCAGTGGTTCAGCGTTGCTTCTGTCTCAGCGAATCCAAAAATTTAAACAGCTCCTGCGTTGCCAAATCACCTTCCGTCCCCAGGTTGGCATTGAGTTGTCGATGTGTCGTTTCGGGGGCAGCCAAGACGGTGGAGTCGACGTCAGCAGCCCGCAAGGCGCCATGTAGTCGCTGAGCTTGGGCGGTCGTGTCGGGATGGCCGGCCACACACAGAATCAGAAACGGCGGAATCGACTTGCCTCGTGCAATGTGCGTGACCGCTGAGAAGTCAACGTGCTTCTGGGGGTCGTTACCGAACTTCTGCCGGTGGCCAAAAGTTGGTTGCGGCTGGCCATAGACCAACGCGCGGAATTCAGCCGTCATAATGATGGGTGGCAAGTCAAACGTGTCGCCGTCTATAGGCACACAGCCTGTGAGTACCTGCATGGGAACCTGGACTTCACCCAAGTACCGCTGATCAATGCACATCAGTGCCGCCAACTGTGCTCCTGCAGAATGCCCCATCACGATGATGTGTTGCGGATCGCCACCATAGCGTTCAATATTTCGATGCACCCAGCCAAGGGCTAGTGCCACATCACGAATCAGCTCGCCCATATCGACTTGTGGCAACAGTCGATAATTAGTCGACACAAACACATGTCCGCGCTCACAAAACACTTGAGGCTTAATGTGTACATCGCCCTTGTCGCCACTTTGCCAACCTCCGCCATGAATCCAGAATATCACTGGCAGACGGCGAGCGCCTTGGGGCCAATACACATCCAGCACCTGCTGCTCTTGGGCAGAATCCGTATACGGAATGTTCGTTTGTTGATTCTGGGCTACAGCCTGTGACAGTAGTGTCATCAACAGCAGCCCTGAAAGAATGAACGGCAATTTCACTGGTGGTATTATTGAAGCGCCCCGCAAGAGATCTGGTGGATTCATTTTTGAAACTCAGCTAAGTGCGTTTGAACATTTTGTCGAGTTGCTGGCGGCTGAAGAACAGGGCGGTGGGGCGGCCGTGGGGACAGTGGTGTGTGTCTTGGTAGTGATAGCGTTGCTCTAACAAGGCGGTGACCTCGTCGGCAGTCAATCGGTCGCCAGCTTTAATTGCGGCTTTGCAGGCGAGCATGTGAAGAAGTTCATCGAGCACATCGCGGGCGCAGGGTTGCTGCCCGCCAGACATCAACGGCTCCAAGACCTGTCGCAATACTTCGGCGGGACGCATGTTGGCCAACATGGCGGGATAACTGGTCAGCAAAATTGTGTCGCCCCCAAAAGGTTCGACCTGAATGCCGATCTTGCCAAGCACTTCACGGAATTCAATGGCTGCCGCCGCTTCGACCGGAGTCAAGTCGACGGGCTCGGGCATCAGCAGTTGTTGACTCTCTAAGTTGGAATTGTCGATCCGCTGTCGTAGTTGTTCGTACAAAATGCGCTCGTGCAGGGCGTGCTGGTCCACGACAACCATGCCGTGATCGTCTTGCGTGATCAAATAGCGATTGTGGATTTGAATCCCAAGATGACTGGGCTGCGGTGGAGCGGCTGATTCGAAAGCGTGCTCCGCAGGTCGATCTCTGTTGACAATGTCAGGTGGAGCCTGAGAGGACGCGAAGTCGTCAGGCAGCGGACCACTAGGAAGTGAGCTGTCAGGCCGTGACTTGGTCGCTGCTAATGGTAGCCCGTCCGCGAAGACGGATTCAGTTGGAACGGACGCAGGAGTCCAGTCGTTAGCGGTGTGACCTGTTGGCAGATGGTGCGCGGCAGTGGGGCCGGAAGGGAAGGATGCGGACTGACTGAACGGGCGGAAGGGCGGAACGGGTGTTGGCAAGTTCAGGCCACCAGCCGCTGGGGCTACGCTCGTCATCCGTTGGCTGTGGGCTTGCCAACGCGCCTCGTCGTTATGGTCGATGACGACGGTGCTCGGCTGCGCTGAGTTACCGCTGGACTGTGCGGCATCTCTCAAGCCCAGCGGCAGTGGACCGGGGACGTGACGGGCACGAGCCGTTAGGTCGGTGGTCAAGAATTGATGACGCAGCGTTTGCAGTAGCTGACTGTACAGTTTGCCGCCTTCCAGGAAGCGGACTTCCATCTTGGTAGGATGGACATTCACGTCTACCAGATGCGCTGGCATCTCTAGTCGCAAAAAGCAGACGGGGAAGCGTCCAGTCATCAGCAGTCCGCGATAGGCTTCGCCGAGTGCATGTTGCAATGAGCGATCGCGGATGTAGCGACCATTGAGGAATAGATACTGCATGCGATTATTACTGCGACTGACAGCTGGATCGGCAACGTAGCCAGCCAGTTGAATCTCGTCCTGCTGATTGTCCACGGCAATCAAATTGTCAGCAATTTCGTCGCCAAAAAATTCGCCGATCCGCTGCTTCCAGGAATCGGTGGCGGGCAGGTCGAGTGTGACTCGCGCACCGGTCAGCAGTTTCATCTGCACCTGCGGGAAGGCCAACGCGATCCGCGTGAACGCTTCGAGAATGTGGTTGGTTTCGGTTTGTGGTGTCTTCAAGAATTTGCGGCGTACCGGCGTGTTAAAAAACAGGTTACGCACCTCAATGGTCGTTCCCACCGGGCAGCCCGCCGGTTGTGCTTGCCCAGTCTGTCCGCCACGAACTTCGACCTCGCAGCCCGCGTCCGTTTCAGCCGTTCGCGTGCGGATTGTCAAATGGCTGACCTCGGCGATCGACGCCAACGCTTCGCCGCGGAAACCCAAAGTGTGAACGTCGAATAGATCGTCGGCTGTTTGCAATTTGCTGGTGGCATGACTGGCCAAGGCCAGTGGCACTTGGTCGGCCGTGATGCCGCAGCCGTTGTCGCTCAGCCTAATCAGTTCCATGCCACCGCCTTCGATGGACAGTTCCACGCTGGTTGCACCGGCGTCAATACTGTTTTCCAACAGTTCCTTGACGACGCTGGCCGGCCGCTCGATCACCTCGCCAGCGGCGATCTTGTTCACGAGACTCGGCGGTAGTTGTCGGATAGTTGGCATGGGGAGTAAGAGGTGAACAATCAAGGGTAATGGAAACAGAGTGAGCCGCCATGGGCGAAGGGGAAGCGCGGACGGTAATAGACTATTCGCTTTCGGCAGGCTGTTGACTGTCGAGTTTACGGTATAGGGTTCGTTCGCCGATTTTTAGTATTTCGGCCGCTTTTTTTCGGTTGCCGTTGGTTAGCTTGAGCGTTTCGTTGATCGCCCAGAGTTCAATCTCTTCAAGGGGTTTGCCAACCAACGATGAATCGCTGAAGGAGGGTAGGGGGGCTGCCAAGAGAGAAGGCTCGGCCGCGCGCGGGGCGAGGAGGTCTTCGGGGCTGCTAAGTTCCGGCGGCAAGTCGTTGACATCCAATACGCCGTCGGTATCCAACACGACCATGGTCTCTACGAAATTGCGCAGTTGACGAATATTGCCGGGCCAATCGTAGTCGAAGAATCGTTGCCTGACCGCTGGGGCGAAATGCGCGGCGTTCTTGCCGTGGCGTTTCAGAAAAAATTTGCGGAAGTGATCCATCAGTGGCACAACGTCCTCGCGCCGCTCGCGGAGCGGCGGTAAATGGACGGTCACAATATTTAGGCGGTAATACAGGTCATTGCGAAACGTACCCTGCTGGACCATCGTTTCTAACGGCCGGTTGGTGGCACTGATCAGTCGCACATTGACTTTGATGGCCTTGTTGTCGCCCACGCGGGTAATGCGATGTTCTTCCAGCACGCGCAGCAGTTTGATCTGTGTGCTCATCGGCATGTCGCCGACTTCGTCCAAGAACAGCGAGCCGCCGTCGGTGTACTCAAATGCCCCTACGCGATCGGTGGCTGCGTCGGTAAACGCGCCTTTGACGTGTCCGAACAGTTCACTCTCTACCAATTGCTCGGAGACGGCCCGGACGTTAAGGGCCTTGAGTCGCTTGTGCTTGCGCGGGCTATTTTGATGAATGGCTTGGGCGATCATCTCCTTGCCGGTGCCGCTTTCGCCAGTGATCAGCACAGTGGCGTCGGTGGGAGCAATGCGCTTGATACGGTCGATCACTTCGGTCATCTTGGGGCTGGCAAAGATGATGCCCTCGAAGCCAAACTTTTCATCCAGCCGCTGCCGCAGTTCGGTGTTGGCCTGCTTGAGCATCACGGCTTCGACGGCCTTGGCTGTGACGGCCCGCAGACGATTGGGTGTGATGGGCTTTTCGAGGAAGTTGAACGCCCCCTCCTGCATGGCCTCGACGGCGGTGGGCACGCTAGCATGTCCGGTTACCAGGATCACTTCGCAATCGGGTAGCGATTTTTTGGCCTTTTGCAGTACCTGCATGCCGTCGGCGTCGTTCATGACAAGATCGCTGACCACGATCTGAAAATTGCCACGTTCGATTTGGCTAATCCCCTCTGGGCCACTGGTGGCTACCGTGCAGCGATAGCCGACTTTTTCGAGACTTTCCGTCATCGCCCGCGCGTGGGCCTTGTCGTTATCGACGATCAGTACCGCAAATTCGCGTGGGTCTACCGCCGGGCGTTCTTGGTCAAGAGTACTTTCGTCAGACATGGAATAGTCGAGGTCTTGAAATCGTGTTAAAGGAGTGTTTAACCGTTAACGCAATATGCTGGTCCCCCCTGGCGTATCGCGTGAATGGCATTGGGCAATGAGGGATTTGAAGCGTTCTGCCACGGGTAGCCGCAACGCGCCCCATTTTATGTTGACGGCTGCCGTTTGTGTGGCGACCGAGCGGCCTGGTGGCCTAAAAACCCTGACGAATTGGTACTTGGGACCGCTCGCTGGCTGCAAATGAGTACCACAACTTTGGTCTTGCCGAGGTTGTGTTATACTCTTCGGGGGGTTCAGGCAGATGTAGAGCCGCGGTGGCTCGCTGGATGGACATCATGTGGTTGGGTGACTGGGAAGCGATGAGTGTTGTTTGTCGAGGCGTCCGCGGGGCGACTACTGTTACCAGCAATTCGCGCGACGAAATATTGCAGGCTACACGCCAGATGTTGGCGCTGGTGATCCGCCGCAATGGCATCGACGCCGCTGATATCGCCAGTGCTCAATTTACAGTGACCAGCGATCTGGATGCGGAATTCCCAGCTCTGGCGGCGCGACAATTGGGATGGCTGGAAGTTCCTCTACTGTGCGGTTACGAAATCCGGGTGCCCGGATCGTTGCCCATGTGCATTCGCGTTTTGCTGATGTGGAATACAACCAAGACACAGCACGAGATTCAGCACGTGTATATTCACGAAGCGGTGCGGCTACGCCCCGATCTGTCGAATCTGCCACCGGTTGACTGGGATGAACTGGAAGCTTGGATCAAGCAGAATTTGAATACTGGCAAGTCGTAGCTGGGGTTGTGGCTTATGATGCTAGCAAGTTGTAGCTACTTGAGCCAGATAGTGGTGTGGGGAAGTGGATTGTCCAGGTAATGGTGGGCGTAGCTACGAAGTTGAATCAGCCGAGAGTAAATTCGGGCAGGTTGACGATCTGGCCACCCTGGAGTGCTGATTGATGAGCGCAGATGCCTACGCATGTCCAGTTCGCGCTGGTGATAGCGCCCGGGCGCGGATCGCGGTCCTCGAGTAGCGCACTGACGAACTCATGGACTAAATGCGGATGCGAACCGCCGTGGCCACCGCCTTGAATGAAGGATAGGTGATGCGCATCGTGAATCTGTGAAGGTAACGTGAATCGCTGGATTTCCTTGGGCAGTCGCCAAGCAAAGTCCGGCACCTGGATCTTTTCTGGAATTTCAGGTTCAGGCTTCTTGGCCGTGTGAATCACGTGCGGCTCGTGTTCGATCAGCGTCCATTCAAAACTCTTGTTGGTGCCGTACACGTCAAAACTTTCGCGATACTGACGGGCAACATCGTACAGAAATCGCCAGATGTGAGCTGTCAGGTCGCTGTCTTTGATCTTGATGTGACAGGTTTCCACAGCGAAGCGATTGCCTGATTGCCGGGCGATGTCATCGCGGACGGTGCCTGATCCAAAGCAGCTCACGTACTGGGCCAAGCCGTCAACCAGTCCCAAGCAGGGGCTGACAACGTGCGTGGCGTAGTGCATAGGAATCATCTTCTGCCAATACTCAGGCCAACCGTCCATGTCTTGCGGGTGCGAGGCGGCCAAGTGTTGAATCTTGCCTAGTTCGCCAGAGTCGTACATCTGTTTGATGAACAAAAATTCGCGACTGTAGACCACTGTTTCGGCCATCATGTACTTCAGGCCGGTGGCTTTAACCTTTTCGACAATTTGCCGACACTCATCGATCGTCGTAGCCATCGGAACGGTGCACATGACGTGCTTGCCAGCGTCTAAGGCTTTCAGCGACATCCAGGCGTGGTCGTTGATCGGGCTGTTGATATGCACAAAGTCCACATCGGGATCGGCCAGAACTTGATCGTAGTTAGCATATCGGCGGTCGATGCCAAATTGCTGGGCACACTTGGCCAGTTCCGCCGGATCGCGGCGACAAACAGCCAGGACGTTGGTGCTGGGCAGCGCTTGATAAATGGGAATGAATTCGGCTCCAAATCCCAAGCCAATCATGGCTACGTTCAGAGGTCGTGGCATCGAATTGTTCTCCGGTTGAGTGTGAGCAGTAGCACGGGTCGCCAAAAACCGCAGCGTTAGCGAAGGGGCAAGCTTGGTCCCTCGCTAACGCTGCGGGTGGTGATCGACCGGAAGTACGCAAAGGCGGCGTCGAGCAAGCACAGCAGTCATGTGCAGCCTGCGTAGTATTGTGGCTTAGAAGCGACCGGTCGTCTATGCGGCCAAGTCTTGATTGCGGTCGCTGCGTTTGGCTCGGATCGCTTTTGGGGCCACCGCCGCGCCGGGGTAAGTAGTGGCTCGTCGCAACAGCCGTCGGCCCGTTTGCTGGATGACCTGTGACGACAGTCCACAACTGGCCAGCAGAAACAGCAGTGCCAATGCTCGGCCGCTGGCCGATATGCCGAACAACGTGAAATAACCGAATTGGCTGGCGCCCAATTGAAACAACACCAGACCGCCGACCAGTGCTCCACAACACCAGGCTGAAGTGTTGGCCAAGTTGTAGATGGTCAGTAGTCGTACACGGCGAACGATGGGCAAGGAATCAAACAGCAGCAAGAAAAAACCCAATTCATATGCCGCCCAGCCGATGCCGCTGAGCGTCTGGACTGTTAACAGCCAAGTGTAGTTGGATGAAAAAATCCACAGTACGGGAGCTGGCACAATCATCGCGCCGCCCAGCAGAAGTAGTCGCTGAGCGCCAAACCGCTTGGCGAATTTGCCCCAGCTCGCCAGTGCGACGATCTTGGCGACAAAAGCAGTGGCGATCAATACGGCAAACGCCCAATAGCTGAGCTGCAAGTGCTTGAGCATATACGGGGTGTAGAACGGTCCGGAGACTTGAACCATCCCCTGAACCAGCGCCAAGTACAGAATCAAATTGCGCGGGCTGACGATGCTGCCTTCACGCTGCGCTAGGCTGGCAGAGGTCGCGCTGGCGGCAGGTATGCCACTGGGCAAGAGCTTGCGCAGTGGTTTGGCCGCTGGTGCGCGGTGTGAGGCCAACATCAATACGGAGTAGGATCGTGCTAACCAGGCGACGGCGAACAAGATGGCAAAGGTTTGGATCTCCCAGCCGCCCGGCCGGCCGATTTGCAGCAACATGCCGGCTCCCAAGAATCCACAGCAGGTTGCAATCTGCGAGGCCCGAGTGCGGCCGGCAAAGTAGTTAGCGCGAATGGGTTTAGGCACTAGCTTGTCGATCCAGCTATTCCAAGCCGGGCCGCCAGCCAGCCCCCCGGCCCAGTACAACGATGCGCACAACATCAATCCCCAAGCGCTCATTTGGCCATAGATAGCGGCAATGAACAGTGGAATGAAAGCACAGCCCTGCAGGATTGAAGCGCCGACAACCCACACTTGCTCGCTCACGCCGCGCCGCAGTATCCACGGCGATATCGCTTGCAACACACCGCCCATCAGCAGCGGAACGCTGCCGACCAATCCTGCAGTGACTTCGCCCAAACCAATGGCTAGCGCAAAGGCGGGTAAATACGTTTCGCCAACACCAACCATGACGCCAAATGACGTAGCGTCGGCGGTAGACACGCGCAGATTGTGTCGCAGGGGAGAGCCGGAAATGTGAGACATGTTGAGACTTGGGAAATTCTGGAGATGCGCGGTTGGCTGCTAGTATTCAAAACTGGTTCCGGCCAACTCGGGTTGTCCAGGCTCAGCCGGTGGCTGAGCGACCTGCCGGATGGTTCGCCGAGCGACCTCGTCCAGCAGTTTGTTCATGGCTTGTGCGATGGGCATAGCCCCCAGATCACCGTCGATGCGATCGCGTAGCGCCAACGCGCCGGCCTGTTGCTCTTTGGGGCCGACCACGGCCATGTACGGGATCAGTTCCAACTGGGCATCGCGAATCTTGGCCTGCACTTTAGCTCCACGTGCGTCGGTGCTGACGCGTAGACCCGCTGCAGTCATCGTCCGCTCCAATTCGTAGGCATAGTCGTTTGACTTCTCGCTCAGCGGCAAGATGCGAACCTGCTCTGGAGCTAACCACAGCGGAAACGCGCCCGCAAAGTGTTCGATTAACATGCCTACAAAACGTTCCATGGATCCGAACGGGGCGCGATGAATCATCACCGGTCGGTGCATGGCGTTATCCGGTCCGACGTATTCCAGCTTGAATCGTTCCGGCAAGTTATAGTCTAGTTGCACTGTACCCAATTGCCATTGTCGACCGATGCAATCGCGGACCATGAAGTCCGCCTTGGGGCCGTAAAATGCAGCCTCACCCTCGGCGGCTGTGTAGCTCAGTCCACTGGCATCCAGCACATTACGCAGCGCAGCTTCGGCCTTGGCCCAATTCTCCTCGCTGCCAACGTATTTGTCGCTGCCCGGGTCGCGGAGCGACAACTGAACGCGATAGTCTGTCAGTCCCACACTTTCCAGCACGAAGCGCACCAGTTCGATCGTGTTGCGGAATTCATCTTCGACTTGATCCGGCGTGCAGAAGATGTGAGCATCGTCCTGAGTCAACCCGCGCACGCGCAACATTCCATTCAATTCACCGGTCTGTTCATGGCGATAGACGGTGCCGAATTCCATGAGTCGCAAGGGCAGTTGTTTGTAGGAGCGCGGTTGAGCACGAAACATCTGCGCATGATGCGGGCAGTTCATGGGCTTGAGCAGATACCGTTCGTGCTGCCGCTGCCAAGCTTCTAGGACAGCGATGCGATCTGCGATGGGGGCTGTCGGATTGTAGTCGGGCAGGTCGACCCCCAGGACGCTGGCGGCATCGCTCAACTGTCGTTCGTCGGCAACGGTCAAGCCTTGCTCGCCGCGCAGGCGGTCAATCCAAGCGTCGATCAAACCTCCAGCGGGTTCGCAAAACAACGGCGGGAACTGGCTTTCGCGGTAGTAAGGAAAGTGGCCGCTGGTTTCATACAGTTCAACCCGTCCCACGTGTGGACTGTAGACCGGCTCATAACCGCGTCGCATCAATTCGGTGCGCAAGAAGTCCTCCAGCAAAACGCGGACTCGGGCGCCCTTAGGCAGCCACAGGCACAGGCCTTGGCCGACATCGGGCGTAATGTGAAACAAGCCCATCTTTTTACCCAACACGCGGTGATCGCGGCGCTTGGCCTCTTCGATTTGATCCAAGTAGGCTTGTTGATCCTTGGCGCTGAACCAGGCGGTGCCGTACAGCCGCTGGAGTTGTTTGCCTTGAGCGTCGCCCTTCCAGTAAGCTCCAGCAACGTTCAACAGCTTAAAGGCTTTAATGTGGCTGGCGTCAGGAATGTGAGGGCCTCGACACAAGTCGACGAATTCGCCCTGGCGATAGAAACCCAATTGAGCATGATCAGCCAGACCGGTCTGGATGTGCTCGACCTTAAGCGCCTGTTTCAGGTCACTGCACAACTGCACCGCTTGATCGCGCGGCAGCGAGAATTGATCGAACGTCTCGGCTTGCTGAATGATCTGAGACATCTCACGTTCAATCGCCTCAAAGTCAGCTTCGCTAAGCTTATGCGGCAGATCGAAATCGTAATAGAAACCGTTTTGAATCGTGGGTCCAAAAGCTAGTGAAACACCCGGAAACAATCGCATGACGGCTCGCGCCATAACGTGGGCGCAGGAGTGACGCAGAACGTCCAGCGATTCGGTGTCTTTGTCGGTCAGCAGACGCAGCGGGATTGGATTGGCTGAAGTAAAATCGGTCAGCGGGCGCCGCGCATCGACAATGCGGTCCTCGATCTTGGCAGCCACGACGGCTTTGGCCAGCCGCGGGCCAATTTTGACAGCCACATCCAAAGCGGAAGCCGAGTCTGGATGTTCGACTAATGAACCATCAGGCAATTGAACTTGCAGCATACTAGCTCTCCCGCTCGCGGCATCCTGTGCCAAAAAGGCGAGCTTGAAGAAAGGTGATCTGGTTGTCAGTTCCAGACCACTGGAACTGATCCGCCTCACAAACGGCGGCATGCAGTAGGGTGTTTCCGCAAGTTACAGGCCAAATCTACAGAGTCGCTGCGACTTGCGAAAGTTCGCCAAAGAATGGCAAGGAAGGCAATTTTTCGCAAGAGCGGATTCTTTACAATGCTAGATAAGGCTGTCGCCGATTTTTCCAGGATTTCTGCGCCGTCCAGCCCGCTGGCAGTGACAAAGTCCGATCGCCGATATCGACAACGCAAAGGTACACACAAGGTGAATGAACCGCCCATTGACAGTTCGATCGTTGAAGTTGCTGGACAAACAGGCGGTCAGGCTCCGGGTGCCTCGCAGTCTGGCAGCTCTCGCCGTTCCACGGGACTGAGCGAATTGCTGCATAATCGCAAACTCGTCTTAGCGATCATCTTCCTGGCGATGATGTTTCTGGGATTGCCGCTGTTGTGGGGCAGTCCGGTATTCTCGCGGCTCGAAAAAGCGGTGTGGACAGTTATCGTGCTATTGTACTCGGCAGTGCTGATCACGGGCTTTGCTGCCGTCATGCTCTGGAGCTACCGAGTCATCAGCCAAACGCTGCACTAGAAGCAGACAGTAATGATGGCAATCGTGACAGTACCTACCAGGAATCGACTTTGAATCAGAATCTCACTTGCCTGTCGAACACGACTGTCTAGGATTCGCTGGGGCGTGTCGGGGATGGGGTGCCGAAACTTGCGAAAAAAACGATCGACTGAGCTGTCCTGTACGACCGTTATAACCGGACCAACTGTGGCGGCGTCAATCGAAATCTTTTCGCTTTCAGTCAACGCGGGAGGGAGCGACGTTGACGAAAGCGGTGGCGCTGGCATCAGTTAATAAGTATGCGATTTTTTAGTCCTCTGTGACCCGGGAGAATTTGATGCGACGCCGCTTACTGGCTGCTGGCATGGTCGTAACGATTTGGAGCAGTGCTTGTGCACCGTCGTTGCAGGCGGGACCGCTGATTGATTGGCTGTTTGGCGGACGTCGAACGCCTCCGGCCTATCCAGTGGGTAGTCCGGTTCCCTTGGGAACGGCGGCCACTCAGGCTCCAGCCTATGCAGCCGGCTACGCCGCGCCTGGAATTAGGCCACCCGGCTATGTTGTTCCCGGCTATCCTGCGCCGGGCTACGCGAGCGGCTATGCGCCGTTTAGTGGGCCAACCGCATCGGCAACTGGTTATTCGCCGAATATGGGTGTGTACTACGGCTCATCGCTGCCAACGATTGGGCCGTCTGGAGCCGGTTACATGGCGCCAGCCCCCGGTGGTATCACTGCTGCGACGATGCCTCAGCCGATGTCATTTGTACCCAATTTTAACAGCTCAGCGTTGCGTGCTCCGGTGACATACTATCGGCCGATCATGACTACCGACCCCAACACGGGGGCTCAAGTGGTCACTATGGCACCATGCACTTCTTATCAATACCTAACCCAGCGCGTGCCCACGTTTGGACAGAGTGCACTCTATGGCAGCTATCAACCGCCAGCGATTGCTCCGGCACCGTCGACGATGCCTACATACACCCTGCCCAGCGGCGGAATTCCATTGGCCTATAGTTCGCCTGCGCCAACGATTGGCACGACTGTGCCGATGCCCAGCACGACATACAGTCAGCCAACAATCACCCACAGCTTCCCAAGCACGACGTTCAGTCAGCCCAGCACAACATTGGGCTATGGCGCCTATCAGGGTGGATCGAATTACGCGACAGCACCGCTTAGTAGCTCATCGTACTACAATGGCCCCAGTGGCGGATCGGCGGGAACCATTTATTCGACCACCGTTCCGGGACTCACCGCTCCACAGGCTCCGCATTCGCCTGCCCCAAGTTATTCCGTGCCAGCCAGTCCACCATCGTCCACCTATCCACCATCGTCCCCCTATTCGTCGCCTCAACCGGTACTACCACCATCGGATCCTGCGGATACCAGTCCCAGTCTGCCGTATAACGGCCTTAGGCCACAACTGCGGAGCATCCTGCCCAACGCAGATACATTGGGCAACGAGTCGGCATCGGTTGGTGCACCGATTTTTGATGCCACACCCAAGTCAGCTCCGGCTAGCGTAGATTTCCCAAGCATGACTCCAATTCCAGCCCCTGAGGGGTTGGAGCGGCCCAATTGGAGCAACGGTCTTAAGCGAGACCAAGACATGACCGCGTTGCGGCCTGTTACCCGGGCTGCCGACTATGCAGGACAGTCCAAGAAGATTCATTGGGCAAGCTTTGAGCAAGAGCAGACGCCTGTCCTGAAGAGTCGGCAAGCCGTCCAGTTGGCTGACCAGTATGTCCAGCAGCCGAGCGCTCATGCTGCGGCATCGTCCAACGGGCTGCGCCCCGCAACGAACCCAGCATCGATCCGTCACTACGACAATTCGGGCTGGAAGGTTAGTCAGTAGACTGCAGATGGCAGCCAATATCGCCAATGGCTACCATCTCCAGGCGGTGGCAATCCTAGCTCAGTGGCTACCGTCTAGTAGAGTTGTCGTTGCCAAGCGGTTATCAGACTTAGCTTAATTCTCCCTGCAACGTAGCGACTAAGCGTCGTCGGCCACCGACATTGCGGTGCTCACACAAGTAAATGCCTTGCCACGTTCCCAGTACGAGGCGTCCTTGACGGATGGGCAGCCAAACGGAGCAGCCCAGCAATGACGACTTAACGTGAGCCGGCATATCGTCTGGGCCTTCCAACGTATGCGTCAGCGGCAGGCCCTGTTCAGGGGCCAGTGCGTTGAAGTAAGTCTCCAAGTCGGTCCGCACGTCCGGGTCGGCATTTTCATTGATAGTCAAGCTGGCCGACGTGTGCATGATGAACAGATGCAGCAGGCCAACTCGTATCTTGCCGATGTCCGGCAGTTGGTGGATAACCTCTTCAGTTACCAAATGAAACCCACGAGGCTTTGGGGACAGGCTGAATTCGAATTGATGCCACATAGATCGAGTCGAAAATGTCCAAAAAGATTCAAAAGAAAGGAAAAATTTTCTCGGCCCTCGCTAGATAGCGGAATGGACCGAGAGTGTCTGCTCAGCGGGTTTGTCGGTCGATGCGGCGTTCTACCGCAGTGCTCCGACGGGCTGTGCATAAAGCTAATTAAAGTTCCTTTAAGCGATGGTAAGGGGGGGATCGCGGCTTCAGCGCGAGCTGTCAAGGGCAAATCGATGAAGGCGGCGTTAAACTCGTCGCAAGGAATTCATTCTCGCGCAGTTTCATAGGCGGAACTGACCGTCAGTCAACAGTTTGCGCAAATCACAAATCTGAGAAAAAATTTCTTGACTTCCGTCCTCCTGTGTGAATAATCCTGCCATAGGGGTCTGGGTTCATCAAACTTTAACGGATTCTTCAACAGCCATTGCGGCTTTCCAAGCGGTAGATGAGTTGTGCATCAGCTGGCCATATAACCCTCCCATGGTTTGTATAAGATAGGAACAAGGAAATGAGCGACGTATGTAAGAATGTGTTTGAGGCTATCTTGAAGTATGGCCACGACGAGGACTTCGATCCGATCGTGGACGACTATTTCATGCCTACCGATGCTCCTGCGGGCTCGGCTGAGAAGATCGAAATTTTGCGCAAGCGAGTCGAACTCGGTCAACCGTTGTGGCACCGCGATGACCGCGTTGACTATGCGGGTCTGACTGGTGTCATTCGCCCCCGCGAGTAGCTTTTATTAGCGTCGTCGTCCGACCATCAACGAATCAAACAACACCAGCAAAGCCCGGCCATCCAAGCCGGGCTTTGTCATTGGTAGGCTGTACCTCTCGGGCGCTTACGAGCCAATGCGAGCGTAAGCAACTGATAAGGTGGGCAATTAGCGCGTCTTGGTAATGTGCGTGCCTGAGTAATGCTGTTCAACACGGTTCAAGCGGATCAATAGCAGCAATTGAATTCTCGCTCCATGTTCAATCTACGCGCCGTGCGCTGTATTGAACCGCACTTCCCATGGTCGCTGAGTTCCAGCTATACGTTCCCATCGTAGGCTTCAATCCTCCGGGATCGGCTACCTTCAAACTCAGTGCAAGGATGGCGGTGCATGTGGCGATACAATTGGGCAATCGTAGTAATTTGCATAGCGGCCGCCAACGTTCAGGCGCAATCATTTAGACCGCGTGGACAGGCAGGGGGTAGCCCTCCGCCACAGTCGAGCCGATCGGCCGACATGGGCCGTGCAATTGCTGCCGAAACAAAACAGGGCTACGCATCTGAATCGGCCATTGTCCAAGGCGCTGCGGTATCGCCAGACTTACTTGAGATCTACAGTCGTACCGGTTCGGCCAAGTCTGAGTCGGAGCTTACCGAGATCGCCCGTGCTTGTGCTCGGGTACTCGCTGGATCCGAGCGATCCAAGGCGGACATCCAGTACGCATCGAATCTGTTGGCCTGGTCGCTGAATCGTCGTGGCGAGTTGCGCAGCCAACAAAGCTTGGAACTGACCGAGCTCGATCAAATAGAGCAAGCCGACAAAATGGACCAACTGGCTATTGATGATTTTGCCACTGCGGCCGAGCGTGCGCCCAGCAACTGGCGCTATCGGCATAACTACGCTGTTTCGCTCGTATTGCGTGGCGATTATACGCGAGCGCTCCAGCAGCTCGATCAGACGATTCAGCTGAACAAGCAATATCCCAATGCGTACTTCAATCGAGCAGAGATCTATTTTGAGTCCGGCAAGTACGAGGCTGCTGATAAAGACTATTCCTCCGCCATAGAGCTAGCCGAAGAAGCAGTCTATTTCAATGGTCGCGGACACTGTCGATTTTTGATGCACGAATTTGCTGCAGCTCTGGCTGATTACCGTCGAGCCGCTGAGTTAGGTCGTGATGATGCTGCATTCCACACGGACCTGGGAGATGCCTGCCAGTATTTGGGCCAGTGGGCTGAGGCTGCTAAGGCCTATCGGGCTGCAGTGGCGGCCAATAATCGGTATCTACGAGCCTACCAGAACGCAGCTTGGTTAATGGCTACCTGTCCCCAGCCTGAGCAACGCAATCCCGAACTGGCGGTGTCTGCAGCCAAAAAAGCGCTGGAGTTATCCACGTCGCGTACCGCTGAGCTGGTGGAAACGTTGGCTGCCGCTCACGCTGCATCGGGTCGCTTTGACGACGCTATCCAATTGCAGCAGGAAGCTATGCTGCTCGCCAGACGCGATCCAGCGGCTGAAGAAGGGATGGTGCAGGAGTACCGCCAACGCATCGATCTGTACCAGCAGGGCCAAGCCTATCTCCAGCCCCAGCCGGCTACGCTGATCTCTTCAGTTGGCACTGCGCAAACCACTGCTGCCGTAAAGTAGCGGCCAGCGTTTAACTGGATGAGCGTATCTGCAGCCGCAGCAAAGATTAGAAATCTTGCGTCTTGGCTGGTGAGTCCTCATCGACATCACTGCTTGGAGCCGGTGCTGGAAGTGACTCGGGTTCTACAGTTGCCTGCGGCTCCAAAATGGACTGAGCATTGGGCGTCACCGGTAAGGGTGGCGGTGTAGACGTAGATGCTCTAGGCGCATTTCGCACAGCGACTCCGGCTCGTGAAGGTGATGTAGCAACGGTCGATGCTGATCGGACATCGGGAGCCGACTTGGGCTGAGCGGCCACAGCCGAACGCGTCTCGGAATTCTCGCCGGAGTCCGTGGAGGTTGCTGATCGCGCCGTGGGGCCTACAGCAACGACAACCGAACCGTCCGATAGTACCATGCCCGGCTTTAATTGATTGCTGGTCGAAGTGTTACCATTACGCGCCAGCGGTGGCCTGGATGGGGTGTTATTGCCGCTGCCGGTGCGATTGGATGCGCTTTGGGCCTTTGAATTGCGGCGATAATCTCCATAGCCGCTGGCGTATGGCGAGACGAGGGCTGAGCCTACGCCAACCTGCAAACCGGGCACGCGAATATAACCAGGAGCTGCAGCACCTCCGGGCACTGGAACCAGATACGCGTTCGGCACCGGTACGGCCACAACAGCCGGGGGCAGTGGACGCACGCCAAAAGGTGGGCGGACTGGCGGAGCAGGCGACGGTCCTGGAGGAAAAAATCCTGGCCGAAATAACATGCCTCGTGGGCCTTGCGCCTGAGCGCTCGAAAGACCACCTAGTATTGCCAACACCATTCCGCACAAAATTGGGCCGCGCATGGTTAAACTCCTTCCGGTTCCAAACGACGATCTTCGACTGTGATAACTGAAGCCCTATCGTACGCTGCCATTGGCCCAAGACAATTCGAGTTAGTCGCGAATTGGTAAAAAAATGGCTAAAGGCATCAGAAACACAGGTTTTTTGGGCGCAGCGCCGAAGCCGGTGATCCGCAGCGGGAAACGCTTAAGACCTGGTACCCAGTCAGTCCCCAATACTCAGTGCGCGGTACCTAGTGGCCAGGAAACCAGCCTTGGTTTCCTGCCCATTCGTAGTTAAACCTCCAAGAACAGTCGCGTTGGGTCTTCGCAGATCTCCTTGATGGTCTTCAGGAATGTTACAGCTTCACGCCCATCGATAATGCGATGATCGTATGTCAGCGCCAAATACATCATGGGCTGAATGACAACCTGTCCGTCAACGGCCATGGGGCGCTCCTGAATGGAATGCAGTCCTAAGATGGCGCTTTGGGGAGGATTAACAATGGGAGTGCTGAGCATGGAGCCGTAGACGCCCCCGTTGCTGATGGTGAACGTTCCGCCAGTCAAATCTTCGGGCATCAAACGATTCTCCATGGCTTTGGCGGCAAAGTCGCCGATGGTACGTTCTACTTCCGCAAAACTCAGTAATTCAACATTGCGCAGCACCGGTACAACTAGTCCCTTGCCGCCACCGATGGCGATGCCGATGTCCATATAATTGCGATAGACTACGTTGTTGCCCCGAATTTCGGAATTGACCGCCGGAAAACGTCGCAGCGCCTCGACACTGGCTTTGGCAAAAAACGACATGAACCCCAACTTTACACCGTGTCGCTGCTGAAAGGCGTCGCGGTATCTGTTGCGCAGGTCCATAATGGGCTGCATATTCACTTCATTGAAGGTGGTCAGCAGCGCGGCTGTCTGCTGGGCTTCGACCAGACGGCTGGCGATGGTCCGACGAATCATACTCATCGGGCGAATCTCTTCGACTCTCTGAGTTGAACCCTGAGTCAAGCCGGTCGAATTGGAAGGAGCCCCCGAGGCTGCTGGCACCGGCGCCTGCAATGTCCCACCGGCTCGGGGCACAGTGCCAGCGGCAGATGCGGTCACAGCAGCCAGAGCATCCTCCTTTAAGACCCTCCCGCCTGGTCCTGTGCCGGGGACGTTACCGGCAGGGATTCCGCTTTCACTGAGGATGCGTTGAGCCGCCGGCATGACGCGCTGCTGGCTGGTAGGCTGGGCATCGACCTTGCCGCCACCATTACCAGCGGCGACAGCAGATGCGGGACTGGCGGACTTAGCAGGCGTTCCAGAAGTTGGAGGCGTGGTAGAAGCTGGCGGCGCTGCGGCTGGTTCCAAATCGCACAGCACATCGCCCACACTGGCAAATTCTTCCGCTTGTTTACGGATATTGCGAACGTAACCCGACTGTGGAGCCGGTACTTGCACGGCAGCCTTCTCCGTTTCCAGATCGACCACGGTTTGATCTTTGGCTACCCAGCCACCTTCGGCAACTAGCCACTGGCCGATTTGGACTTCCGATATCGACTCGCCGACGGTGGGAACTTTGATTTGCAACATAGGTCAAATAATCGCTATCTAGGTCTAAAGGTTTCGTCGAGCAATTCCTGCTGCTCCAGTGAGTGTGAGCGGGCCGAGCCCGTGGAAGGGCTGGCCGATTCGACTCGCGAAATTCGCGTCAGCTTCCAGCCTTGTTCCATTAAGCAGTCGCCAAACCGCACTTTCATGTACTGCCAAGCGCCCATATTGGTCGGCTCTTCCTGCACCCACACCAAATCGGTGCCGGGCTGATACGGCCGCAATGCCGTCAACAATTCATGTTCACTTAGCGGATAGAGCTGCTCGATGCGGATGATGGCAACATCGTGCGCCTGAGTCTGCTGACGGCGCTCGATCAATTCGTAATACAGCTTGCCGGTGCACAACACGATGCGTTTGGCGGCCTGTGGCTCGATCGAATTGTCTGGCAAAATCTTGTAGAACTGACCAGCAGCCAGTTCGTCAATTGACGAGACGCAGGCCGTGTGTCGCAACAAGCTTTTGGGAGTCAACACCATCAAGGGCTTGCTCCATCGACGTTTGACTTGCCGTCGTAGCAAGTGGAAATATTGAGCCGGTGTGGAGGGTTGGGTGACTTGAATATTGTGCTCAGCCGACAGCAGTAGAAACCGTTCGAGCCGAGCCGAGGAATGTTCAGGGCCAGCGCCTTCAAAACCGTGAGGCAACAACATCGTCAATTTGCTGAGCCGCCCCCACTTGTCTTCTGCGCTGGCGATGAATTGATCGACAATCACCTGCGCGACGTTCCAGAAATCGCCGAACTGTGCTTCCCACAAAATCAATCCTTCTGGGCAGTCCAGCGAATAGCCGTACTCGAAGCCCAAAACGCCACTTTCGCACAATGGACTATTGATGACATCGAATCGCGCCTGCTGGGGCGACAAATGATTCAGTGGCGAATAACTGCTACCATTGGTACTGTCGTGCAAAACGCAGTGGCGCTGACTGAATGTGCCGCGTTGGCTGTCCTGGCCGCTCAGTCGCACCGGATGGCCTTCCAGCAGCAGGCTGGCCATGGCCAGAGTTTCGGCTGTGGCCCAGTCCAGCGGTCGCGCTCCGTCTGCCATCTCGGATCGTAAAGTCATGAAACGCTGCAGCTTCTTGTTCACAGAAAAATCTGCAGGAACCTGCACGAGTTGGCGCAGAATTGCTTGCACCTGTGGTTGCGACAGAGCAGTACTCGGATTGTCATGATCGGGCTCAGGGCCACCAAAGTAGCCATGCCAATGTCCGCCCATCGTTTGAAGGTCGGAAACGAATTCTTCCTTTTGAGCCAGCTCAAAATCGCGCTCAAGCTTGGCCTGTCGCATTTCAGCAAAGCGATCGGCTTCTTCGCGAGTGAAGTCGCCAAATTTCAGCAAGTGCTCCAAGTAGCTTTCGCGAACGCTCTTCCGCTGGTCGATGGCCTGGTACATCACCGGCTGTGTGTAGCGCGGTTCGTCGCCTTCGTTGTGACCCCAGCGCCGATAGGCGTACATGTCGATGACTACATCGCGTTTGAATTCGCGGCGAAAATCCATGGCCAGACTCACGACCTGAGCCACTGCTTCGGGGTCTTCGCCGTTGACATGAAAAATCGGGATCTGCAACATCTTGGCCACATCGGTGGCATAGGTACACGAGCGAGATTCGCTGGGCAGTGTGGTAAAGCCAACTTGATTGTTCACGATCACATGCAGCGTACCACCGGTCGCATAGCCCGGCAGCTCGCTCATATTCAGCGTTTCTTGTACGATGCCTTCGCCGGCAAAGGCAGCGTCGCCGTGAATCAGAATGGTCATGTGCTTAGAGTAGTGATTGTCATCTTGCCGATCTTGCTTGGCGCGGCAGCGGCCTTGCGCCACGGTGTTGACGTACTCCAAGTGACTGGGGTTGAAGCACAGCGAGATGTGAACTTTAGCACCGGTCGAGGTTGTCCAGTCGCTACTGTAGCCCAGATGGTAACGCACATCGCCGCCACCACGATTCAGGTCGGGTACCGGGTCGTCAAACGACCAGAAGATGCTCTGTGCACGCTTGCCCATGATGTTGGCCAGTACATTCAATCGCCCGCGATGCGCCATGCCCAGCACGACGCCTTCGACTTGATGTTGGCCCGCTTTCTCCAGGGCTAGGTCCAGCAGCGGAATGAGGCTTTCGGCGCCTTCAAGCGAAAATGTCTTGGCACCCACAAACTTGCGGCGTACAAACTCCTCAAAAATTGCGGCGTCAGTTAGCCGTGTATAAATGCGGACCTGCACATCGCGAGACAGCTCCAGCCGGTTCTCGCAGCTCTCCATGCGTCGCTGCAGCCAGTCTCGAATGTTACGGTTTTCGATGTGCATAAACTGCGCACCGATACTGCGGCAGTAAGTATTCCGCAGTTTGGTCAGAATGTCACCCAGGGTGCGCGAATCGAAGTAGTTCAGATTTTCGCATGTAAACGGACGTTCCAAATCGACTTGGCTCAATCCGTAGGTGGCCGGGTCCAGTTCAGGTTGGTTACGGTTGGACAGATTCAGCGGATCGAGCTGTGCCATCATGTGGCCCCGCACGCGATGCTCGCGGACTAAATTGTCGATTCGATCCTGCATTTGAGCCAGCCACAGGGCTTCCTCGCGAAGTGCGACGGCCTGCGGACTGGGGCCGTCATCGTCCGCGACGGCGACGCTGCTGGAACCCCGAGTGGCGATGGGTTGAAGCGCTCGGGTGGCGGGCTGAACCAGGGAGAACTCTTCAAAGTACTTTCGCCAGCCCGGGGAAACGCTGGAGGGATCCCGAATGTACTGTACGTAGAGATCGTCGATGTAGCCCAGACTATAGCTGTCCATGAATGTACCGCGCAATTTTCTGATAGCTCGCCCACAACCGCCTAGCGAGTGGCAAGTCGTGTTCTGTGTAGCTTTCGCCTCAAAGTAGTCGTCGCCAGAGGCTGGACGCTAACCTTGACCACTCTCTGGTGAGAATAACTCGCTGATGGGGCTTGACCTACAGCTCGTGTCCGGAGTTAAAATCCTCCCACCTTGCCTGTTCGCTGCCTAATAGTATTGCGGGGCCGCTGCCAGAAGGCTAGTTCATTTTCTACGGACTACGAAGCTGTAACAACAGGCAGTTGGCAAGGTTGGCTCGCTCGCCGTCGATTGGCTTGCACAGCGAACTGCTCCAATTCAGGGCTCACCAGATTGTAAAACACGTCCCGCTGGCGCGGCTCATAACCCAGCTCCTGGATGGCACCGCGAATCTGATCGAGCGTCAGAAAGTGAACGGTTCCAGCTTCAGCCACCACATTTTCTTCGATCATCAGACTGCCCATGTCATTGGCACCATACATCAAAGCCAGTTGCCCAATTTTCAACCCCTGTGTTACCCAACTGCTCTGAATATTGGGGATATTGTCCAAATACAATCGGCTGACCGCTTGAGTATGTAAATATTCGTAGGCACCTTTGGCAGGCAGGTGCGCCAAATCAGTGTTTTCCGGTTGGAATGTCCAACAAATAAAGGCTTTGAATCCACCCGTCTCGTCCTGCAATTGCCTCAGTCGGTCCAAGTGCTGGATGCGTTCTTCCAGCGTCTCTACATGGCCAAACATCATGGTCGCCGAGCCGATTCCGCCCAGTTCGTGCCACACGCGCATCACGTTCAACCAATCGTCGGATAATACTTTGCCGCGGGTGATCTGGCGGCGCACGCGATCGACCAAGATTTCGCCGCCTCCACCGGGCAGCGACCCCAGCCCGGCTGCTTTAAGTTCACTGAGCACTTCACGTAACGACAGGCGATTGATCTTGGTGAACTGGTAAATCTCGGGTGGACTGAAGGCGTGCAAATTGACTTGCGGATAACGGGAGCGGAGCTCAGACAGCAAACTGGTATACCAATCCAACTTCAACGTTGGATGCATCCCGCCTTGCATCAAGATTTGATTGCCTCCCAAGGCGATGGTCTCTTCGACTTTCTGGAACAGCACTTCACGATCCAGCACATAACCTTCGGGACTTTTCGGCGTTCGGTAAAACG
Source organism: Pirellulaceae bacterium (assembly GCA_019636385.1). Lineage (NCBI taxonomy): Bacteria > Pseudomonadati > Planctomycetota > Planctomycetia > Pirellulales > Pirellulaceae > Pirellulaceae bacterium. The sequence continues at coordinate 458,945 of JAHBXT010000004.1, read as the reverse complement.
CGCAAAAATCGCACACCGCTGAACAGATGTTGGTGTAATTGATGTTGCGGTCGATGTTGTACGTGCGGTAGTTCTCCGGGTGCAGACGCTCGGTAGCAGCGTCGGCGGCCCGGCCAATGGTGGCCAGTTGGTGGCTGTGTAGCAGTGCTAGGCCTTGGGCTGGTGTCAAACGTTGGCCCGAATAGGCTCGATCCAATATGGCATCGATGGATTGCGCGGTTGTGGACATAGTGGACTCCAATCGCATGCTGATGTAATCGAGTTGAATAGCGAGGCAGCCAAAATGATGCAGGGTAAGAACTAAACTCTTTGGGTTGGCCTGCGATGGGTACTGGCTGGGACCGCGTGGTCTGGTGTCGAGGCGTCGGTTGCAGGGCGACCGATCAAACCTAAACTGTCAGCCAACTTTTCAAACAGCGCTAGCCCAGACCGTTCGGCATGCCGCAAGGTAAAGTGTAGTTGGTTGGTAAAATAGTTCAGGCAATCGTCGATTGTTAAATCATAGATCGGAGCTTGCTGAGCGGCGATTTCAGCAACATGGGCCAAACCTGCATCACGAGCTTCGCACAGCGCCCGAATCGTGTCGGTCACATCCCAGTCGGTAGGTGCCTGCTGGCCAACGACCCACATGGCGAATACAAAAGGCAAGCCTGTCGTTTGATACCACTGTTGCCCCAAATCCCAGCACTGCACAAACTGTGTCGCGTCGATGGACATCGCTCGGTCGCCAATCACCAGCACCGCGTCGGCCGATGATTGTTGGAAGTCGGCATCGATCGGCAGCGGTTGTAACTGCGGACGCACTCCGACGTGGCGATGCAGCAGCACTTGAGCCAGCACGGCGCTGGTTCGTGAACCTTCGTCTAGCGCCAAAGTTCTAACTTCGCTGGGATGACAACGGAACAGAAGTTGAACACTTCGAACCGCCCCACAACAAGCTATGCAGGCATCGGAGGCAATTGCTAAATCTTCGCTACGGCGAAAGTATTCGATTGACGGAATCAGCGCTACTTCCAATTCGCCAGCCATCAAGCGATCCGCTAAACGGCTGGGTAGATCCAGCACAATCTGGCTGCTAGGCAGTCGCTGTTGCAAGCCGTAAATCAGTGGCTTGGTGTTCAGGTACGATACGGCTCCAATGCGTGGCTTCATGAATGCTACGTAGTTAAGGATCTAGGTTGCGGAGGGCTGATGCGAATCAAAGTTACTCGGTTGATAGTCCGATCGCTATAACCAACAGATATAGCTTATTGGCTCGTCTGACTTCGACCAGCGGAAATGGCCGCCAGCCTGTCCAGAATAGCGGGTTTTGGCTGAAATTACGGCCCTGGAGCTGACCAAAATCCTTATGGGGTGGAGCTGATTTCGCTGATTGCCTCAGTCCAACCGGTTATACTCAATCTCAGCTTGTAGGGTCGCACTCGACAGGGACTGCAGCAGGCCTTTGGCGAACGGCCTACTGGTTTATTCGAATTGGCTGCTCAGCTTTGGCAGAGTCTTTGATAGAGTCAGGTTAGGTTGATGCAATCAAAACGTCCGGCGATGCAACCCGATCTGAACGATTTGTCGCAGGTGGCGCCAGCCTTGGCTCCCGACAAGTGGCTGCACAATTATGGCGACCAGCTCTACAACTATGCGTTATCGCGGCTCAGACGGCACGATTTAGCCGAAGACGTTGTCGGAGAAACACTGGTGGCTGCCGTGCGCGGAATAGCTGGCTTTGAAGGACGAGCAACTGAGAGAACTTGGCTCATGTCGATCCTTAAGCGAAAAGTCATTGACTGCATTCGCAAACAATGGCACACCAGAGCATCTGTTTCGCTGAGCGATGAAGCGAATCCAGAAAAGTTACTGTTTACAACGCACGGTGATTGGCAGCACGAGGCTCTCCGCGCATGCACTCAACCCCTGGAGCTGTCTGAATTATGGCAGGTTGTGGTGCGTTGCTTGAATAAGCTACCGCAAAATCTCGCGGACGTGTTCGTGCTGCGCGTTCTAGAGCAGAAAAATACTGTCGATATCTGTAAAGATTTGGAAATCGACACGTCTATGTTTTATCGTCGGCTGCATCGTGCTCGCTTGGGAGTGGCCAAATGCGTATCCGAAAACTGGGGCGATTAAGTCCTCACTTGGTTGAACGCTGACTCGAATAGTAGGAGAATTCAATGAACGATCAAGCAGCCGCGGAACTCATTACCCGGGCACTGGACCAGCCGCTGACCGCCCCACAACAGGCAGTGTTGGAGGCTCACTTGCAGCTTTCGCCCCAGTCCCAACATCTGGCCGATTGGTGCAAGCAGATACAAGCAGTTGTCGAGCTGTATCGAGACGATGAGTCAATTGGACAATTGGGGCCTGGTGTGAGCGGAATTACTCGTGCTCGGCTAGAGCGACTGCTTCAGGACGAATTGAGCAATTTAATCGACACTTCGCAGTTAGATACCGATGGGCAACGTCGAGTTGCAGAAGATGGGGGAGATTATCAAGACAATTGAGAGTAAACTGGGTGGTCGCAAACATCACTGCGGCCGGCACAGTTCAGGTATACGCAAGCCAGTCACAAACAAGCCAGCTTGGTACGTTCATCTTGGGGTTCCCATGTTAAGTCATTGGTTAGTGTTTTTTCTTCAATGTCGCCTGATTGGAGTGGCCACAGCGTTGATGGGGATGCTGATTGCCAATACTACCCTCGGTCAGGAGTCATTTCGACCACCTAAAGCATCCGATGGAGAGCTTCGCTGGAAATTTAAGCCAGGGCAGGTCATCAAGATGACGATCGAATCTAAATCCACGACGATGAACAAAATTGGAACGACAGAAAATGGCGTTGTCTCCAAGTCTTTACAACAGGTGACCACGAAGGTGCTGGAGGTCGATTCAGAGGAGGTCGCTAAGGTCACCGTGACAATTGACCGAATTAGGATGCAAAACGAAGCCGGTGGGCAGAGCGCAACCTATGACTCTGCTGATGAATCGACGCTTACCAGCCAGACGGCGCTCCTTGCCGGTGTACTTAAGCCGCTGATCGGTCAGACAATAACTCAAGATTTTGCCCCTACGGGAGAAATCTCAAACATCGTGGTTTCGGAGAATGACCCTGACAGAGCTGATAAGGCCGGATCGCCAGTCGTAGCGAATTCAACTCAGCAGGTCTTGGTATTTCCACAGGTTATGCCACAAGTGGGAGGTTCCTGGCAAAAGAAATCCGATATGCAAATCGGGTCGCTCAAAGCGGCTGTGACCACGGATTACAAATACCTAGGAGTCCAGGATCAAGCGTCGGGGCCTGTTCACGTCGTTGAAGGCCAGCTAAAGACGGAATTCCCCCAGGGATTCCAAGGAATGCAAGCGAAAATCATTGACCAAGATTCCAAGGTGCGCATCTATTTTGACGGAGTCAATGGCCGTATGGTGCTCAGCGACACAGGGCAAGATATGGCTTTAGAGATGAATGCGGGAGGTCGCACTTTCGAAGTTCATCTTCAGCAGGCGACTAAGGTCGGCTTTGAGTATCCCGCTGATACTGACAGGTGATGTTCCAACTGAGTGTCTGAAGACCGCACCATGGACCATGAGGCATCGCTGGACTATCTGCAACTTGCGTTGACCGCTGGTGTTGGCGTGGTGCTGATTGAGCGATTGCTGGAACGTTTCGGCTCGCCCACCGCTGTGCTGGCGGCCAGTCCCGCCCAGTTGTGCGAGGTTCCCGGTGTGAGCGTGGCCGTGTCGCGTAATATTCGCAGCCCTCAGTCGCGCACGTTGGCCGAGCAAACATTGGAAAGCTGCCAAGCTGGCGGTATTGACATTCTGATGCCTCACCACGATGCCTTTCCACGATTGCTGAAAGAGATTGCTGATACGCCCAGTCTGCTATTTGTACGCGGCACGTTGTTGGCTCAGGATGAACTGAGTCTGGCCATTGTTGGCACGCGTACCGCTTCACACTATGGCCGCTCGCAAGCCGCCCGATTTGCGAACAGTTTGTCGCGAGCCGGTTTGACCATCGTAAGCGGACTAGCCCGAGGCATCGACGCTGCGGCGCACACGGGAGCCATAGAAGCTGGTGGCCGAACGATCGCTGTGTTGGGCAGTGGAGTTCACGACATTTATCCGCCGCAACACGCTGAACTGGCTGAGCGAATTGTTGGCTGCGGAGCGCTAGTCAGTGAAATGCCTCCGGGGACAAAACCCAAATCTGGTATGTTCCCGCGCCGCAATCGACTAATTAGCGGGCTGTGTATCGGTACTTTGGTAATCGAAGCTCCTGAACGTTCCGGAGCGCTGATCACCGCTCGACTGGCCGCTGAGCAGGGGCGTGACGTGTTCGCTATGCCTGGCCTGGTAACTTCTCCGGCTGCGCGGGGCTGTCACAAGCTAATTCGCGATGGCGCGATATTGGTGCAGGATCCTGAGGACGTTATCGAAGCGTTGGGGCCTCTGGCCCAGGAAGTTGACATTGGACTGGGGCAGACGGTGCGCAGTCCCCGCGAGCTGCAGCTTAATGAGCAGGAGACAGCGGTCTTGCAGTCGATTCAGCTTGAGCCGACCGATGTCAATAGCGTGATCGCTGCCAGCGGGCTTCCCGTGTCGCGCGTATTGAGTACCCTAAGCGTTTTGGAAATGCGCAAGCTGATTCGGCGCATCAGCGGCAACGTTGTTCAGCGCGTTTGAAACGACAGCACCATTGACAGGCATGGATTCAACTCGCCGTGACACTTAGCGTCTCGCAGATTCTGGGACTAGGCGGGCTCATCGCCAGGCGACTACCGCACTACGAACATCGCACGCAGCAACTTGAATTGGCTCAAGCGGTTTGGGAGGCGCTGTCCCATCAGCGTCATCTGGTAGCCGAAGCCGGTACCGGCGTTGGCAAGAGTTTTGCCTATTTAGTGCCTGCCATCTTGCACGCCACGGCCGACCAGCGCGAAGAAGCAACTCAGCCCGAGCAGGCTGGAAGTCACCATGATTCGGATCGTCCATCAAAAAACATACCACTAGAAGATGATTTTGAACAACTCAGCAGCCGGCGCGTCGTGATCAGCACGCACACGATTAGCTTGCAGGAGCAGTTGATCTCCAAGGACTTGCCGCTGCTCAACAGTGTCATCCCACGAGAATTCAGTAGCGTGTTGGTCAAGGGTCGCGGCAATTATCTCAGCCGCCGACGTTTTGACGTGGCCAACTCACGGGCGGTGCAGTTGCTGGATTATGCCGAGCAGTCGCAGCTCATGCAACTCAAAAGCTGGATTCAGGCAACATCCGATGGATCGCTCAGCAGTCTCCCTTTTCGACCGATGGGTTCACTATGGGACGAAGTGGCCAGCGATAGTAGCAACTGCTTGGGCAAAAAGTGTAAGACCTATGATACTTGCTTTTATTATTTGGCCCGACGTCGCGTCTTTGGTGCCCAGGTCTTGGTAGTCAATCACGCTTTGTTCTTCGCCGACTTGGCTCTACGGCACCAGAACGGTTTTGGCATTCTGCCCAACTACTCAGCGGTGGTACTGGATGAATGCCACACTATAGAGTCCGTGGCCAGTTCGCATTTGGGAATTAAAATCACCAGCGGCCAGTTGCGATATACGCTGAACAAGCTCTACAACCCGATGACTGGCAAAGGGTTGTTTGCGGCATTGGACTTGGATCGTCTGTGTGAACTTGTCAATCAAACGCAGATGGGCGTCGACCAATTCGTGTTTGATTTGGATCAATGGATGGGGGCGGATGGTTCGTCGTCGCGTCGCGTTCGTAAGCAGAATATCGTCGGTAATGCGCTCAGTGATCAATTCATGGTTATTGCCGCCCAACTGATTCGCTTGGCAGACAATGCCGAGGATCCTGCGCGCCACAAGGATTTGACATCTGCTGCCGAGCGCCTGCAGTCGCTGGCGACAAATCTGAAAACGTGGCTCAGTCAAAGTCAACCAGAGTTGGTCTATTGGTTGGAGCGTTCGACCCTTAGGTCGGGGCTAAAGATGGAGCTGCACGCGGCACCTGTCGATATCTCGACCCAGCTGCGTGAAATGCTGTTTCAGCAGGTCCCGAGCGTTATCATGACCAGCGCTACCGTCTCAACAGGACGCGAAGACGGATTCCAGTTTTTTCAGTCGCGAGTGGGTGCCGCAGGCAGTCAGTCACTGCAGTTGGGCAGCCCATTTGACTATCGTCGTCAAGCCGAATTGATCTTGGTGACCGATATGCCTGATCCCTCGGCACAAGCGCAGCAATTTGAAGCGGCGTTACCGGAGATGATTAAGCGATACCTGCTGCACAGTCAGGGCCGCGCCTTCGTGCTGTTTACCAGTTATGGATTGTTGCGCTCTATGGCCAGCAAGTTACAGCCATGGTTGACTGCCCAGCACATGACGCTGTACAGTCAAGCCGATGGAATGCCGCGCGGACAATTGCTGGAAAAGTTCAAGCAGAATCCACGCAGCGCCCTGTTTGGCACCGATAGCTTCTGGCAAGGCGTGGATGTCCCCGGCGATGCGCTGCAGAACGTGATCATTACCAAGTTGCCGTTTAGCGTGCCGGACCATCCGCTATTGGAAGCCAGATTGGAAGCGATCAGTGCCGCTGGTGGCAATCCCTTTCAAGATTACCAAGTTCCTGAGGCCGTCATCAAATTGCGTCAAGGCTTTGGACGGTTGATTCGAACCGCACAGGATCATGGGATTGTGGTCATTCTTGATCCACGCATTCGCAGCAAGCCCTATGGTCGGCAGTTCCTGGCTGGTTTGCCGGACTGCAAAATCACCCATCACAGCTGCCAACGACCCCATGGCGAATCATCCCAGCAATCGACTGGCGGACCTACGTAAATCTAGACCAATCAAACTGGACAATCTGAATGCTGGTTAGCGAGACATCGGTGGCCACTGCTGCAATACTGTCTTCGGCCACATTCAACGGATGGATCAGCCAGGATCGGGCCGCTGTCCAGTTTAGTCGCCGACAATCGGCGCCTTCATTCAAGTGCAATTGAATGGCAGGCTCGATGTTCACAGGATGAAACGTCTCGTGGTCTGGGATGGGTAGTTGGAAACTGATTTGCTGCAAACACTCCGAGATGCCCAGCCCCAGCGCCTTCAGCAGCGCCTCCTTGCACACCCACAGCCGCAGAATTTGTTGCTGGTGTACTGGGGTCGGTAATTCATTCCATGTAATTTGCTCGGTTGGACTGAGCACTATGGACATCAGAGATCGAGGATGAATCTGCGGTCGCAGAACTTCGATGTCTACACCAATGGCTGTGCGAGCGACCGCGATTAACCCCACGTCACCTGAGTGCGACACGTTGAAGTGTATAGCAGGTGGCGAAAATGTCGCTGACTTGACTGAGCAGTTTGGTGGCTTGGCTGCTGGAGCCAAGTGCGGCTTGCCCCAATGGTCACAGGTTAGAACGATGTCCGTCGGCGAGGAACCGCACAATTCCCCCAACAGCAAGCGCAGCGCCGCGCGGCAACCGATGAATTGTCGCCGAGGATGTGGGACGACGAATCGATCGGCTCTGCTGCGTTCGTCTGCAGTCAATATCTGCGCCAACGTCGACAATTGCTGGTCGGTCAGTTTCAGAGGCACACGATAGACAAGGGCAGTATCAAGCTGTGGCACGATTCGAATCGCTGTCGTTCACGAAGTTAGCGCGTAGGTCCAGTAAGCTGTAGAGTATACCGCTGAGTCAAAACTACCGACACTCGCGGCGGATCATAGCGAATCTGCACCGATTATGCTGTTGAGTACTCTCGCCGACCTCGGAGCGGACAGTTATTATTGACGCCTTCAGAACTGTCGTTGCCGTCGCCAGACGACGAACAGGCCATTTTTGACTAGCTGTCTTACAATTTCAGTTGACCGCGTAGACTGTGCCCAGCCAATTTGACTTGAGTTTTGAAAATGTACCGTTCAAGAGCACTGCAGGAGAGAACCATGAGATCGGATTGTGAATGTTCGAGTTCAGTCGCCCACTTGGTCACCCGCACTCTCCAGGCCAGAATTCTGATTTTACAGGGGTGTACAGTCTATGCGCTGCTGGTGTCCGGTCTTTGCGGTGTGATGAATCCCATCGCGCTTGGCCAGGATTCGCCTGTTGAAAAGACGATGGCGATTGTACTCAACGCTGCCTCAGGGCGCACTAAGAACTTTCAATCGCGTGCAGTGATACAGGTTCCGCTTGCCGGTCAAACGCAAGAAGTCATGATCGACGTCCAGCGTGATGGAGCAAACTATGATATGTCGATCGTCAGCAAGCTATTCTCAATGGTCTTACGGCGACGTGACGAGGGTACGGCCCTGGCGATTCCCAATCATAAAGTTGTTTTCTTGGGCAAAGAAGCGGTTACTACCCAGGACAGCTTGGATTTTAACGGACTGTCTGTCCGACTGATTAGCGGTGCAAGCCAGGTAGGGAATATGGCACCGATGCTCCTTCAATTGGACCCAGCCATGGTGCTGAACATGGCCAAATCGGCGATGCGCGCCAAAGTAGATGACGCGGCGGGGACGCTCAGCATGGGTGGTATTCAGATTCGTGTTACTCAACCTGGGCAAATCGCTGGCGGCATGGGTGAAATCAAAATGCGCGTCGGTGTTAAAGATTTTGAAGCCAAGTTGCCCAATCTGGAAGATTGGCCTGGCTACCGCGTTGAGTCAGTCGAGCGCAATGAATTGGAGCAGACTCTGGCCCGCGCAGTGAGACGCGTTACCGAAATGATCATGCCCGGTGATGGGCTGTTGGAAATCTCTGGCTACGATACGGCGGTCGATAATGGAGAAATTAAGTGGATCGAGGGTCAGCGAGTTGTCCTACTGCGCGGCACTCCAGAACAAATCGGCAGGGCGCATGGCGAACTGATGAACTGGGAGGTCCACACGAGTATTGATACGTTGGTAAATTGCTACGGGTTGGCTGAATCGCTCAGGAATGGCAAGTGGTTTGGCAACGAGTTGCGACAGCGTTTCGCAAAGTTAAAACCGTCGCTGCCAGAGCAGTTTGTCAGTGAGATGCAGGCCTTAGCAGATGCCGTCCAGCAGCCTGTCGAGGCCGTGATCGGTCTGAATCTATTGGTCGATACATTGCCCGGTTCTGGCTTTGCCATCGGGGGAACAGCCACCACCGAAGGCATTCTGCACCATGGTCGAACCTGGGACTTCATGGCGCTGTTGGGCTTACAAGATGCGGCTGTGACCTATGTGATTTCCCCCACAGGGCGCACCCCCATTGTGTACGTCGGCTTTGCGGGACAGGTCGGTTGTTTGGCTGGTATGAACGATGCTCAACTGTCTGTTGGTGAACTAGTCCGTCACGCCCCGGTTGCCGAAGGTGATGGCATGCCTCGCTGCATGTTCACACGCCAGGCTTTAGAAGAGAGTACTTCGCTCGAGCAGCTTGAGGAGTTTTGGAGCAAGCATACGCCCAACGGCACGTCCGACTACATTCTGGCCGATGGCAAGTCGGGACAGATGGTGGTCGCGGCGTCACGCTCAGGTAAAATTCGCATGGTGAAGCCGGGTGAACACCATCCGTTGCTGGCTACCCAATTCGTGGAGACAGCATTGTTGCCTGCAGATGATCGTTGGCAACCGCTGACAGCCCAGCTCTCCTCTTCGTCAGCTTTGGAAAGTGAGACGATCGGTGAATTGTTAGGGAAATCGGCTAGTGCCAGCGACAACTTGCAAAACGTCCTGTTTGTGCCCGGCGAAGGCACCTTGTATGTTGCCCACGCCACACGTCGACAGCGTGCCGCCGAATTGCCTTATGTGCGGATTGAAGCCCGCCAGCTGATTGCGGCTCCTCTAACCCCCAAGCCGCAGTAATAATTCACCAGCAAAGGTAGCCACAAATCCCCGGACCTAGTGTACGCGCTGTCCTGGCTTGGCACCTGAGTCAGGCGACAGCAGGTAGATCTCATCGGCTCCGCTTCCGGCTGCGGCCACCATGCCTTGGCTGAGTCCAAATTTCATCTGTCTGGGCTTGAGGTTGGCTACGCAAATGACTAAGCGGCCGATCAATTGCTCGGGTTCGTAGGCCGACTTGATACCTGCGAAAACATTCTTGCGGACGTCACCGCCTAAGCTGAGCGTCAGCCGCAGCAGCTTACGCGCCTCGGGCACCTGCTCAGCAGCCACGATGCGCGCAACACGCAGGTCGACCTTTACAAAATCATCGATCGTGCATTCAGAGGCCAGTGGTTCGGCAGCTAAGGGTTCGGCAGAATCATTCCACGGGTCTGCGGCTGCTGCTGAAACCGTCTCAGCGGCTGGTTTGCTTTCGTCGATCATTGCTTGAACATCCTGAGGGTTGACGCGTGCGAGCATGTGCTCGAAGGGTTGTACTGGATTACCAAGTAGCGGTACCTGGCTTTGCGACCAATGCCTGATTGGATCATTTAACAGGCGTCCACACTGCAGGGCCAGCCTGGGTAGTACCGGAGACAAGTAGACGACTATCTGCCGAAACAAGTTCAGTCCGACCGTACACACATCGCGCAGCTCGTCAATTCGATCCGGCGTCTTGGCTATCAGCCAGGGTTGCGCATTTTCGACGTAAGGATTGGCGCGGTCGGCCAGCTCGATAACTAGCCGCATTGCCTTAGCGAAATCGCACTGCTGGTAGGCAGCAGCAATATCTTCTCCGGCGGCTGCCGCAGCGGCGAACAACCCGCCATCGTCCGGGTACTGTGGCGACAAACCAGTCTTGGCCGCAAACTTGGCGGTACGACTGGCTAGGTTTACAACTTTACCAACCAAGTCCGCGTTTACCTTGTTGACCAATTCGTCCAAGTTCAAGTCCAAATCGTCTAGTCGCGGTCCAAGTTTACTGGCGAAATAATAGCGTATGTAAGCGGGGTCCAGATGGTTTAAATAGGTTCGTGCCGTAATGAACGTGCCCTTGCTCTTGCTCATTTTTTCGCCATCCACGGTCAGGAAGCCATGAATGTGAACATAACTTGGCAAGGTGAATCCGGCAGCTCTCAACATACCGGGCCAGAATAGCGTGTGAAAATAGGTGATATCCTTGCCGATAAAGTGATGAACTTCTGTTTCAGGGCTGCGCCACCAATCATCCAAGTTCTCGCCGTTGTCTTTGCACCATGCCCAGGTGCTGGCGATGTAGCCGATGGGAGCATCAAACCAGACGTACCAGTAGTTCCCTGGTGCATCGGGAATCTCGAAGCCAAAGTAGGGTGCTGGGCGCGACACATCCCAATCGCGCAGCGGCTCCTGCAGAAAATGGCCCTTCAAGTAGTTGGCGACTTCGGGTTGCAAGTGCTGGCCACCCTGAGTCCATTGCTCCAGAAAATCGTGCAACTTGTCAAGCTGCACGAACAGGTGGCTGGCTGAGCGCGACTCGGGTGTAGCCCCTGACAGCGTGCTGCGCGGATCGATCAAGTCAGCCGGTGAGTAAGTGGCGCCACATTTGTCGCAACTATCGCCATACTGATCGGCAGCGCGGCACTTGGGACAAGTGCCCTTGACGAAGCGATCCGCTAAGAATGTTGCCGCCTGCGGATCATACAACTGACTGACCTCTCGCTCGACTATCAAACCGGCGGCTCGCAGCCCGCGCCAGAACTGACTGCAGAGCTGGCGATTCTCTTCGGAATGAGTGCTGCCATAGTTGTCGAATTGAATGTCAAAACCGGCGAAATCGCGCTGGTGCTGGCAGCTCATTTCCGCAATCAACTCTTGTTCGCTGCGACCTTCCTTGCGCGCCCGAATCATGATCGCCGTACCATGTGTATCGTCCGCACACACGAAGACGCAGCGATTGCCAATCAGCTTCTGAAATCGTACCCAAACATCCGTCTGGATGTACTCTACCAAGTGACCGATGTGAATCGGTCCATTGGCGTAAGGCAGTGCAGCGGTTACCAACAAGCGTCGCTGGCGATCGGACTGAGCGGTAGTGGAACCGGCTGAACTCATGGTGTACTTAGATGCCGAACGACAAGCGAGTGTGGGGAGTACCGACGGTGACGCTAAGCGGCGGAGTGATCATCGATCGCCTCAGGAACAGGTTGAATCTATGCGAAATTGTAGCGGAGGTAGATTTCGTCGCGATGCCCCTCGAGCACAGAACGCACAAGTGGCTTAAGATCTCAACAGCAACTTGAGCTGGTCCACCAGACTGGCGAAGTAGTCCAAGGCCGTTTCGATGGGTTCTGGCTGCGACATATCAACACCCGCCTGGCGGAGCAGATCGAGCGGATCCTGTCGGCAGCCACTGCTCAGGAATCGTAGATAGTCTGACAATTCTGACGGACCACCTGACAGAACGCGGCGTGACAGGGCAATGGCAGCGGCTAGACCAGTGGCGTACTTGTAGACATAGAATCCCCGATAAAAGTGGGGAATGCGGAAACACTCCAACATCAGATCGTCGTCGATGCAAAATTTGTCTCCGAAGTATTGCTCAAGCAGTCCTCGATACACGGTTTTGATGGTTTTCACCGTTAGCGGCTGGCCAGTCTCCGCATGCTGGTGCGTGATTTTTTCAAATTCGGCAAACATCGTTTGCCTGACAATTGTAGCGCGAATGCTGTCAATTTCATGATTGATCAGATAGGCTTTAACACGCGGATCATCGGTGGATTGCAGCAGATAGTGCGTCAGTAATTGCTCGTTGAATGTACTGGCGACCTCCGCTACAAAGATGGTGTAGTTGTAATAGTGGAATGGCTGATGTCTGGCCGAGTAGTAACTGTGCATCGAGTGGCCGGCTTCGTGAGTCAACGTGAATAGATCGTTTAGCACGCGCGGCTTGTAATTCATTAGAATGTAGGGGTCACCGTCGAAGGTGCCGCAACTGAAGGCACCACTCTGTTTGCCTTTATTGGGATAACGATCGCACCAGCGTCCTTCTAACCCGCGTTGCAGGACATGGCAGTACTCCTTTCCCAGCGGTTGCAGCGAAGCCATCACGGTTTGAACCGCCTGATCCCAGGAGCGTTCCTGGTCTAGATCGGCCAGCAGCGGCACGTAGGTATCGTAGTGATGAAGGTCTTCCAACTGCATGGCACGTCGGCGAAGCTCAAAATAGCCATGCAGGCTGGGTAAATGTCGATGTACTGTGTCAATCAAATTGTCATAAACGGCTTGCGGTACATTGTCTGCAAACAATGCCGCCTGCAAACTAGAAGCGTAATTACGGGCTTTGGCATAGTAGACATCGGTGTGAATGCTACCGGCCAGCGTGGCAGCCAGCGTATTTTCGTGCGCGGCGAACTGTGCGTAGTATTGATGAAACGCCGTCTTGCGAACCTCTCGCGAAGGGCTAATCATGAGTTGGCTGAAAGTCGCGTTGGACAACTCGACGGTTTCGCCGCGCTCGTTTTGCAAAGTTCCAAATTTGAGGTCAGCGTCGTTGAGTTGTCCGAAGGTCTTGCTGGCCGTTTGAGACATCTCGCCTTGCAGAGCCAGTAGTCGTTCTTCGCTGTCGCTGAGCGTATGGGGACGATAGCGAATGATACGCTCCAGCAGCACACGATAATCCTGCAACACAGCCGATTCCAAATAGGACTGCATGGTGTCCGCTGGAATCGACAAAATTTCAGGACGCACAAAGCTTGCCGCCTGGCTAGCGCGAACCGATAGGTTTTGATATCTGGCCACCAACGCTTGGGCCACCGAGTTGGTTTGATCTTCCGTTGACTTCAGAAACGCATAAGTCCCCAGACGCTCGGACAATCGCTCCAATTCGCAGTCGAACTGCAGGCACTCGGCCAAAACTTGGCTGCCCGATGACAATGTGCCACGAAACCGATCGTAACCAGCAATGCGGCTCGCCAGCAACGCAAAATCTTCTTCCCAGCGTTCTACCGACCGATAGAGACTGCTCAAATCCCAGCAGTCTTGCGGGGCGACCTGATCGCGAGTTGGAACGGTTGCGCCGGCCACGAAATCCTCCTTTAGTAGTTGGCAAAAAAGCACAGGCCGACGAATGGTTCGCCGGCCTGTTTTCATATGATTACGGGACCGCTGGCATGTGCGATCAGTCGGGCAACCAGCCAACGTCCACTTGTTACAGTTGTTGCTTGGCAGCCTAGAATGTCGCCGAGACTATTTCTTCTTCTTAGCAGCCTTGTCGTCCTCTTCTGGACCCTTGACCTTTTTCTTCTTCTTCAGCGAAATCTTGGTGACACGCGTTTTGGGAATTCCCACGACCGGATCGCCTTCCTTCCAGCGATCGATCTCTTTGAGTCGCTTAATACGCTCGACACGGGTCAAAACATTGCGGGATTTGATAGCCCCGCCAGCAACTTTCAGGCTCTTGTCGAGCGTCATAATTAAGGTCTCCGCTAATTGGCCCGTTGAATCTCAGCCTATTTTATCCAAGGGCTCCCACGCCTTTGTTCTGGGCTGCCAGCTTCAGTTGGGGGCGAAATCTTAACTTACAGCGCGTGAAACCTCAACATCTAAATTCCTCGGAATTTACCATCCCCCCAAAGTAGTGTGGCTTTCAGCTGTATGGACCACTGTCCGCTAAGCCACCGCCTTCGGAAGATTGGAGACGGACACCTCCCGGCTCGGCTCTCAGGCGCGCCAGCGGTACCGCCGTGATACGAGGGACAAACCAACCAAGGCAAAAGCCAAGCTGGATGGTTCTGGGATGACTCGAATCCGTAGGTTGTCGTACATTGCCTCTTGCCCAGACCCAATCGGGACGTCGCCAAGCATCACGCCAATGATATCGCCGATATTATCGGCCGGGCCTGCAGAGAATAGTTGAAACAGGTCTTGGGTAATCGTACTGTGATTTACTGAGCCGAGCGTGCCCATAAACGTGACTCCTGCCCAGCCGCCGCCGGTACCGGTAATCCAAACCTCAGCCGTTTGAACTTTCTCGCCCGGGGCAAGCGTGAAGATTATCGAATCGGTGGTCAGGGCTCCTAAGAATAGCGCATGCGGGGCAGATGGAGTTGGAAAGAACGGAGTGGCGAAGAAGCTATTGAGTCCAGCCACATTATGCTGGAATATCGCAGAGGCGAATCCGGGAGCACCAGGAATCAAATCGTGCTCAAAATCTTCGGTGTACACAACGTTCGCACCGGCATTTGCCACCAGAAGTAGACTCAGCGCGGATGCCAGACAAAAACGCAACCGGCTCGGGACGTACTGACGGACCATGATACGATCTCCCTGTGTAGAGCAGAACCTAGAAAATGACTGACCTCCTGCAAACTAACACTCCAGACTCGGGCGTATCAGCGAACCCTCTCGCCAGACCCATTCTAGGCTCCACGCACGGCCATGCAATGCCGCGCCGTCCTATTCCAGCAATCCGCACTCAATGCAATATTGGTAAACCCGTGGTTCACTGGTTCAACCCTGCTTTGGACAGCTATGCTGAAATTGGGCTGATTCGCAGTGACCAACCAGCGAGCACTGATGTGTGGAAGCCGGTTATAATGGGTTTAACCCACAGAAAATTCATTGCTGGAAGCGCAAGAATGAACGATTTTCGATCCAAGTCTTTAAGTTGGCCTATTGCTGGCGGCCAATGCTTCCGCCCACCAACTCTGGCGGCAGCAGCATTGTGGCTGCTGCTACTGACGTCTTCGCTGCTAGCGGACTCCAACGACAACCAGCAGCCTCAGTCCGGGGCGGCGACCGCCAAGTCGGCGTCTGGTCAAGCAGCTGCAACCAAGAATTCCACAGTTCCAATCGGTGCGCAAGTCGATGCCTTTGAGCTGATGGACTATCGAGGCAGAAGCTACAACAGCTCCGAATTCTCCTCGGCAACCGCCATTGCTTTAGTATTTCTCGGAACCGAGTGTCCACTAGCCAAGCTGTATGCGGGTCGAGCCAGCCAGTTGGAGCGCGAGTATCGCGAATCAGGGGTCGTCTTTCTAGCCATCAATCCCAATGTCCAAGACAGCCTGGAGATGATGGCTTCGTTTGCCCGGCGGCACGAATTGGAAATACCGTTCCTGAAAGACCCGGCGCAGAAGTTGTCCGACGCAGTTGGCGCAACTCGTACGCCCGAAGTTTGCCTGTTGGATGGACAGCGGCGGTTGGTCTACCGTGGGCGCATCGACGATCAGTGGGGCATCGGCTATGCCCGCGACGAAACTACTAGCACCGAGCTGAAAGACGCGCTGCAGGCGGTGTTGCGTGGAACCGCTGTGCCGCTGGCAGAGTCTCCAGCCCAGGGGTGTCTCATCGGTCGCCGCAGTCCGTCCAGTGGTGCTGGGGAAGTAACGTTCGCGAACCAGATTTCCCGGTTCATTCACCGGCGGTGTCTGGAATGTCACCGCGATGGCGAAATTGGTCCGATGGATTTTACTAAGTACGAAGATGTGGCGGCTTGGAGTGACATGATGTGGGAGGTGATCTCCGATCGTCGGATGCCGCCCTGGCATACGACTCCGGAATACGGACCGTTTTCCAACGATCGCTATTTATCCTCCCAGGAGATCGAACAATTTCAAAAGTGGGTTGACGCTGGCACGCCACTGGGCGATCTGGATCAACTACCTGAGACGCCGACCTATACCACGGGTTGGCAATTGCCGCGCGAACCCGACTTGATCATATCCGCCACCGCCGAGCCTTTCACAGTGCCTGCCAAAGGCATTGTCCAGTATCAGCATTTTATCGGTGACTTGGGGCTGACCGAAGACAAATGGGTCAAGGCGGTGGAGGTGCGGCCGGGCAACCGCGCAGTCGTGCATCATATTCTGGTCTTTGATCGCCCGAAGGGCTCCAGAGCCACGATCATGCCTCACCGCTCCTTCTTTGCTGGATATATTCCAGGCGGTCGAGTCGCTCCGCTGCCTGACGGCATGGCCAAGCGTCTGTCAGCCGGTAGTGAATTAGTCTTTCAAATTCACTACACGCCGATCGGTACCGAGCAGTTGGATCAGAGCCAAATCGGAATTGTGTTTGCCGACCAGGCCAAACCATTGACTCATGAGGTCCAAACCATCAGTGTGGTGGACCTGCTGTTCGGCATTCCGCCTCACGCTGCCAGCTTTGCGTCCTCTGCGGTGCTGGATAATCCGTTGCCTGAGTGCGAGTTGCTGGCGCTGACTCCGCATATGCACCTACGTGGTAAGTCATATCGCTATACGGCCATTTTCCCGAATGGAAATCGGCGGGTGTTACTGGATGTCCCCAACTACGACTTCAACTGGCAGACCGATTATCTGTTCGCTGAGCCCGTCAAACTGCCCGAAGGAACTCAGATTCTGGGCGAGGCGATATTTGACAACTCGACTAAGAACCTGAACAATCCCGACCCTTCCAAATGGGTCTACTTCGGCGAGCAAACTTGGGATGAAATGATGATTGGCTATATGCATTTGGCGATACCCGTCGATCCCGCGACGGGCCGGGCTCGGACCAGCGTGCTGCCACATGAACTCAAAGGCGGGATCAGTTCACTCGACGCGCTGTTCAATCGTCTGGACGTCAATCAAGATGGTGTGTTAAGTAAAGCGGAAGCTCCCAATCGCGTAGTCGCTTTTTTCCGAATGCTCGACCGGAACGGCGATGGAGTGCTCTCCAAGCAGGAGTTTCAAATGGTCGACAGATTTCAAAAAATGCTATCCGAATTTCAACCTTGATCAAGCAGTTTTGCTTTCAACGTTGGGCGAACAGCTTGCCACGCGGTTACTCAGACGCTGCCCTGGCAGCCTGTTGCCCGGTTAACATTGCAATCCGTTGACTCCATTGCTGAATCCGTTCCCGATTAGAGATACCAACGAGTTGTACCTTAAAATCACGACTCTGGCCCGGTTCAAGTTCCACGAGGCGCCCCTGTTGCTCCTCAATCGAGCGTGGGTTGGGGTAGCCCGTCCCGGGCTCCAGTCCTGTCACGTATCCGTCCGCCTCGGCAGCGGTGTTCTTCCAGTGAGTAAAGTAGGGTAGGGTCTCCCTCTGATAGCGAACCGCCGCCGCTTGAGTTTGGTCTGCCGAAGTCAGCAGGGCTTCTACCCAGCCATCTTGTCCGGCAATGGGCTGGGAAAAATAGACCTGCTCGGCATAGCCACCAGTGGGCGGCAAATACAGACTCCATGAGTCGATGTCCTGCGCGGCTCGCGCATCGCGCGCGGTCACCTGCCTTGTAGCCAGATGTAACTGAGCCCCCCCGCCCAGCAGCGGCCTGCCAAAATTGATGTGATACAGCATTTGCATTGACGTGCTCTGGCCAGCAAGATTCGTAACAGTATCGTGAATATCGACCGCAGGATCGCCCAGCCGAATTCGATAGCGCGCTTGCAACCGTAAGTTGTAGACCAGGAATCGCGTTTCATAGACTTCACCCGTGATGGTCAGCACCCGACCATCATCGCTCAGGTCGCAGCGTACGTTTTGTGCCGGCAAATTGCCGATGCGACCATGCAACGGAAAGCGCACATGACCCTGAGCATCGATATCCGGCGCTCCGAATGAGCGTAAGCCGCAACGGACCAGCAATTCATCGAAACCGTCCAGCCAGCCGATGCCGGTTGAGTCGTTGATGGCTACCCAGCTGGGATGAATGGGACCGTGAACCGGCGAGTTCCACTGGCAGTCGATACCATCCAGGCGAGCCTTCCACAGGCTCATGCCCCGCGTTGGGCAAATGGCCACACGAGCCCGCCCACCATCCACCACGATCAGTTGGCAGCCTGCCTGCCGGCCCTGAGTCAATTGGACGTGGCCAACAGAAAAATCGCCTAACTTGCTTGTCAGCGGTTCGTCCAACAGTCGCCCGGAAGCCGGCCAATTAGTCAGTTCAGCAGGTGGTAATTCGATGTGCATGGTGTTCACTTTGTACAATCGCTCACGAATCTGTAGGAGGGGACAGGCGGGCCATCACCATGGTACCGTATTACCCGGCTAGCTACCGTCGCCAGCCGGTGGGGAGTTGAGATTCCACTCTCTGGCGACGGTGGCTACGCGTGGGCCACTCGACTTGTCCGACGTAAAGCACCGCCCTCCGCCAGAAGTGCCGGAATTTGCCATACCTTACTTGTAACGCTGGCAGGCTGGGAATAAAACAATCGGTTTGCTCGCTCGACAGATCATGACCCGAAGCGTCAGCCAGAGACTCCAGCCCGCGCCGGTCACAGGCGATTGAGTTCAGTGCCTTGCTTCGGGGCAGCCAGCTACGACTGAGACCATTCGTCAATCACCGACGACCGCATTCGTTTCCTTTTGACCAACACTGAAGCCAATCTCCACGAATCACATGACCAACGTAAAACTAGACGACGGCCTGATTAAAAAAGACAATGTTGCCGGAGTACTCGAACGAGCACTCGATGCAGGCCAAGGACTGCTGCGGCTGACGCCAACTTGGGTGCCGCGCAGCTTTTTGCACCCAGGCCGCCGCATTAAGCTCAACCCGGCCGATCTGTACGCTTTTGGTGCCGATCGTGGAGGCATCGACGAACGCTGGTTCGGTAGTACTACCGAAGCCGCTAACGAGGGCCGCGTGTGGCACGAAGGACTGAGCTTGTGCCTGTTTGAAGGCCAGAAATTCCTGCTGCGCGATGCTGTGTCTGAGGCTGGTTCGCGGCTGATCGGCCAGGCGATGTTTGGCAAGTACAGTCGCTGGCCGGTGTATTCCAAATTCTTCGACAATATGGGGCCAATTCCGCACCACATGCACCAGTCGGCCAAAGATGCGGCCTTGGTTGGGCAAGAAGGCAAGCCGGAGAGCTATTACTTTCCGCCCCAATACAACAACGTTGATAACAACTTCTGTTACACGTTTATGGGACTCGAACCTGGGACCAGCCGAGATCAATTGCGCAAGTGCCTGGAGAATTGGAACCGTGGCGACAACGGCATCCTGGACCTGTCGCGCGCCTACCGACTGAAACGTGGTACAGGCTGGTTGATTCCGCCGGGGGTACTACACGCTCCTGGATCGCTGTGCACCTACGAACCTCAATGGGGCTCAGACGTGTTCGGCATGTTCCAGTCGATCGTAGAAGGCCGGTATGTTCCCTGGTCGTTGCTGGTCAAAGACATGCCGCCCGACAAGCACCAGGACTTGGACTTTATCATCGGACAATTGGATTGGGATAAGAATGTCGATACCCATTTCAAGAACAGCAACTACATTGAGCCCATCGTTGATGCTCAGCGCAGCGGCAAAGGCTATACCGACAAGTGGATCGTCTACGGCACAATCGACGGCCAACAACTGTTCAGTGCCAAAGAGCTGACAGTCGAACCTGGGGCCAAGTGTACGTTGAAAGATCCGGGGGCTAGCGGCTGGATTACCGTGCAAGGCAAAGGTCGCATGGGCAAGTTGGTCCTGCAGACACCGGCCATGATTAACTTTGGTCAAAACACCGAAGATGAAGTGTTCATCAGCTACGAAGCAGCCACGCGCGGCGTCGAAATTGAAAACACCGGTAGCGAACCGCTCGTCGGCTTACGCTATTTTGGCCCCGACGTTCACAGCGACTTACCCGCCAACGGTGCCTGGCAAGAGCAAGTGTAGAGCGGTTGCCCTCACATGCTTAGAACCAGTGTAGATCACTGGCCTTCAAGTGCTTACACAAACGAACCTAGATTCCCCACCTTCAGTGCTCTGAATGATTGAGGACAATCGTTCTACACTCACCAAACCTCGCGCCCCAAGGGAGCCGACCTCGATGAGCTTTACCGCCCCTAAACTTCACAACGCCATGTGGCCGGGATTGGTCGGCAAAGGCATGGACCCTGGCCAAGAGCCGCCCATTAGCTTGGAACGCATGTTGGACTTGACCGCCGCCGCTCAGGTCGACGGCCAGAAGTTCGATGGCATCGACTACTTTTTATTTTTGCCGCACACCGATCCGGCTGCCTCGGACGCCGAGCTGAGGCGCATTGCCGACTTGATCCAAAGCAAAGGATTTTCCGTCGGTTCGCTGGTGGCGCCGGTGTGGCCCGGAACTGTGGGCGATTCCGCCATGGGAGACGCAGCGGCTCGCGAAAAATTCCTGGATGCCGTCCGCACCGCCTGCCGCATCGCCAAAGTCTTCAACCAACACGGCGTACGAAAATATGGTGTCATCCGCATCGACTCAGCAGAGTTCGGGGTGGAAAAATGGCGCGCCGATGCCAAGGCCAACACGACCAAGATCGCCCAAACTTTTCGTCAGGCCGCCCTGATTGCCGCCGACCATGGCGAGCGGTTGGCTGCGGAAGGCGAGATCTGTTGGGCAGGCATGCACAGTTGGCGCGATATGCTGAATCTATTGGAGGAGGTCGGTATGCCCGAAACATTGGGATTCCAAGCCGACCTGGCGCACACCTATCTGTACTTGATGGGCTACAACGCTCCAGAGTGCGCGTTGTTGCATGAAGGGTATACCACTGACGAGTTCTACGCAGCTTACGAGCAGATGACCGACAAGCTGCGCCCCTGGACGATCGACTTCCACGTGGCCCAGAATGATGGCCAAGTACATGGAGCCGGTTCGCACGACAAGACCGGCAAGCACTGTCCGGCCGATGATCCCCATGGCAAGCTAGACATAGTTCGCTGCGCGGGTTATTGGCTCAAGGATGCTACTCAGCGTGGCATCCAGCATATTTGTTGGGATGGCTGTATGTTTCCCAATGCTACGCTGGAGACCCCATCCACCTGGAACACCATCCTGGACGTGATGTTAAAAGTCCGCGCTGCCCACGGCTGGAGCTAGCAAACTTTGTCCTGGTAGCATCGTAGGGTGGGACATGCGGGGCCGTGATGTCATGTGAAACTACCAAAGAATAGTGTCAAACAACCGTTACGACCTCGACCAAGATTGGTTCGGCCCCGCGCCGGTCCACCATGTGTACTGAAGTCTGATATCTGAAATTCCCTTCATTCCCAAGCTCCACCTTCTGGCGACGGTGGCTACAACCTCAAACTGGCTGAAATCGCATGAAAGAACTACGCATCGGCATGATCGGTTACGGATTCATGGGCAAGACGCACTCCAACGCCTACTTGCAGGCCGCTAAATTCTTTAGCAGCCAGCATCGACCAGTGCTGCAAGCAATCTGCGCCCGTAATGCCGACAAAGTCAAATCGTTTGCCGACAATTGGGGTTACCGCTCGATTGAGACCGATTGGCGCAAATTGGTCGAGCGCAGCGATATTGACGCCGTCGACATCTGTACGCCCAACAATCTGCACAAAGAAATCGCCGTGGCCGCTGCCAAGGCGGGCAAAATGATCTTGTGTGAAAAACCGCTGTCGATGAACGCGGCTGAAGGCGAAGAGATGTGCCGCGCCGTCGAAGCGGCCGGTGTGCCGAATATGGTTTGGTACAACTATCGTCGCGTACCTGCTGTGACGCTCGCCAAGCAGATCATCGACTCCGGCAAGTTGGGGCAAATCTTTCACTATCGCGCCAATTTTTTGCAAGACTGGACTATCAGCGCTGATGTTCCTCAAGGCGGCACGGGTACTTGGCGCTTGGACGTCGGTGCGGCTGGTAGTGGTGTAACCGGCGACTTGTTGGCGCACTGCATCGACACCGCTATCTGGCTTAACGGTTCCATCACCGATGTCTCGGCTATGACCGAAACGTTTGTCAAGGAGCGCCTACACGCCGAGACCGGCCAGAAGCAACCTGTGGGCATTGACGATGCCTGCGCCTTTTTGTGTCACTTTGCCAACGGCTCGCTGGGGCTATTCGAGTCGACTCGTTATGCGCGCGGTCACAAGGCGCTGTACACGCTAGAGGTTAACGGCGAACACGCTAGCCTGCGCTGGGACCTGCACGACCTGCATCGCTTGCAGTACTTTGACCACCAGGATGAATCCATTGTTCGCGGCTGGCGCAGCGTCCACGTCACCGATGGCGACCAACCTTACATGGGACACTGGTGGGTCCCCGGTTTGCAGATCGGCTACGAGCATTCTTTTACGCATCAAGTTGCCGACTTCTTGACCGGCTTGGATACAGGCAAGCCTGCGCATCCGACTTTCCGCGACGCGCTGGAAACGCAAAAAGTCTGCGACGCTGTGTTGGCCAGCGCCGCTCAGCGCGCCTGGAAGAACGTGTAGTGAATTATCTGGCGCATGCCTATCGCTTTCTCGATCGACCGCAATTTGTCGCTGGCACCGCGCTGCCGGATTGGATGAATGTGGTCGATCGTAAGAA
Source organism: Pirellulaceae bacterium (assembly GCA_019636385.1). Taxonomy (NCBI): domain Bacteria; kingdom Pseudomonadati; phylum Planctomycetota; class Planctomycetia; order Pirellulales; family Pirellulaceae; species Pirellulaceae bacterium. Next base: position 435,861 of record JAHBXT010000004.1, on the reverse strand, counting down.
TAGGCCGCGCCGACAATTGGCTCAGCCGCTGCTGGCCGACCGTGATCCGGATGTTGCTGAATTGGCTGCCGGCGTCATCCAACATCATGATGATGATCGCTGGTTTCATACGCAAAGCGCATTCGTTGAACTAAGCACACAATTTGCCGTAGAACTCCGCCAGCACCTTCCCCCTGGCGGCGGACATCAAGCCGGCTTTCTCGGTCACATTCTGGTCGAGCTACTGCTAGACGCCGCCCTAATCCAGCGAGATCCTCAATTGCTCCAGCACTACTATGAACTGCTCGACCAACTGGATGTTCACTGCGTCCAAGCCTCCGCCAATCGCATTCTCCGCACCGCCGAGCAGCGGTTGATCATCTTAATTCCTCGCTTCACCCAGGAGCGATTCTTAGCCGACTATACAACCGAAAGCGGTCTGCAATATCGACTATCCGGCGTCATGCGCCGCGTTGGGCTACCTCCGCTCCCAGACCTTACCGCTTGGCTCCTCACCGCCCGCCACCGCGTCTATCAATCCGCCGATCAATTGCTGCCCAGTGCGAATCGGTCCAGTAACACAGGCCACTGAAACGCAGAGTGGATAAATGCCAACGATTCTTGCCATGGTTCTCGTACTGCATAGCCACACAGCGTAAGTTGCGGGTGCCATAGATTGGTACGCGGGGACCTTGAAAGCCTCTGCGCCCGACTTCTAGATTTAACGCTGTACTCTCTACTCCTCGAGTTTTCAACATTCGCTCCTAGCGCCAGCGCCGGGCTGATTATTCATGGATTCAGCCTCCTTCGTCGCGCCGACAGTCGCGTTGCGTCTTCGAAGCGATACCTCGTGGCTATTCGAGGGCCATTTCAGGTGCAACACTGTAAACTTGCCTAGCAGCCAGTCGCATGTTACAACCGAACTGCATTCTCAGAGGGTGGCAACGGCACCTGGGGGGCGTTGCGCAGTGTGAGACTCGATAGACAGGCGGTTGCATTCCGATATGGCCAGCCTCCAAAATCGCATTCAACCTAAGCGCCGGCCTTCGCCGGCTTCACACACGGAGGCGGCGATTCCTCGTCGAAAATCGGCAGTCTATAGTGCGGTATGCTTCGCCATTGCCGCACTGGTTGGAGTCCGATTTTGGCAGTGGAGCACAAATCCTGAGGTAGTTTATCTATCGCAAGATGCACAGGCCGAATGGATTCGCCCCCAAGTCGCTACCGATTTAGAGGCACATCGCACGGAAGAGATGTCCGCGATGTTCGTGCTGCATTTCACAACAGCACGACCAATCGAGAATGCCAAGTTGCATGTCAGGGCATTACGGAAGTTTGAAATTGCCTTAGATCGTGAGTTTATTTTCAGTACTGAGCATGAAGAGTACAACTGGAAAGATGAGATCGTTGTTCCCATTAAACGCCGATTGCTGCCCGGTAATCACGAATTGACGATTGTCGTGATTAACACGGGTGGATTTCCGTGTCTGTGGGCTTATAGCCGGGAGCTTGGTGTTAGATCGAATGCCGACTGGCTAACAACTACCGATCTCCAGGTGTTTAGTTCAGTGATGTTAGCAAATCACAGAGAATTACCTGTGGTTGCTGCCAGTTATCCGTCATTGTCTCAGTCGACTCGAAGCTTGGCACTGTGGATACTCTTGATGTTTGCGGGCTTTATAGGAATCATATGCTTGGCAGACTATGCTTCGACCTGGATGGAGTCGCGGGTTGCCCACTGGCGGATAACAGCTGCTCGCGTGCGCGCCGGTTTGTACTTGGCATGGATTGTTCTGATCATAAACAACACGATTCGAGCGCCTGCCGGTCAAGGGTTCGATGCCCAGCGGCATTTTGAATACATTGAGTACCTTGTCCACCAACATGCATTGCCGTTGGCAACGGACGGCTGGCAGATGTTTCAATCGCCGCTGTTCTATCTATTGGCTGCCCCGATTTACGCCTTGCAAGCAGAGTGGCTGGATGAGTTTGTCAAGGTAAAGATGATTCTCGTCATGCAGTTGCTGTTTGGCATGATTCAAATCGAGATTGTCTTTCGAGCGGCGCGTTTGGCATTTCCGACAGACGAGCATCTGCAAAACGTAGCGCTGATTGTCGGAGGGATGTTCCCGGCGAACATCTATATGTCGCATTGGCTTGGTAACGAGCCGTTGGCAGCCATGATTACTGGTTGGTTGATTGTGGCCTGCTGGGCGTTGATGCGTTTTGAAGGTCAACAGCGGAGCTGGCTGTCATCCTTGACAATCGGTTCTCTTTGGGGATTGGCCCTGCTGGCTAAAGTGACGCCAGTTTTGCTGGGGCCGATGATCGTCAGTACGATCAACTATCAAGTTCATCGCAGTGGACGAAGCTGGTCGATCGCCTGCCGGAACGTGGCAGTCACCCTTCTGGTTGCTCTGATTGTCAGCGGATGGTACTTCGCCAGAAACTGGTTGTATTTGGGAAAACCGTTTGTGGGTGGCTGGGAGCAGGCACGCGGCATGGATTGGTGGCAATATCCAGGCTACAGAACCTGGGAGCAATTGACCTCATTCGGTGCAGCACTCGATCGTCCAGTATGGTCGGCTACCTTCGGGTTCTGGGATTCGCTGTATTCAACAATGTGGCTCGACGGTATGAGTAGTGGCAGCATCGAGTCGGCTGAAAGTCTTTGTTGGAATGTGAATTGGATGGTTGCTTGCGCAGGGTTGGGATTGCTGCCGACGGTCCTAATTTTGATCGGAGTACTAACGAGTTGGCACAAGAAAATGCAGTCCGCAAGGCCAATGCTCCTATGGTCAACTGCCGCCATCGCAATTTATGTGGCCGCGATTTTCGAACTCTACCTTCAGGTGCCGATATACAGCACCGCTAAAGCGTCCTACATGCTGGGGCTGCTTCCGTGCTTCGCTATCTTGGCCGCTGCCGGTAGTAAACCCCTCATGGATAACCGCTGGATTCGTTCCATAACCTATGCATTGCTGCTGACCTGGGCCACGACTGTATACACAGCCTATTTCGTGTGCGGCTGATAGAACCGGGCAACATTAGCATCCGATTCCAATTTGAAACCCTGTGCCACAGAGGTCCAAATGTTAGATCGTATTGGACCAATCCATGCAGAGCTATGTCCAAGGATTGAACAGTAGCACACCTGCAGCTTCAAAATCGGCTAGGTTTCGCGTCATCAGGCGAAGTCCGTAGCGGAAAGCTGTTGCAGCAATAAGTCCGTCGATCGCAAGTATTGATCGCTTTGGGCTGCAGTTCGAAGTATGTCAAGCGGCTATAAGCAATTAGGAAGCGACTGAGAGCTTGACTTAGGCCACTTTATGTGCCACAATAACTAAGAATCGGATGGACAAATTATCGAAGAACTGAATCGTTGGGCTCACGGAAGACTGCACTCTATTGGGGCTACGCAACTCCGTAGGTTTGGGTTGCATTCCTGGTTTCTGCACCTGACTGTCCCCGAGAATATGCCCTAATCTGCCGAATTTGTCCGATTTGGATGCTCGGTCGGGATCAGTGCTTTTAAGTTGAAAGCCACCACCAGAGTTCTATGCCGGTCTGCTGTCATCGCAGACTATAACTGAAAGACGATTGCTTGAACGAATTTAAAGAACTTGGGCTTTCCATGCCCTTATTGCACGCTCTGGCCACTGAAGGATATGAAAAGCCCACGGCCATTCAGCAGCTTGCTATCCCGATAGTGCTCGACGGAACTGATGTGATGGGATGTGCTCAGACGGGGACTGGAAAGACTGCGGCCTTTGCGCTGCCCACGTTGCAGAGGCTGGCTCAGAATCGGAATCCTGAACAGCCAGCCATCCGAGGGTTAGTTTTGGCACCGACTCGTGAGTTAGCTGCTCAAATCGGACAGAATTTTGTTGCTTACGGCAAATATCTGAAACTGCGAGTGGCAGTGATTCACGGTGGGGTTAGTCAAGTACCTCAGGTTCGAGCGATTGGGCGTGGCGTCGATCTGTTGGTGGCGACGCCTGGCCGACTGTTGGATTTAATGAATCAGCGGCAGGTGGATATTTCAAAGGTACAGATGTTAATCATCGATGAAGCCGATCAAATGTTCGACATGGGGTTTCTAAGAGACTTGAAGCGGATTGTCTCCAGCGTTCCCCAAAAACAGCGACAAACGCTGATGTTTTCTGCGACCATGCCCGAGCCGATTCGCGACCTGGCCAAGCAGTGGTTAAGCCACCCGAAATACGTCAAAGTTGCAAAAGTGTCCAGCGCTTCTGGGCAAGTCGAGCAGTCGGTATTCCACGTGTCAACTCAGAACAAGCCGAAGCTGCTGGCCAACTATCTTAAGGACTCGGTCCCCGCCCGTTCTATTGTCTTCACTCGAACAAAGCATGGAGCAGATAATCTTGTGAAGATGCTGTTAAGAGCTGGTATCGATGCGGTAGCCATCCATGGCAATAAAAGTCAGAACGCCAGGACGCGAAATATGGAGCGGTTTAAATCTGAGCGGCCACCAGTGTTGATTGCCACAGACATTGCTGCCCGAGGCATTGATGTCGATGGTGTGTCACACGTCATCAACTATCACATGCCAGAAGTTCCCGAAATTTACATCCATCGAATTGGTCGTACCGGGCGTGCGGACGCCACAGGGGTAGCAGTATCTTTTTGCAGCCCGGAGGAACGCGGTGATTTGCGTGGAATCGAGCGGCTATTGGATGCTAACATTCAAGTGAATCAAAGCTTTGCTGTATGGACGAATTCAGCTCAGGACAGTGACGAGCCTGCGAACAAGGGCTTGTCTGTGTCAGCGGGAAGATCAAAATATTCCAATCAACGGAGCAGCCAGGGTGGCAAGGGTGCGCGGCGGCTAAAGGACTTGCCAACAACGGTTGAACCTAAACGCAAGAAACCGCGAAAGCCCTCATGTTTCGCTTTAGTGGTTGGTGAGCATGAGTCGTTGGACAAGGCTGAGAGACAACTCCTTTCGGGCTGCATTTTCCCTTGAATATCAGAGACATATGATGGCGGTACAAGAAAAAATCCTGTGGAAGAACTGGGCAACTTCACTTCGCCAATCCATGATGACCAGTTTGACACCAGAAGTTACCAAGTCTGTTGCATCGATTATCGATGAGACAGGCACAGCCAAAGCCGAAAGCACGCTCAATGGATTTCGATTCTGGCAAGCCTGTCAGGAGGGAAAGAGTCCCAACGAAGTCCTGACCCTTTCAGGCTTTGAAATTGATTTCACACCGGATGAAAACCGCAAAGTACACGAGGTCACCTTTCGCTTGAACAAGACCTGGAAGGACATCCTGCAAGGTGTGCTGGATCGGAAGCGCAATTAGCATCAAACCAAGAATCCAACCTGGTCAACTCTGCTCGCTGGCCAGCTCTTCCTCAACCGTGTGATCCAAGATCGGTTCTTCATTTCCATGCCGCTTGAAGCCGACCAGGGTCAGCGTGGCAACGATGCCGACGGTCATACCGACCCAGGGATTGGGGAAGATAGCCAAGGCGACGGCCATCAGAACTACCACACCGCGCTCGATCTGCGTTTTGGGAATGCCCATGGCCACGTAGGCACAGGCGAAACCCGTCAGCACCAGAGTCAGCGATAGCGCGACGCCCAGCAGCGGCTGCAGGCCGGTCAATAGTGGCACGCAGGTGTACAGGATCGGTATGCCAAACACGTAATAGGACGAAATGCCGCCATAGAGCGAGCGCATGCTGTGGCGGCCTTCAGTCCAGCGCTGGACGATGATCACTTGAACGCCGGTCCACAGGCAACCTTGCGTGGGAAAGAACGGTGCGAAAAGCGCTCCAAACGCATTGCGTATCGCCAGCGACAGGTGGCTGCGATTGATGTTGATGTCGATCTTCTCGTCCGGCCGAGCGCGCATGCCAGCCGCCAACACTTCATTGCCGGTAATTAAGTCGCCAAACAGGATCACATAGCCCATCAGCGCCAGCGGAAAGGCTTGCCATAACATCGCCAAGCTCGGCCAGCCGACAAACAGCGGCGAAGCTTTCTGGAAAAAATCGACAAACGGCGGGACCAGAAAGAACTCGGAGAAGCCGGGGATCACGAGCGTGTCTGCGAAGGGTGGAATCTGGAGTGGGGGTCGTACGTTGTATTGGAACTCGCCAACCAGCGGCCCAACGATCGCTGCCAGCAGAAAGCCCGGCAACAGTCCCAACCCGGCCAACTTCGCCAACCAGCGATAACGCAGCTTGTAATGCTGGATCGGCGCGGAGAAGGTCAGGATCAAACAAACTGAAATCGCCACGATTGTGCTGACCGGCTGCACCATCAGAAACCGTTGGGCGTCGTCCAGAAATACGCGTTTGAGCGCTGCGATGGCGGCACCCAGGATGATCCCCGCCTTAATTGCATCGGGTAACCACTGGACGAACTTGGCACCCAAGCCGGTGACGCCCAGCACCAGCAGGATCACCGCAAAGTCGATACTCATCGCCGCCATAATTTGGAACTTAGCACCCGGAGTCGGAAACAGCGGCTGGCCGCCGGGGGCTTGCAAGATAAACGCCAGCACCAGGGGCAAGGCCGGAGTTACCCAGCCGGGTGCGTATGGATCGCCAAACAGAATTGGCGCAATGCCAATCAGAAACGAGATCAAAAACACGCACGCTACAGCTTCTTCGAACGTCAGCATAAAGCCGTAGTGCTCGCCGGTCAGCACCGGCACTAGCGCCAGCCCGGTTGCACCGGCAACAAAAACTCCCTGCAACAGTTCCGGCCACTCGACGCGCGTATGATAAAACGGAATTCGCAGAGTAAACGGTCCCCAACGAAATCCCGGACAAGCAGCCGCCTGGTGTGACTCGGTCGCCATCGTGCTTGGCTCCTCGTGTAAATGAGTTGCAGTTTCGAACGGTGTCTCGGCAACGAACATTGTAGCGTTTTCCTAACTGCTCTTCGTAGGCTGGGACCAAGTCGCGGGCAATCACAAAAAACATGGCACCGAACCAACCAGCGAAACACAACCAACCATCCCGCGACCGCCGGCCCACTTTATGCCGGTCATGTGAATTTGACCATCGCGGGCAGCCGAAGGATTGTGAAACGCAGAGCCGCAGAGAGCGCGGAGAACGCGCATGGTGGGCCGGCGCATAGCAGAAGTGCTTTGAATTCAGTAAAGCAGGATGCCGTGACGCGGTCTGTCCGATCGATTTGTTATGTTCTGTTGTTGTGGTATGACATTCGATGGTCTACGACTGTCCGCTGCCCAGACCGCTTCACGCACCCTACATGCTACTTGCCCCGATCAATTTATGCACGGTACGCTTAAACGGCTGCGGCTAAGCGGCTGGCTTGTTCGATGGCGCGTTTGGCGTCTAGCTCGTGGGCTTCATGAGCACCGCCGATCAGATGTACGGTCAGGCCGCGCTGACGCAAGGGTTCAACTAGCTCGCGCAAGGGCTCTTGGCCGGCGCAGACGATGACGTTGTCGACGGACAAAAGTTGCGGCTTGCCAGCTACGGTAATGTGCAAGCCAGCATCGTCGATGCGCTGGTACTGGACGTCGGATAACATCTTCACGCCATGTCGCTTCAAGCCACTACGATGGATCCAGCCAGTGGTTTTGGCGAGTCGCTCGCCAGGTTTGCCTCGGGATCGTTGACAAAGATAAATTTCGCGAGTGGGCTGGACGGGGGCCGGCTTAGTCAGCGCCCCGCGATCAGCATAGTTCATATCGACACCCCACTCGGACATGAAGGCGGGAATGTCCAGGCTGGTGGGATGCTCAGACTGCGTCAGAAAGGTAGCCACATCAAAGCCAATCCCGCCAGCACCGATGATGGCCACGCGGCGTCCTACGGGCTGGCCGTGCCGCAAGACGTCGATGTAGGTAAGCACTTGCGGATGATCGCTGCCGGGAATGGAAATCTGTCGCGGCGCTACACCGGTAGCGATAACCGCCTGGTCAAATTCCTCAGTGGACAACAACTCTGTTGTGGCGCGTGTGTTCAAATGTAGTTGCACTCCAGACAGCTCGATTTGCCGCCGATAGTAGCGCAGCGTCTCGTGGAACTCTTCTTTGCCGGGAATGCGTTTGGCCATGTTGAATTGACCGCCGATCTCCGAGTCGGCTTCGAACAAATGCACTTGATGTCCGCGACTGGCGGCGATGCAAGCATAGGCCAGGCCTGCCGGTCCAGCGCCGACAACGGCCAACTTCTGCTTGCGCGGCGTTCGAATATAGTTCAGCTGTGTTTCGTGACAGGCGCGGGGATTGACCAAGCAACTGGCGATCTTGCGGCTGAAGATGTGATCCAGACAGGCTTGGTTGCAGGCGATGCAGGTATTGATCTCATCAGCTCGTTGCTGCTGCGCTTTGTTGACAAATTCAGCGTCGGCTAACATGGGCCGCGCCATCGATACCATGTCGGCTTGGCCGGCTGACAATATCTCTTCGGCCTTCTCTGGCGTGTTGATGCGATTGGTGGTGATTAGCGGGATGTTGACCTGGCCTTTCATACGCCCGGTGATCCAAGCATAGCCACCACGCGGGACCATGGTGGCGATGGTGGGCACGCGCGCCTCATGCCAGCCAATACCGGTATTCATCAATGTCGCCCCGGCTTGCTCGATGCCTCGCGCCAGTTCAACCACTTCGTCCCAACTGCTGCCGCCTTCGACTAAATCCAGCATCGACAGTCGATAGATCAAGATGAACTTGTCGCCAACGGCCTGTCGAGTTCTCCGCACGATCTCCAATGGGAAGCGAATGCGATTCTGATAGTCGCCTCCCCACTGATCACGCCGACGGTTGGTGCGCGCGGCGATGAATTGGTTAATCAAATATCCTTCGCTACCCATGATCTCGACGCCGTCGTAGCCGGCAGCCTGAGCCAATTGAGCCGTGTTGACAAACGCGCGAATCGTACGCTCGACGCCGCGTCCGGTCAGCGCCCAGGGGGTAAACGGCGAGATCGGCGACTTGATGCGCGACGGGGCGACGGCCAGCGGATGATAGCCGTAGCGCCCGGCGTGCAGAATCTGCAAACAAATTTTGCCGCCGGCTGAGTGAACCGCGTCGGGCAACAGGCGATGACGACGCATCTCGCGATGGTTTGACAGTTTCGCAGTGAACGGGCCGGCCCAGCCAGCGCAGTTGGGAGCGATGCCACCGGTGACGATCAAGGCCACGCCGCCCGCGGCGCGCTCGGCAAAGAAAGCTGCCATGCGCTCGAAACCATCACGCTTCTCTTCCAAGCCGGTGTGCATCGAGCCCATCAGCACCCGATTCTTGAGCGTCGTAAAGCCCAGGTCCAGCGGTGCCAGCAGATGAGGATACAAAGGGTGCATTGGCTCGCGTTTCGTTGTGGTTAACTATGGGTCAGTGGCTGAGTTCGCCCCGATTCTGCAGGAATATGTTATCATAACGCCCGGCCCGAGCCATGCGTTTGTGAGGGAATTCAATGAGCGATACATCGTCAAAATTTGCCATGATCTTTGAGTTGCTTGAGCTCGCCGAGCGCGCCTTTGTGTGCAAGCTAAAGCGGAAAACCCCCACGATTCCACCACAAGAAATCGAGCTGGCGGTGGGAGCCTGGTATCAAGATCGTCCCGGTGCTGAACATGGAGACGGAGTAGGGGTACTAGGAGATATTACGAGGTTTCTGCAATGCAACAGCTAGAGGCTACAACCGTAGTAAAGACTTGTTGGCAGATTTTGAAGATTACCGCAGAAAGCTGCACTGGCGCTGGGCAGATGAGGGTCGGTGACGCAGTAGTGATTCTGTGTGTCGGCTTAACCCTGCTTGTGTTTGCCGGACCACTGACGGCTCAGCCGTTCGTACCCAATTACGACGAGTCGCGCGTTCCCCAGTACACTCTGCCCGATCCGCTGGTCGATCAGTCGGGAATGCAGGTGGAAGTGGCCAGTGCGTGGCCGAACCGCCGCGCGGAATTGATCGAGCTGTTCTCGCAGCATGTTTATGGGCGGAGTCCTCAGCCGATTCCCGTTCACGCACAGTTAATTGCGACCGATGAACAGGCGCTGTCTGGGCAAGCGGTGCGCCGCGAAATCGACTTGACGCTTCGCCATGAGGGTCGCGAGCTAACCATGTCGCTGCTGGTCTATACGCCACAGGCGAAGACGAACGTGCCGATGTTCTTGGGTTTGAATTTTCAGGGCAACCATTCGGTCGAACTCGATCCGGCAATTCGCATTCCGTCCACCTGGATGCGCAATCGCGAGGATGGCAGCGCCAAAGAGAACCGTGCGACCCAGCTGGGACGTGGCAAAGGCAGGTCTGCCCTGCCAGCCGAAATGATTGTCCAGCGAGGTTACGGTCTGGCGACGATCTACTACGGCGATATTGATCCGGATTTCGACGATGGCTTTGACAATGGTATTCATCCGCTGTTCGCCCAGTGGGCCACCACTGTACCGAGCGATGAGCGCTGGGGGTCGATTGCCGCTTGGGCTTACGGTTTGAGCCGAGCGCTCGATTATTTGCAATCAGATCCGCTGGTCGATGGCGAGCGTGTAGCGGTGATCGGTCATTCGCGCTTGGGCAAGACGGCGCTGTGGGCCGGAGCGCAGGACGAGCGCTTTAAGCTGGTGATCAGCAATAATTCGGGTTGTGGTGGAGCGGCACTCAGTCGCAGAGCTTTCGGTGAAACGGTTGGACGTATCAATCGCGCTTTTCCACACTGGTTTTGCAAGAAACATTGGCTCTACAACGAAAACGAAGCAGCGTTGCCAGTGGATCACCACCAGCTGATCGCCCTGGTGGCTCCGCGCGCCGTCTATGTGGCCAGTGCTAGTGAGGATCGTTGGGCCGATCCGCGCGGAGAATATCTGTCGTGTGTTCATGCTGATCCGGTTTATCGACTGCTGGGGACACAGGGGTTGGGTGGTGACCAAGCTAATTTCGAAATGCCACCGCTCGATCAAGCTGTACAACTTGGCCCGATCGGCTATCACTACCGTACCGGCGAACACGCACTAACGCCGACCGATTGGCAATACTACCTCGATTTCGCCGACAAGCATTTGTAGGGTGCGTGGCGCGGTTTGGGCAGCGTAAATGCATCGAGTGATGTCATTTAGGTTGGCTGAAATTGGAGTGCTTCATTGCGGAGAATCACACCGCGCAACGCACCAGAGGCTACTATAACCAATAAATGACATCAGCTCGCCACGCCAGCTCTCTCAATTTTCGATATGAAACGCAGAGTCGCAGAGGGCGCAGAGATTTGCTGACATTCTTTCCTCGGCGCTCTCAGCATAACTGCGTTTCAAACTGGCTTTTGCGAGTCTGTGCTCACAATCGAAACACGCTGATAGAGTACGATCACGCAAGAATCAACCGATTGTCACAATTCTTCCCACTCCTTTAAGGAATGAATCGTCATGAACAACGCTTCCACTGAATCTCAGCCAGTTTCGCGATTGCGCTTATGGCCGGCGTGGTTGATCTGCGCAGTGATGCTGCTGTGTATTGGATTGTCAGTCACACCGTCGATCGCCAATGGGCCACGATTCATGTTGATGGTGGGTGGTCCGGTACTGGGTGGGCTGGCGTTCATTGTGTGGGCTATGTTTGCTAGTCGGCTGAGCGCCCGCGAAAAGGTGCTGTGGGGGTTGGCTGCTAGCATACTACCAGCACTGAGCCTGATCTTGACGATGCCTGGGCTGGCGACTCGATCGATGCTGCTGCTTTATGGATTGCCATTGGCCGTCGTAGCCGTTGTGATTGCACTGACCATTGGGGCTCGCAGTCCGCGTCGCGTCGCCTGGTCGGCTGCCTTGATGGCGGTGGCATGGAGTTTTTTTCCGGTGATTCGCAACGAAGGATTCGATGGCGATTATTATCCCGAGCTGGCGTGGCGATTTGCTCCGGTTCACGAACAGACGCTGCCTGAACTGCGAACCCCGTCAGAAATTCCAACCATCAGCCGTGCCAATCCTGATTGGGCCAAGGGTCAGTCCTGGCCGGCGTTTCGTGGACCGCAGGGCAATGGCAGCGTCGACGACCAACTGGCCGACCAGGATTGGTCAAGCAAGCCGCCCAAGGAGCTATGGCGCATCGACATTGGTCCTGGCTGGTCGTCGTTTGCGTACCACGAAGGTCGCTTGTTTACTCAAGAGCAGCGGGGCGAAATGGAGCACACGACTTGTTATTCTGCCGAGGATGGTAGCCTGTTGTGGAGTCACGGCGATGCGGTTCGGTTTGAGGAGGTCGTCTCCGGTGCCGGGCCACGTGGCACGCCCAGCGTGGCTGAGGGCCGTGTTTATGCGATGGGTGCTCGAGCACTGCTGACCTGCTTAGATGAGCAGCGGGGCACCGTGATTTGGCAACGCAATTTGGAGCAAGAGGTGCAGGCCAAGGTTCCCACTTGGGCCTTCTCAGGTTCGCCGCTGGTTATCGGCAATCTGGTGATCATTTTTGCAGGTGGTTCAGGTGACAACGGACTGATCGCGGTTGACAGCCAGAGCGGTCAAACCGTGTGGGCATTTTCTGTGGCTGGGGAGAGCGAAAATTACACGACCGCGCGGCTGCTCAGACTTGCCGATGTTGACTGTTTGATATTTTGCGATGGTCGCGGAGTCCACGCCTTGGAGCCACTGTCGGGAGCCCTCTTGTGGGACTACAAGCCAGCGCAGTGGAGCAGCAGCGGCATGAAGATGGTTGATCCACAGGCTCTCGATTCGACTCGCTTGCTGGTCTCCTTAGGAGACGGAGTCGGCTTGTGCTGCCTGCAGGTTACGCTGGACGGCGACCAGTGGACGATCAGCGAGAATTGGACTACGACTCAACTTCGCCCCTCGTTTAACGATTCGCTGGTGCACGGTGACTTGATTTTCGGATTCAATCAGAATATTTTCGGCTGCATTGATGCTCATACCGGCCAGCGGTTGTGGCACGGCGGACGCTACGGATTCGGACAAGCCATTTTGCTTAAAAACTCCAGAACGATCTTAGTTGTCAGCGAGAAGGGCGATCTGATTCTGCTAAAGGCTCAAGGCGACAAGCTGGAAGTTTTGCAGCGACAGCCGGTGCTCGACGGAAAAACCTGGAATCATCCTATCGTCGTCGGTGATCGGTTGTTCATGAGAAACGGGAAAACAGCTGTCTGTCTGCAATTGGCTTCCTGGAGCAGTTCAGGCTAAGAGCAGGCTGTAGCGGTATGTTCAGCTTGACAGCGCGTGATGCTGGAGACACACTAATCACAGATCAAGGGAGAACAGCTATGAGTCGTCTGTTGGTCGCTTTTACCATCTCGACTTTAATCCTTTGCGAGCAATCGCCAATTGCTCGAGGTTCATTGATACTGTTGACCACGCCTGGCAACTGTACGCAGGTTGGCAATCTGGTTACGAATGGCAGTTTTGAGTCGGTAGGCGGCAACGGCCCAAGCGGTGATGGGCCAGCTAATCAGGTGTTCTGGGCAACGGGCACGTCACTTTCACCTTTTGGATTGCCTGCCGGATGGAATTCGTCGGGCAACGCAAATTCTTATGCTGTTTGGGGTAATGATGCTTCCGGCCCACCGTACACCCTTCGCAACTCCGAGCAACTGCCCAACGGAAGGTATGGCATGTACTTTGGCAATGGCGCTCACGTGACCGTCAATCTGCCACCCAATTTTCACGCGGACGGTCGCGTTACCTTCCCTGGAACCCCAACCTTCACACAGCCGCTGAGTTTCCCGACTCCTGTTGAGTTATGGCAACAGATTCCTACTGCTTCCAATCCAGCACCCAAATATTGCTTTAGCTTCTGGGCCTCGGGAGAATCCGTACTACAAACTTCGGACCCTCAAGGAATCTTGATGGGTATTTTCGGATTACAAGTGACCAACGTCCTGCCTGGAGATCCGGTAATACACTTGACCGTTCCTAGTGCGCCAGATTCTCCCATTGGTGGTTTCAAGCGATACGACTTTGAATTCGTGCCGCTGAACTCAAGCCTGGATGTTACAATCAAGTTCATCAACTACGGTCACCTCGACCTCACCTCATGGGGACGCGGCCCCACGACCGAGCTGGTAATTGACGATGTGATCATTAATGGCATTCCTGAGCCGAGCGCTCTCTATTTGGTGTTTACGGGTTGGATGATGATCAGCCGGTTGCGTCGGCGACGAAGTCGTGCGTGTTAACAGTGCATAGCACTTGTAATACAACGCAGTCATGAATACCACGCTGACCATTCGGCTGAATCAACAGGCAAATCCAGTGGACTTCGTGAGCTGGCATCCCAGCTTGACAAAAGCGATTTGGAGCTTGTCAGCGAGATGAGTCAGCGGGGGCTGGCTGAAGCGTCGATCGGACTTAGGCTGTCAAAATTGAGGGGAGCGTTGCCCGACAGGCCACAAGCTGTCGATTCGTTGTAATGTTCGATCCGTAAACAGAATTGACCGTCGCGAATTTCGAACTTATCGTAACGGTAGAAAAGCCTTTCGTTTCATGCTGGATGAATCATAGTGGTCACCAGCATTGGCAGTTATTGACCGGCGTGTTTGATGCAGTACATCCGCTCAGCGGTGCGCAGCAACAGGCGATTACCGACAATGGCTGGCGTAGCCATGCCCATATCGTCTTCTTCCAAAGGGTTGGTGTGCAGCAGTTTGAACTGGTCGCCCGCCTGGACCACGAATGTCACGCCGTCTTCGTTCAAGCAAAATACTTTGCCGTCGTAAGCCCAAGGCGATGAAGTGAAGGCGCGGCCGTTGGGTAGTCGCTGTTTGCTGTACAGTTCCTGGCCAGTCACTGCATTGTAGCAGGCCATTAGCCCGCGATCGTACAGAACATATAACCGGCCATCGTAGACCAGCGAACTGGGGTTATAAGGTGCCCCCTGGGGCTGCGACCAAGCGATGTATTGATTGCTCGTTTCACCTTCGGCCAAAGAAATGTCACCGCTGGCACCCGGACGAATGGCGTAGATCGGCCGCCGATTGTCCATTACGTAACCTGAGCTGATATACAACAGGCCATCCGCCTCGTAGGGAGTGGCAATGGTGATGCTGGACATGCCTTTGAGGGTCCACAATATATTGCCGTCCAGATCGTAGGAGCGGACTTGACCGGTACCCGGTGTAACGATCTCGGTGCGGCCAGCCGTCGACCAGACATACGGAGTAGACCAATTGCTCTTTTCGTCACGCGGCTTCTTCCAGACTTCGCTACCGGTGCTAGCGTCCAGAGCCAACAGATAGGATTCCTCTTCGTTGTCGTTGCACAAATAAAGTCGCCCGTGGTGAAGTACGGGCGAAGCGGCCGGTCCCCATCCAAAGCGAGTTTGATGAGCAGCCAAGTCGCGCCGCCAGACTTCATTGCCCGCTAGGTCGAAACAAAAAATTCCCAAGTTTCCAAAACAAAAGTAGACTCGCTGGCCATCCGTCACGGCAGTTTCCGAAGCAAAGCTGTTTTTAATGTGCATCGAGGAAGACGGTATGCCTTCATGAACCTGTCGCTCCCACTGGACTTCGCCGCTATCCAGGCTCAGGCACAGCACCTTCCATTGATGGACCGTTTCGGGTGGCTTGAGACGTTCGCCACCAAAGTAGAGCCCTTTTTTAGCCTCTTCGGTTTCTCCGGTGTTAATCACTGTTGTTAAGAAAACCTGATTGCCCCACACTACAGGCGACGACCAACCGCGTCCAGGAATATCGCGTTTCCAAGCCACGTTTTCGGTCGTAGACCAACGGTCTGGCAAGTGTCCACCCTCAGCAATCCCGCGCGCACCGGGGCCACGAAAGCCAGGCCAATTATTGTCAGCCGCAGTGGCCGTGGTCATGAAGGTGACGAATAAGAATTGGCAGAGGATCGGTATCGTCCAGCCGGTTTTGATTGTGGCGTTCACTGCTGTTCTCCGAGTTGATTCGTTTCAGCGGAATAGATCTATTGGCAACAGGCATAATTGTACAGTATCAGTCGCGGTAGCGCTGCCAGGTGCCAAGTGTAGCCGGCATTATATCGCAAGGACAAGTTGCCGGGATGACGAGGGGCAGTCGAGCGTGCCTCTCAAAGCCGAAGGTGGTGATGGGGCAGCTATGCATTAGAATATGCTGTCTTGTCATGCTCGCCGCGAGCGCCATACAACGATGTTCAACGTGGCTTGGCACGGCAGGTGCGCGATAGGCGTGGGTTGCGTCCTTGAGAGTTAGATTGATGAGATTTGAGATTTGAGCAGCCTATGTCAGGTGACAATTACTTTCGGCTAGCAACAATGACGGTCTTTTTGGTGTCGATTTCGATTGGCGTTTACTATCGACTCCAGGCCCGATCGGCTGAAAAAATTTCGCGAAAACCAGAGGGCTATGTGTTGGCTGTCGCGCTGCGGTTCGCAGGATTGTTTCTTTGGTCGGCCACTTTCGGTTATTTGATCTATCCGCCGTCGGTTGGCTGGGCTTCGCTACCGCTGCCACCATGGATTCGTTGCCTTGGAGTTGTTATTGGTGGTGCCAGCGCATTTCTGATGTACTGGACTTTATCCAGTCTTGGAAAGAATTTGACCGATACCGTCGTTACGCGTCGCGATGCCACGTTGATTACTCACGGACCATATCGCTGGGTTCGCCATCCATTCTATTTAACGGCGGCATTGTTGATGAGTTCGGTTGCGTTGCTTGCAGCCAACTGGCTGATTGGAATTGCCGGTTTGTTAGTCTTGACGCTGCTAGCGATCCGGACACCAACTGAAGAAGCACACTTAGTCGCGCGATTCGGTCAGCAATATCGTGACTACATGGACCGCACCGGCCGCTTCTGGCCCAGACGGTTCAAATGAGCCCGTGAACTGTGATAGTTCCCTCGATCATTTTCTAGGTCACAAATGGAGGCGAGAAGGTTATGGCTTGACTCGAAATCGTCGCCTGCCAAGAGCATCCTTGCGGCTTGATGTTGGAATCAGTTGTATTGGGCGACGTATCGAAGTTGTCACGATCACGCCAATATCGTCGCTTAGTCAGGAGGGTCACCGCCGGGGACCTTCAAAATCCAAATTTTTCAGCGATGATCAAAATTCGTTGGCAACTCAGCTCATTTTTTCGGGAACTGATTGGAGCGGGAAGGCGTTTAAGACTCTGGCCAGTGATGGCGTTTCTGGCCGACAGTGATAACAATGGGGTGTTTGCGATGGGTTGCACATGGCGGCCTGGAACGCTGGCCCGACGCGATACAGATTGGGGAGTTTACGTAACGTGATCCGAAATAATGGACTTTGGGCCAGTTTACCGTTCTGGGCAGTATTCTGTGGGGCAGCACTGTTGGGGTGGGGGTTCATGATGCCACAGTTAGTTGCCGAGGACGGGGATAAGGACAATGATCCGCTGTGGAATGCGGTGCTGGAGGCTTTGGCACAAGGTCAGCCAAAGACTGCGATCGAGCGGCTGGCTCCGATAGCCGCTCGTGCCCAGGCCACTGGCGATGTGGCCGAAAAGATTGTCGTGTTAGCTACTCGAGTCAATCTGGAATCAACCACCAACGAGAGCGCTCCGGATACTCGGCTGAAACGACTGCGAGCCGAGATCGACTCGGCCGAAGCAGCCATGCGGCCGATGCTGGAGCTGATCCAAGCTACCTGGATGTGGGAATTCTTTCAGGAGAATCGTGGGCGGTTTGCGGGTAGGACAGGTGTGGCGGATTCCCATAGCCCTCAAGCCGACGATGCTGACGCCGCGGCTGTTCCTGGGCCCGATGATGATCTGACCACTTGGGATCTGCCTCGCATTTTGAAAGCCGTCGATGGCCAGTTTGCTCGCGCGCTGCGTGAAGCCGAGCAACTCAAGCAGACGCCGGTGGAGCAATACAAATTGTTGCTTACCAAGGGCAGTGTTCCAGCCAAGTATCGTCCCAGCATGTATGACGCAGTGGTCCATCATGCACTGGAGTTCTACTCGGCTGCCGAGCAGGCCGGTTCGCGATCAATCCACGCTTTTGATCTACTGGTTGATAGTCCCGTCTTTGCACCGCTGGAAGAGTTTCTGGCATGGCAACCCGAAGCGGTCGATCGTCGCGCGCCGTTGTTGGTAGCGGTCAAACTGCATCAAGAGCTATTGAAATTTCACAGTGCCGATGAGGATTTGACTGCGCAATTGGAAGCGGATTTTGCACGGCTGCAGTTTGCGAATAATCATGCACAAGGTGGCGACAAGGCCGCTCGCTACGATGCTGCGCTGAGGCATTTTCAGATTGCAGCCAGCGATCATCCTCTGTGGGCACAGGCTCAAGCAAAACGTGCTCAATTGGCTCAAGACGCCGGTCAGTCAGCGGCTGCACACCAACTGGCTAGCGAGGCACTGGATCGCTTCCCCACGACTGTGGGTGGAAACCAATGTTACAACTTGATTCAGGAGATTGAAGCCCGCGAAGCCCAGGTCACTACCGAGCGCGTGTGGAATGATCCTTGGCCGACGATCGATGTCCGTTATCGCAATGTTACCAAAGTTTACTTTCGCATGCTGCCGCTGAATTTCCAGGAATTCGTTACTTCACATCGCTGGCAGCCTGAGAATTTGAATGATGACGACTATCGCCGACTGTTGAACGCCAAGCCGATCAAGGCGTGGTCAGCCGATTTGCCAGCCACTGCGGACTACAAGCTGCACGTCCATTCATTGCCGGTCCCAAAGGATATGCCACTCGGGGCCTATTATCTGCTGTCCAGCCACAATGAAGATTTTTCCGATGCCGACAATCAAGTATGCGTCACCGAGGTTTGGGTTAGCAAGTTGTCGTTAGTCGTCCAAAACAAGCAAGATGATGGCAAAATCGGAGGATATGTATTGGAAGCTGGAAGCGGACTGCCGATTGCTGGAGCCACAATCCAGGCCTGGCAACATGAACCCCGCAATGGCAAGCGAATCGCGCTCACCCCTATCAAGACCGATCGCGACGGGCGATTCGAATTTCCCGTCGATGAGCGCGGACCGGTATGGTTGTGGGCAGAGCATGGGCGCGATCGTCTGAGTTCCACCAATATGCACAGCAACTTCGGTCGTCAGCACGGTTCGCCACTAGTTCAGCAAACTGTGTTTTTTACCGACCGCGCGATCTATCGGCCGGGGCAGACCATTCGGTTCAAGGGCATTTGCTATTCGTTCCAGCACGAAAACGATAAATATGAAACGCTAAGTGGTCAGGATATGACTGTCGCGTTGCTGGATGCGAATCATCAGCCGGTTGAACAGCTACAGCTGCGCAGCAACGACTATGGAAGCTTCAGTGGCAGCTTCACGGCACCTAGAGATCGGCTGACAGGCATGATGACCATTCAAGTCGTCTCGGGATCTCCTGGACAAGCCGCAGTGCGCGTGGAAGAGTACAAGCGGCCCAAGTTTGAAGTTGAATTATCTCCACCCACCGCAGCTCCCAAACTCAACCAGCAGGTAACGGTGGCTGGTAAGGCCACTGCGTACACCGGAGCCAGCACCCTCGGTGCTAGTGTGCAGTGGCGCGTCGTCAGGCAGGTGCGTTATCCAGGTTGGTGGTACTGGAGGATGTGGTGGCTACCGCCGTCGCGCGGCGAGAGCCAGGAGATTGCTCGCGGTAGTGCAGTCACCGACGATAACGGCGAATTTCAACTGCAATTCGTAGCCAAGCCCGATGCGTCGGTAGCCGAAGATTCTCAGGCCACGTTCCAATACGTCGTTCACGCCGATGTTACTGATGGTACCGGCGAGACTCGCTCTACCGAGCGTACCGTGAATGTAGGCTTTATCGCGCTCAGCGCGAATTTGTCAGTTGATGACTGGCAAACGACGGCTGGGCCGGTCGAACTGACCATCAAAACCACGGATTTGGATGGACAAAACCAAGTAGCGGCTGGTCGCATCAAAATTCACGCGCTGCAGCAGCCCGATCAAGTAGCCCGTCCGTCACTGATGCCGCCTTGGCGCGGACACACAGGACGCCGCGGACCGGTGCCTGTCGGGAGCGACGAACGCCCGAAGGAGGATTTGAGCAATCCGGCGAGCTGGCCGTTGGGCGATGTGGCTTTCGAAGCTGATTTTCAGACCGATGCCACAGGCCTGCAGAAGTTGTCGACTGAGCTGGGCGCAGGAATGTACCGAGCGATATTGACCACGCAGGATCGCTTTGGCAAGCCGGTGACCGCCGAATTGCCGCTGGAAGTTTTGGATGTTAACGCCCCACGCTATGCGGCCAGGATTCCTCATCGACTGAGTATCGAAAAGTCATCGGTCCAGCCCGGCCAGACCTTACGTGCTGTATGGGGCAGCGGCTATCAGTCGGCGCGCGCGCTGATAGAAATCGAGCATCGTGGAAAGATGATCCGCAGCTACTGGACCGACGCCAATCGCACTCAAAGTATCATTGAACTACCGATCACCGAAGCCATGCGCGGAGGCGTGACGCTACATGTTACATTTGTGAAACAGAATCGAGCTTATCTGGAAACTCGCAAAATAGATGTGCCCTGGAGCAACAAACAGCTGAAAATCACTTGGGAACGATTTGTATCAAAGCTTGGTCCCGCTCAGCGCGAGACCTGGACGGCTGTCATTCAGGGTCCCGATGCAGAAAAAGCGGTGGCTGAAATGGTCGCCACGTTGTACGACGCTTCGCTGGATGCATTCGCACCGCACGCCTGGATGTCAGGTTTCGGAGTGTTTCGACAGGACTATTCGCACCTAGTGCGTGAGTTTGCCAATCACGCCAAGCTGCTGCAGACATTCCGATATGATTGGAACATTGCATACAAGGATATTGATTGGCGATATTCCGTGCTGGACATCCCCGGTTCGTCCGCGGGGCCGGGTGGCGGCCGATTGGACAGGACGATGCCAATGCTCGGTCATGGAGGAATATCCATGAGAGCCATGAGTGCAGCACCAGAAGCTATGGCCGATTCAAGCCAAGCCGGCATCATCATGCAGAAGTCGGGCGGAGTGGCGAGTTCTGACGCCAACAGCCAAGCTTATGGAGAAGAGCAAGCTGCTGCGGGTACAGGTGGCGACCTGCCCAAGGTTAGTTTGGACGGTATTTCGGTACGCACCAACTTAAACGAGACAGCATTTTTCTTTCCGCACATCGTGTCGGCAGGCGACGGTGTGGTGAGGTTGGAGTTCACGATGCCCGAAGCGCTCACCCGCTGGCGTTTCCTGGGGTTTGCCCATGATCAGCAGCTGCGCGGCGGCTTACTGAGTGATTCTGCGGTAACCAGCAAGGACTTGATGATCCAGCCGAATGCCCCGCGCTTCTTGCGCGAAGGCGACGAAGTTGAAGTGACCGTGAAAGTTACCAACATGTCTCCGACACGGCAGACCGGTAGCGCCGGTCTGAATTTCAATGATCCGCAGACAGGCAATTCGCTCGATGCACAGCTCGGCAATGCAACTGCATCGCAAGAGTTTGATATACCGGCTGGCGGAACGCAGGCTTTGGCTTGGCGCATTCGTGTGCCGGATGGCTTGTCGCTGATAACCTACCGCGCCTTGGCATCTTCCGGGCGGCTCAGTGACGGCGAAGAAGGTTACCTGCCGGTGCTGTCGCGGCGCGTGCTGATAACCGAGTCGTTGCCCCTGCCAATTCGAGGGGCGCAGACCAAACAGTTTCAGTTCCGCCGACTGCTGGATTCGGGAAATTCCAACACTCTCCAGCATCAATCGCTGACAGTCCAAATGGCCTCCAATCCAGCCTGGTATGCCGTGATGTCATTGCCTTACTTGATGACGTATCCACATCAGTGCAGCGAACAGATTTTTAATCGACTGTACGCCAATTCGTTAGCCGGGCACATCGCGGCCAGCGACCCCAAGATCGAGCGCGTCTTTGAGCAGTGGCGCAGATCGGATGCACTGGATAGTCCGTTGACGAAGAATCAAGATTTGAAGTCGACGATGCTGGAAGAATCTCCCTGGGTCCAGCAAGCTCAGTCGGAAAGCCAATCCCGGCGGAATGTCGGCGTATTGTTTGACCGCAATCGCCTGAGTGACGAGACACAGCGAGCGCTGACCGAGTTAGCCGATCGGCAGTTGGCCGATGGACGTTGGGCTTGGTTCCCCGATGGACCTCCCAGCGATTATATTACGCTGTATATCACGACCGGCTTTGGCCGATTGAGACATCTGGGGGTCGCCATCGACTCGACTGCGGCCATTCGTTCGCTCACAGCCTTGGATAACTGGCTGGACCAGCAGCATCGTTTGGCACTTGACGCTATGCAGCGCAAGAAAGACACGCCCAACCCACCGGCCGGTGCAAAGGCTGTTGATCAGCCGGGCAATTTCTTGAACTACACGATCGCCATGTATTTGTATGGTCGGAGTTTCTTTCTGCCCGAGCATCCGATAGCCGCCGAGCATCAAGTGGCCCTCAGATTTTGGCTGGATCAAGCCGAGCGTTATTGGCTACAAATAGGCAGTTTGCAGTCGCAGGCGCATGTGGCACTGGCCTTGAAGCGATTCGGAAAAGGCGATGCGGCGCAGAAGATCATGGTCTCGCTGAAGGAGCGATCGCTGACCAACGAAGAACTGGGTACGTATTGGAAAACGGCCGATCAATTCTATTGGTGGTATCACGCTCCCATCGAATCGCAGGCGGCGCTGATCGAGGCTTTTGATGAAGTTGCTCAAGACGCGAAAATGGTGGAAGATTGCAAAGTCTGGCTGCTCAAGCAAAAGCAGACCCAGCATTGGAAGACCACAAAAGCCACTGCGGATGCCGTGTACGCCTTACTATTGCGCGGGACAGACCTGTTGGTTGCCGATCAGCCAGTCGAAGTAGCCCTCAACGATCAACTGATTCAGCCCGTCAAAATCGAAGCTGGTACCGGATTCTACGAGCAGAGGCGCGTCGGCGGTGACGTGAACGCTCAGTTGGGTAATATCAGCGTCACCAAGCGTGAGCCCGGTGTTGCCTGGGGCAGCGTGCATTGGCAGTACTTTGAAGATATCGATCGCGTGACGGCGCATGCCGACACACCGCTCAAGCTGACCAAAGAATTGTATGTCAAACGCAATACAGATAGTGGACCTCAGCTACAGGCCGTCGGCCAGAATGATCGGGTGGCCAACGCCTTTGTGGGTGACGAATTGGTCGTGCGGTTGGTGCTGAAAGTGGACCGCGACATGGAATATGTTCACCTGAAGGATCATCGCGGCAGCGGCACCGAACCGGTCAACGTGCTGTCGGGCTATCAATATCAGGATGGCCTGGGCTACTACGAATCGACACGCGACACCGCCAGTCACTTCTTCATCGACTACTTGCGCAGCGGCACTTATGTCTTTGAATATTCGACGCGCGTACAGCTCAAGGGCAGCTACTCGACTGGTATGGCCAATGTGCAATGTATGTACGCTCCGGAATTCAACAGCCACAGCCAGAGTATTCGCCTGGAGGTTCAATGAGCGTAGCCGGCTGGCAACGGTCGGGATTATAGTTTATGAGTAACCGCTCACGCGTTTTGTAGGGTGGGACCAGCAGGGCCAATGAAGTTTGGTATTCAACGCTAAAGTTAGTCGATTTGAGCCAAGCCTATCCCAATACGAATCACTTGGCCCCGCGCTGGCCCACCACAGCACAGGTCCTGAACGGTTACGTTTTTTTTTAGTAACACCTAACGGCAATGACTTTGGTGTGGTTGTTCCCTAAGTAACGTTGATGAGCGAGCCAGGATTGGAAAAGCGGCGATCCAGCGAACTGCACGATGCGATCTTTCTGCTGGTCATGGGCGGATTGTCGTCCTGCTTTGTGTTGTTAATCGCCCTGATGTTGCTAGCTGACATTTGGTTTGTGTCGCTCGAGGATTTTAGGAGCATTCTGGTCAAACCAGAGATTCGGTCGTCGCTGCAGTTGACACTTCTGTCGTGTACGGTGGCAGCCATCTGGTCGTTGTGGGTGGCTACGCCGTTGGCCTATCTGCTGTCGCGTTATCGTTTTCCTGGTCGCTGGCTGATTGACGCCATAGTCGATATACCCATCGTGCTGCCCCCGCTGGTGTTGGGATTGAGTCTTTTGATACTGTTCCACCTCAAGATCGGTCAGTGGCAATTGGATTCCTGGTTGCGGCATAGTTTAGGTCTTGAAATCGCTTTTCGTTGGCCCGCCGTCGTGCTGGCACAATTCGCGGTTTCTTGCGCGTTTGCAATTCGTACCATGCGCGTGACCTTCGATCAGATCAATCCGCGGGCTGAACAGGTGGCTAGAACATTGGGGTGTTCACGGGCTCAGGCGTTTGTCAAAGTCGCATTGCCGCAGAGTTGGCGCGGAATGATCACGGCTGGCACGATCGCCTGGTCGCGAGCGCTGGGGGAATTTGGCCCGATCATGGTGTTTGCAGGTACCACGCGGATGAAGACGGAAGTGTTATCGACGTCAGTGTTCTTAGAGTTGAGCGTTGGTGAGCTCAACGCGGCGGTGGCGATTTCGCTGCTGATGGTGACGATGGCCGCTGTGGTGCTGGTCATTCTGCGCTGGGCAGGAGTCGACAGGTAGCCTCATGATACGCCTGGAAAACGTAACGATTCGCGCCGGCCGCTTTGAACTGCGAGATGTGCAGTTGGAGGTGGAGTCCGGGCAATACGTCGCCTTGATGGGCCGCACCGGTTGTGGCAAGACGACAATGTTGGAAGCCATTTGCGGATTGCGCAGTGTGTCAGCCGGTCGCATCGTCATCGGCAATCAGGATGTAACCGACGCGGCGCCTGGAGATCGACGCATCGGCTACGTTCCGCAAGACTTGGCGCTGTTTCCCACCATGACCGTCGCGCAGCATTTGGGTTTTGCCTTACAGTTGCAACGACAGTCGCGAGCCGAAATCCAGCAGCGCACACAGGAGCTGGCTCAGCAACTTGCGATCAGCCATTTATTGCAACGCTATCCAGCCGGACTGAGCGGTGGCGAGGCACAGCGGGTCGCGCTGGGCCGTGCCCTGGCGTTTCGACCGCCATTGCTACTGCTCGATGAACCGCTCAGCGCGCTGGACGATCAGACACGCAGCGAGTTGATAGAACATTTGTCTAGGATCAAGCACAGCCGCAGTGTAACTGTATTGCACATTACTCACAATCAATCCGAAGCTCAGTCGCTGGCCGACAGGATTGTCCGACTGGCAGACTGTTGCCGATCCGGGTGAGACGACCGGCTTATCTGTTTTGAACGAATTTATCGAGAAACGGAAGTGATCTCCCGGACAAGCCGGAGAGCATTTCGATCACGCGCGGCTTGCCCGGGGGCAGGCTGTGATTCTGGCTAACTGGATCTTCACAATTCGATTTCCGTTAACTGCAATGGGCTTCAGGGGTCGCGCGGTCATCGGCGACCTCAAGCCATCCAGCGGCAGCTGCGCGAATGCTGGCAAGCGTCTCATCGATTGTTTCCCCCCTGAAAAACGCAACCGGGCAGCGCAGGAACTTATGCCCAGAATCCACCTTCTTCAGCCGGATGGATGATAACTCTGACCTTCACGACAATGGCTCCGGACGTAATAAGCGAAAAAGGAAGCTACGCTGATAATACACCGTCGACTTCAGATTATTGAAATGCTTCAGCAAATAGGTGAGTGGTCGAATCGTAGCTACCATCAAACGTTACAGCAACTCAATAGCTGGAAGCCGCTGAGGGCTTAGATTGAAACTGGATGGGTAGCAAGCCCAGCTCTTGACGGGCGCGATCGAGAATGACGGCGGTTGCACTGGCACCGCAGCGCGTGACGCCAAGCTGTTTGTATTCGGACAGTTTGTCAAAGTCGCGAATGCCACCGGCGGCTTTGACTTGCACGCTGGGACCGACGGATTGTAGCATGAGCCGCAAGTCATCGGCGGTAGCTCCGCTGCTGCCATAGCCAGTGCTCGTCTTGACCCAATCGACACGCAGCTCGGTGCAGATGTGGCAAAGTTTGCGCTTGTGGTCGTCAGTCAAGTAGCAGTTCTCGAAAATGACCTTGATCTTCCGTCCGGCGGCGTGAGTCACCTCGACCACGGCAGCTATGTCATCGGTGACGTAGGACCAATTGCCCGACAGAACTTGGCTGATATTGACCACCATGTCCAGCTCTTGTCCGCCGTCGTCGATGGCCTGGAGAGCTTCAGCGCGTTTGATGGCGGTTGCATGACCACCGTGAGGGAAGCCGATGGTGGTGCTGGGCAGCACGGTCGATCCGGCCAGAATCTGACTACAGCGTTTAAGGTAGAAGGGCATGATGCACACACTGGCCACATCGTAGGCCAACGCCAGTTGGCAGCCATCGTCCAGTTGTGGCTGGGTGGTGGTAGGCACCAACAGCGAATGGTCGATCATCTTCGAGAAAGCCAAATAGGAAGCGCTCATGGGTAAGCTCACGGAATAAAGTTCTTCAGATAGCGGTAACTCTGGACCAACGACGCCTTGCGGTCGGCTAGCGAGCCTTCATAGGCGCGGTCCTCCACTTCCACGCACATTGCGCCCCGAAAACCACTGTCCAACAAGGTGGCTATGAAGGCACCCCAGTTCACTTCGCCCAATCCCGGCAGCTTAGGAGTGTGGTATAGCGGAGGATAAGCCAGCAAGCCGACTTCGTTCAGCCGATGGCGATCCAGTGTGGCGTCCTTGGCATGTGTGTGCCAAATGCGGTTGCCGAAATTGCGAACCGCAGACAAGTAGTCCATCACTTGCCACACCATGTGTGAGGGATCGAAATTCAGCCCCAGGTTCGGACTGGAAATATCGCGGAACAGTCGCGACCAGACTTCGGGGTTAGAGGCGATGTTCTTACCGCCTGGCCATTCATCTTTGGAGAACAGCATCGGGCAGTTCTCGATGCCGACCTTCAGATTCAAGCTATCGGCCAACTCCATGAGCGGCCCCCAAGTATCCAGCAGTCGCGGCCAATTATCTTCGACGCTCAGCCGATGATCGCGGCCAATAAACGTATTCACGTTTTGCAGTCCCAGTCGCGGAGCAGCTTGCATGACTCGACGCAGATGTTCCACCGCAGCTTGAGCTTCTTCGAGGTTGGCCGACAGGCAGTTGGGATAGTAGCCCAAGCCGCTGATCTTCACGCCGGTACTGTGCTGCAATTGATTGATCTCAGCGATCGCCGAATCACTCAACTGCGTGACGTCGATGTGCGTTACACCGGCGTAACGCCGATCGGCTTTGCTGGGCGGCCAGCACATAACCTCCACGCAATCGTAGCCGATCTGAGCGGCCAGTTGCAGTACTTCAGGCAACGACAATTCCGGCACGATGGCCGTGACAAATCCAAGTTGAATCATGGGTTACCAACTCTCTTGAGGCGATGTAGTGTCATCAGGCCGCTATGGATGGTCGCTCCACAGTTGTCTGCGCTGTACCCAGCTAAACGCGGCCAAGTCAGCTTAACAAGCCTGAGAAAACATACCAGACCGCATCGTGCTAGTGGCCTTGGTCCCATTTCGATACCGGCTTTTCGGCACGTGGCAGTTAAAATCTACCGTCGACACCATCACCAGTCGCTGGTATCGCCCAGCCTCCACCGTCTGGCGACGAAAGCTACCTTCTTACAGGTTGCCTTCAGAGGTACAGGTTGCCTGTGAGGCTGTTGGGAATTGGAATAGAATGTTAACACAGGTGAACATAATGAGCCCAAATGAAGAACTAGCGTCTATCCATCCATGCTATCGGTGTCCGGTTAGCCGCTGGATAATTTTTGCCGTGTTGATAGCTGGTTTGGCGATGCAGGTCGGTTGTCCAAGCGGACGTCGCGACGAAGGTGTTGCGGCGATCGCCTACGTCGAAGACGAAAATGGCAAGTTGGTTCCTGCCGATCAATATCAACGGCGCGGCATCAGTCAGCCGCCGCGCAGGCCAGCGGGCAGCGACCAGGAGTGGTTGAGCCAGTTTGAGTTGACCGACATTCATGGCAAGTCGGTTTCAAGCCACGACTTGAAAGGTCAGCCTTATGTGCTTAGTTTCTTCTTCACCGTCTGCCCAACTATTTGTCCTAGACAAAACGAAAAGCTGAAGTTGTTGCAGCAGCAGTTTCGCGGCCAACCATTCCGATTGGTCAGCATTACTTGCGATCCAGATGTCGATCAGCCGCCGGTATTGGCAGAGTATGCCAAACAATATGGTGCCGATCCCGCTCAATGGTACTTTCTGACAGGCGACTTGACGTACATTCGCCGGGTGGGTGCCGAGATGTACTTTCTGCCGGTCGATCGTCGCTTTCATGCCGACAAATTGCTGTTAGTCGATGCCGATGGGCAGATTTACGGTTCGTACGAATGGCCCGAAGAGCCAGCGTGGCAAGGATTGATCGACGATATTCAAGCTATGCTGGCTGCTGGCGGGCGACTACCGCTCAAGCAATCAGAGCCACAGTCGCTGACGGCTGGCGGAGCGGCTGACACAGATGTCGAGGCTGAAACTGATGAAAACGCTAGGGAGGAATAACGTTCGATGGTTGCTGAACCCTATCCATCTGCCAGCTTGACTATCGCCGATCATCTAGCACGACGCTGGATTTGGACGGTCTCGGCAATCGTGTTTTTGGCGGTGACCCTACTGAGTCGCGTGCAACTGCCTGCACCTGCTGGTATGGATGTACATCTGTTTGCCAAGTGCAACGCCGTTATCAATTCGTTGGTTAGCGGGCTGTTGATCTGTGGAGGATGGGCCGCCAAGTCGGGTAGGTGGCGACTGCATCAACGGCTGATGTTGTCAGCGCTGGTTCTGTCAGCGCTGTTCTTGGTGTCGTATATTCTGCACCACCTCTTCGCTGGTAATACGCGGTTTGGCGGCCAGGGGTGGATTCGACCGGTCTACTATGGATTGTTGCTCAGCCATATACTGCTGGCAGCTGGATCGCTACCGTGCATCTTATTTACAGCCTACCGAGCGCTGTCGGGCAAATATCCTGAGCATCGACGAATGGCCAGGTGGGTATGGCCCGTCTGGCTGTATGTCAGCCTGAGTGGTGTTGCAGTATTTTGGCTCATTTTTCCATATTACTAATGCCATGAATGGTCGGTGGCGCGTTGGCTGGCTGGTGTGCTATTTGGCGCTTTTGCCGGTGAGTAGAAGGCAAGTTTGCGGCCAGTTTTCTGACGTACCGGAACCGGCCAGTGCGGTAAGTGCCGCCGACCGTTTGGCCATCGAGCAGATTGCACAGTTGGTGGATGTGGGCCAATTTGCAGAGGCTATGACGCAACTCGATCGGCTCATGGACTTGCCGCCTGCTCTGGTTGCCACGGGTCCTCAGCAAGCGGCTGGAACGCAGCGAGTTCAGGCGTATTTGCCCGTCAGTCAATGGAGTTGTCAACAGCAGCAGCGAGTCATTGCCAGGGCTCTGGCCGGGCAGCTTGAACATCGTCAGCAACGGCTAGGCGCTGCTCAGGCGGCATATCGTGGATTGCAGCAGTCCAAGAGCACAATGGCAGGCCGTGATGCGGTCATTCGTTATCGAATGACCGAGGCTGGGCCAGCTCTCGTACGCTTGCTGGCGGATGTTTTTTTGGAACAAGGTCAGGCGCTGGCCGCGGTCCAGATGATGGAAGCATGCCTTCCGGAATTGATGCGCGTTGATTTGTCACAATTCGACGCTCGAGCCGCGACGGTCCAGTTGCCTTGGCATGTTGTCTACACTGCCATGGATGCGGATAGCGATCAAACTGCGCGGTTGCTGAAGCACTGGCGAACTGTGTGCGGGTCCAATCAACCGCTGGCCGTGGACTTGCTAATACGGCAATTGACTGCTGCCGCGATGGAGCCGCAGTACGTGGATTACGAAGCGCTCGGTCGTTGGGCAGAGGCGGTTGTAAAAAGTGAAGTTGAACCGGCTGAGCGCGATCGTTTAACGGCCTGCCTCCAGCAAACCCAAGCGTATTATGAGTCGGCAACATGGACGGTCCAACCAAGTTTTACGCTCGATCATCGGCCGGCTTGGCAACTGCCTCTTACGCGATGGGCCAGTCCACTTGACGTGACGCCAGCCAGCCAGCCGCGCGTCGGGCAAGGACCAGTCATGCTGCCGATCATCGTTGCTCAGTCTGCAGACATGGTGTTCCTCCATGAACTGACTCGCGTGCGAGCGATTGAACTACACACAGGCACAGTATGGCCCGATGCTCAAACCGGTGCCGCACTATTTGATACAAGGCTACCACAGGCCGACTATTTGCCAGCAGGTTATCCGGTGATGGGGCAGCCGAAGGGCGAATTGACCGTTGACGATGGATGCTTGTACGCCCGCATGGGGTCGCCGATTACCGCCTGGGCCAATCGCAGTCGCGCCTCCGACGGTAGTTCGCTCGGCTATTTGATTGGCCTGGACCTGGATAGCCAAGGTCGCCAACTGCGCGGCTTTCCGTTGCGTTTGGTGCCACCGCAGTTCGTAGATGCAGAACTGGAGGGGCGTCCCGTGGTTTGGCAACAGCTGTTGATTACCGGGGTGGTCGAGCGCGACAATTCTGGCATACGCCGAAGTCTGGCAGCGTTTGATCGCTATAGCGGGCAACTAGAGTGGCGTTCAGCAGTGCTTGGTAGCGGCGTGGTCGTCGGCAGCGAACGCGCCAATTTGATCGCAGCAACTGGGCCGATTGTGGCAGGCGGCTTGCTGTACTACGCAACCGATCTG
The DNA here is from genome assembly GCA_019636385.1 of Pirellulaceae bacterium. NCBI lineage: Bacteria > Pseudomonadati > Planctomycetota > Planctomycetia > Pirellulales > Pirellulaceae > Pirellulaceae bacterium. The sequence goes on along the minus strand of JAHBXT010000004.1, from coordinate 405,354 downwards.
GGCACCATCGCCTGCCTCGATCCGCACAGCGGCCGTACACTATGGCAGAGTTGCTACCGACGACGGCTCAGCAATTCGGGCAATGGACGGCAACCCGATCGCTACCGCTACCGCGATGGACAAGGCTGTTTCGTGCAGCGAGGGTTGGTGTACTGTTTGCCTCAAGATGCTCCCGAGCTGTTCGCGTTGGATGCGCTGTCGGGCAATTTGCTCTGGTCCAGCCAGGATATCGAGTTTCAAGACGCGACCTATATCGTCGGGGCTGTTGGACAAACGCTGCTTGTCGGCGGAGATCGGTTGATCTGGGTAGATCGCTGCGCTGGACGAATATTGGAAAGCTTTCCAGAGCCAACAACACCGGGATTGGTCAACGCGCTGCCGCAGCCGCGCGGAATGGGGCAAGCCGCCTTAGTTGGCCAATATGTCTGCTGGCCGACCGCCGAGGAGATCATTGTTTTCAGCGCCGACTTGGCCGGGCAGAGCAGGGTGGAAGAATCGACGAAAGTTGCCGCGACAGACCATCAGCCCTTTGTCAGACGTTTCCAGACCGGAGCATTGACCAGGGAGGGTGCACGATTGAGCTGGGTGGGCGAGCATCTGTTGCTGACCACACCTGATTGGCTGTACTGTTTTCGCGCGCAGCGGTGAGCCGTTGCTGTCGCGTTTTAGCAGCAATTCGTAGCTGCGGTCGCCAGTCCATGGACACACCGCTTCCTCTCTTTGGCGAGTGTTGCTAGTTCACCAACGGAAACAGATGCTAGCAAACGCTTGATGGCCTAATCTTTACTCAGGCCGTAGCGATCTGGTATTGCTCAACTCCATTAACTCTAACTAGGCAGCTTACTGGGTTTCCAGGTCGGAAGTGGCGCAGTCAGAGTTCAGCCTTGATGAATGTTGCCGTGGTTCATTTCTTTCTCACCGAATTCGCCCCGTGCCTCGTCAATCATGCCAGAATGAAATTCGCCAGCAGCAGCGCCACTGCGCGGGGGTGGATCTACGGATATGCCTCGACACTCGGCAGCCGCATTTCAAGCCAGGCGCTGAAGTTCGACTTACGCGGTTTGGGGTGACCAGCCTCCCCGTGGTTCTATTGATCATCGTTTTGGCCGTTGTAGCCACAGTGCTCTGTTACCGGCTGGTGGAGCATCGGTTGGGTGGCGAGTTGCGAACTGCAATTCGAAAAGAGCTAAGCGAGCTATTTCCCAGGGCGCGCGTCTTCGTAGGCCGCGTGGCCTTTGATGGTCCAGGGCAGATCATAGCCAACGATGTGCGGATGGCATTGCCCATCGACGGCCAGCGTGTGCAGGTTTTATCTGCCGAGCAGGTGTTGATCCAGGGCAAGTTGGACCTGGCCAGTTTCATTCAGCAGACCGCCCGTGTTCAGCAAATCCGACTCAAGGGCGTTCAATTGGACATCTGGCCACTGGCCGATGGAGGATGGTCCGTAGGATGCCTCAAGCCGCATCCCAAACCCAACCGAATTCCGCCAAAAATTATTGTCATGGATTCATCGCTCCGATTGCGGCAAAGTGCGGATGAGATGGCGGGGGAAATCGTGCTGCATGACCTGCAGGCTGAGGTCGAGCCCCTGGAAGCCGAAGAGCTGTATACTGTCGATTCACCGACCACCACTATTCAGCGCCCGACTCGCCGCCAATTTCGTGCACAATGTTCGGCTCGCAGCAGCGGCTTGGTGCGCAATGTCGTTGCCACGTGCATCGTTGACCCGTCCACGGAGAGCGCAGAATGCGTGGGTGAATTTTCGGGTCTTCGGTTCTCTCGCAAACTCATCGACGTACTACCGCCTGGGCTGGCCGACCGGTTGTCGCAACTAGCAGGTCTAGAATGCGATGCTGACTGCTCCTATTTTCAGATTTCACACCAAACCAGTCGTCCGGCCGAGTTTATGTTTCAAGGCCGAATTCTTTCGGGCCGCATGCAAGACCCGCGTTTGCCCTATCCGCTGGAGCGACTGAGTAGTCAATTCTCCTGCACGAACAAGATGTTGCAACTCCGCCAAATGCAGGCTCACAGTGGTGAAGCGACCTTGAAAATCGACACCGACATCATGGGGTTGGAGCTGGATAGTCCGATGGTGATCGAGGCTCAGGTGCAGAATATCGACTTGGACAAGCGATTGTACCAGTCGTTACCGGTTGCTTTCCAGCAGCACTGGGATCGACTGCAATTAGCTGGTCGCGTTAGCGGTTCAGTGCAACTGAAGTTTGACGGACAGGTTTGGCAGCCCTCGGCGGCCATTGACTGCCAGCATGTCAGCCTTCGCCCGTGGTTGTTTCCTTATCCTCTTACAGACGTGCACGGCAAAGTTCAGTATCGTGAAGGCACCCTCAGTAGTCAACAATTGCAAGGTCGCGCTGCGGGGCAACCGCTTGAGGCCAGCATGAGTCTCTCGCTGGCAGAGGGGCAATGGCACGGTCGTCTGCAGTGTCGCAGTCTGGGGCCAGTGGTCATCGACGAAGATTTGATTTCAGCGCTGACGCCCACGGGCAGCCCGCCCGGAAGCGCCGAAGAGTTTGTACGATCGTTGAAGCTGGCTGGTGCCGTCGAACTGGTCAGTGCTGTGTTTGAACGAAAGGGGCCCGAAGAAGCCAATTGGCATCGGACCATTGACGCCAACGTGTTTGGAGGTCGTTTGCAATACGACAAATTCGTCTACCCAATCTACAACATTCGCGGGCGAATTTTCAATCAGGATCAGCGCTGGTATCTGCAAGGCTTTGAAGGCAAGAACGATAGCGCTCGCATTCTGTGTTCGGGGACGTGGCAACAAGTCCCCCAGGGGGCATTACCTTTTCGTCTGGATATCGATGCGCACAATGTGCCGATTGCTGAAGACCTGTATATGGCCCTGCCGCCCCGCGTTCGCGAGACTTGGTCACAATTGCAGCCGTCTGGGTCGATCGATCGGGTGGCAGTCACTATTCAGGGCGACGGTTCTCCCAATTCCATTGAAACTCAGGTTACGATCATTGAGGAAAACCACGGTCCGACACCTACAGGAACATCCGTGCGACTGGAGCCATTGGAGTTTCCATACCTGCTAAATGATGTCAGTTGTCATATCACCTATGCCAATGACCAAGTGATCATACAACGAGCCACAGCGCACCATGGGGCGACTCGGCTGGCGCTTACTGGTCAGTGTACGCCACGCGCAGACGGACGCTGGCAAGCAGACGTTCAGTGGCTGCCAACCACCAGGTTGATGGTCGATGCACAGCTTGTACGAGCACTGCCAAAGTCGGTGCAAGAGTCGATGCTCAAGCTGGACTTTCGAGGTCCAGTCAGCTTGTTGGGGAGTAGTCAAATTGTTCTTGGGGATAAAAATTTGCCGATGGCCATGTCGTGGAACTGCCAAATGGATGTTGAAGATGGGCAGTTTGCAGGCGGAGAGCAGGTCAGCGCATTACGTGGCACTGTTTGGGTGCAAGGTTCCAGCGATGGCGAGAGTCTTAAGGCCAGCGGACGGATTGCCATGGATGCGCTGCGCGCCATCAACATTCCGGTGACCAATCTTCAGGGTCCATTTGTAGTGCTGGATCATAAGCTCTATTTCGGTTCCGCCGTCCAGAAGGTATTGCCTGCGGCCGAACCGCTGCCCGGGCAAGATGTGACCGCCACGGCCTTGGCAGGCACGCTCAAGCTCAGTGGCTACAGTTTGCTGGACTCCGGCAAGCTACATCTGGATGCAGCGCTGGAGAATGCGAACCTTAGTACCTTGCTGCAAGAGGTGGGCATGCAGCAGAAACAGCCTCAGGCGATCTGTAACGCCTATCTCAAGGATTTTCATGGCGTGCCATGGAATCCGCAGACTTTCAGTGGCAGTGGAAGCATTCACCTGACCGATGCCAAGTTGTATGAATTGCCGTTCATGATGCGGTTGTTTAGCGTGGCTGCAGTCAACGCAGCAGATGCCTCAGCCTTTCAGCGGGCCGATGTGGATTTCAAAATCGACGGCGATCATATTCCACTAAAAGTCGCTGCAGATGGCGATGTTTTGCGGCTGCGCGGCGACGGTTGGACGAATTTGCGACGAGATATCCAATTACAGCTATACACCTACGTGGGGCGTCGCGTTCCGATCGGACAGGTCATCTCACCGTTGTTGGCTGATTCACGTTTTGCCACGTTTATGATGGTGGAAGTCAACGGTACCTTGGATAATCCCGAAATGCAACGCAAGCCGTTTCCGCAATTGGAAGCTACTTGGCAGCAGATGTTTCCCGAAGTTGCCAGCCAGCAATCCTTACTTAGAGGCATGGGATGGCGACACTAGCTACCGCAAGATTCGTTTTGGCCGCTCGCCTTAGCTGGCAGTAGATGTCGTGCTGGCAGTTAAGAGAGCCGCTCTCGACTCGTAATTTTGAGGATTTAACGTCAGTTCACTATAGCGAGGGCTCATTCATGCAGATTCCTCCTGCTGTTCAGGCCGCCGGAGTGGCGGTCAGCGTCAGTCGTCCGACCACAGACGCACCACCCCAGTCTCACACCTCGGTCGCTGCCGAAGCACACGTTGAAGGTTCCATGGCCAGCAACCAAGATCGTGACGCCCAGGGGCAGGGCGATGGACTGTCCGACGGTCGTCGAGCTCCACAGCGCCCTGCGAAATCCATAACCGACGAGCTGGCGCAGCCGCTGCAGGCTGCGCCCACGTTGCCGGACGAACCACCTAGCCAGTTGGACCTGGTTGGTTAGTTGATCACGGATGCGTCGTAACGGGCTCGCTTGAGCGCTTGCAATGCAGAGTCAGCGTCAAAATCGTCATTAACTTTCAGTTCGACGATTCGTTCTTTCAATTCACCGTCGGGTGTACCTGCGGGCTGCTCAGCCAGTTGGACACCTACAACGCCAGGAACCTTGGCCAGCGTCTTTTCGACAGCTGGGTAACATCCGTAGGGGCACATCATTTCAGGAACCTCCAAGCGCGTATCGGCTACGAACCGAAGGCTGCCTGTAGAGCCAGTCGAGGCACCGTCACCGGCAGGTGGGGCTTCACTGGAGGCATCCACTGAGCCAGCATCGTCGGTTACGGCACTGCTGCCCGAATTGCCGGTGACACCAGGAACCGTCTCTGTTGGCTGGCTGCATCCGATAAAACCCAAACTCAAAACTACGATCAAGCATACTGCACGACGCATCGACGATACTCCGTTGAGAAAATTTAGGTAAACACGAAATCGTCCGCCCAAGGCATCGGCACAGGGGCCAATCAGCGGCGGCTAGTGACTTGAGGGCTATAGGGAGCCACGATTTCTTACAGGTTATGGTATTCTAGGTCCCTGACGCCAGAACAGCAAGGATGCCGGATTTTTCAACAGAAATGGTCGATTTTTCAAATAGTTGCGGTTGGCTCGTGCTAGCAGGAAATGCCGGATATCGGTCAGGAAATCATGTATACACGACTTTCATATGAGCGTCCGGTCATGGGCCGTTGGGGGGCCGGTGCGAGGCCAAACCATTTGTCTCTGAACCCTCTGTGTCGCTTCCTGAATGTCCTGGGTACCCCGCTTCAGCTTGCACTGGACACGCTTGTCCCGCTCTACAAACCATATCGGAGGTCGTTGATCGGATATTGTGCCGCCATTATAGCGACCTGCTTCGCATTTCCATTGCTGCAAGCCTCCGAGCGTAGTCCCAATGTGTTGCTGATCGTAGCTGACGACCTGGGATTCCAAGAGCTGGGATGTTTTGGCCAGCAGCGCATTGGGACTCCACACCTCGACCGGCTGGCCACACAGGGCATGCGTTTGACGCAGCACTATGCTGGCAGTCCCGTGTGCGCGCCATCGCGGTGCGTATTGATGACTGGCAAGCATCCAGGCCATGCCTATATTCGCAACAACAGCGAAGCTCAACCAGAGGGACAATTGCCACTACCGGACAGTCAGGTCACGTTGGCCGAAGTCTTCCAGGGCTGTGGCTACGTTACGGGTGCGTTTGGCAAGTGGGGATTGGGCGGCCCTGATTCAACGGGTGAGCCGCTGCGGCAGGGTTTTGATCGCTTCTTCGGCTATAACTGCCAACGTTACGCTCACACTTATTACCCCGACTATCTGTGGAATGATCGACAGCGCATCGGGTTGGACAACCATCCGCCAGTTCCCGGTCATGCGGGCCTGGAGGGAGCCGATCCTGCCGATGCCAACAGTTACCGTCGCTTTCAGGGTCAGGATTATGCTCCGCTGCGCATCCACCAGCAAGCGCTGCAGTTCATCCGCCAGCATCGCGATCGACCATTCTTTCTGTATTACCCAACAACGTTACCGCACCTGGCGCTACAGGTACCGGATGCGGAAGTCGAGCCCTATCGACAGCTCGGCTGGGACGATCCTCCGTTTACTCGCGAGCGAGGCGGATACACACCTCATTTTACGCCACGTGCCGCTTATGCTGCCATGATTTCGCTACTGGACCGTTTTGTGGGCGAGCTGTTAGCCGAACTTGAGGCCTGTGGCCTGAGCGACGAGACGATCGTGATTTTTACTTCTGACAACGGTACAACCCATGTACGTGACGAAGTGGACTACGAATTCTTTCAGAGTGTTGGACCGTTACGCGGCTTGAAAGGATCGCTCTATGAAGGCGGCGTGCGCGTCCCCACCATCGTACGCTGGCCAGGTCACGTGCCGGCCGGCAGCAGCTCGGATCGCCTGAGCGGATTTGAAGATTGGATGTCAACGCTCCTAGATTTGATTGGACAACAACCACAACTGCCCGATGGCACAGACGGAGTTAGTTTCGCGCCCACGCTGCTGAGCCAACCGCAACCGGATCGCGACTTTCTGTACCGTGAGTTCTCAGGCTATGGGGGTCAGCAGTCGATTCGCGTCGGGGATTGGAAGGTTGTTCGTCAGAACATTAGCCGCCGTGACGCTACGCTTGAGTTGTACAACTTGGCGGACGACATTGGCGAAAGCAACAACCTCGCCGCCCAGCACCCCGACATCATCCAGCGATTGACCACTCTCATGCAGCAATGCCACCAACCATCGGATCTCTTCCCGCTCCTGCCTGACCGCCCCTGAACCACAAGGACTTTCCCCTCACCAGATACAGGTTGCCGCCAGTTAACCACTACGTCTTAATCGCTGGGCAAGTGAAGCTGGATTGCGAGCGAACCAGCAAATGGTCTTCGGGGTAGGTGTGAATGACTTGGACGCTCAATGTTCTCATGCGACTTTCGACGTGAATAAAACTGAGCCCACCAATAGGTAGGCGGCCGCTGGAATTGAACAGTTGAATTAGTTCGTGACTGTGAGCCGATTGCTCTAACTGTTTATGAATATTCCAGAACATTTCCGAGGCTACCTGTTCAGCTTGGTAGTCGTAGGTGTACTTGCAACCCTGCACCTCAAGCGAACTATGCTCTCGGTCGCGTAGAGGTAGCTCCAGCAGGCGCTCCGATTCAGGCAGGGGCTGTGTCGATGCCCCGGCGACCTCCGTCAGCACACTCTTGCCACTGCACCAAGTAATGTAGTGGCCGTCGACAGTGATGCAGAATTGCGCGGCATAGTGCTCACGCTGCACGCGATGGCACTTGCAGGTCGTGAACAGTTCGGGATGTACCGTCCGCCCTAACAAGCGAAATCGCATGTCGGCAATACGCGGACGACAACCAGTAAGACTCATAAGCCGGGCCTTTGATTACGACACATTTGCACACATGGCGGTGGAAGTTAGGCGAGCGACCAATACCCATTTACCATCTGCTACCGCCATATCAGTAGCCATTGTCGCCAGATAATGGAAGCTCAACCCGCCCAACCGTCTGGCGACGGTAGCTACAGGACATGCCATCACTTGTAATTATACTTAAAGTGCGTGCCCGCCACCAAGGCTCATCTGCTGACCGTCGGTCCGACTTTGCGGGTCAAGAGGAATGCGACAGATACTTGGGAAAGTTGTTAAAAAAATCCGAATGTTTCGCGCGTCTGGTGGCGTGTAAACTACGCGTTGCCAGTAAACGACGGCTACACTTGTGCTATCGTCGCCTGAATCAAATTTTCAAGCATTGTCCGCAAAGTCTCTCATCGAGTCCAGCAGTCCACCGTGAGCCTGAACGTTACCACAGTTTCCAGTGAAATGATTCCACTGGCCAAGACCGGCGGTTTGGGGGACGTGTGCGGTGCCCTGCCGCCTGCATTGCACAAATTGGGTTGCCACTGCACGTGCTTTCTGCCCGCGTATCGCAGCGCTGTGCGATGTGGGTTGCCGATTGAGACGACAGATTTGGCGTTCACGGTGCCGATTGCCAACCGCAACGTGGCCTGCCGAATCCTGAAAACCTACTTGCCCGACAGTCCGGTAGCGCTGTATCTGGTTGATCAACCACAATACTTTGATCGGGATGGATTGTACGGTGACAGCAACGGCGAATACCCTGACAACTGCGAACGATTCTCGTTTTTTAACCGCGCCACGATCGAGGCCATCGAGAGGCTAGATTTGCAGCCGGACATAGTGCACTGCCACGATTGGCAGACCGGTTTGATACCGGTGTACATGGCAGCTCGACTTGGGAACTACGACTGGATGAGTCGCGCGGCGAGTGTGATGACGATTCACAATCTGGCCTATCAGGGACGGTTTTGGCATTTTGATATGCCGCTGACCGGGCTGGATTGGAAGTACTTCAACTGGGAGCAGCTTGAGTACTATGGCGATTTGAATTTGATGAAGGCGGGCATTGTTTTTTCGGATCGGTTGACGACTGTCAGCCCGACCTATGCCGACGAAATTACGCGCCCCGAACATGGCTGCGGATTAGACAGTTTGTTGCTCAGACGTCGCCAAGATTTGGTCGGCATTGTCAATGGAGTTGACTATGGACAATGGAATCCAGCCAGCGACCGCTTCTTGCCACACTCGTACCATGTTGACAATTGGCAGCAAGGCAAGCGTGTATGTAAAGCAGCTTTGCAGCGAGAATTGGGACTGGCTGAGAATCCGCAGGTGCCGTTGATTGGCATCGTGAGCCGACTGGCCAATCAAAAAGGGTGGGATTTGATTATTCCCATGTTGCGGCATTGGTTAGGTCGTCGCGACGTTCAGTGGGCGATTTTAGGGACTGGCGACAAAAATTATGAGCAAGAATTGACGGATTTAGCGACTGTTCGGCCCGACAAAATCGCCGTGCGTTTGGAATTCTCCGAGGCTGTGGCGCATCGCATTGAGGCCGGCTGCGATCTGTTTTTGATGCCCAGTCGCTACGAGCCATGTGGTTTGAATCAACTTTACAGCCTGAAGTATGGTGCTGTTCCCGTCGTTCACGCGACAGGCGGCCTGGCGGACACTGTTGTGCATACGACCCAAGAGAGCCTGCGAGATGGCTCGGCAACCGGCTTCCAGTTCTGGGATTACTCGCTGGCGGGACTCGAGCGAGCGCTGGGCGAGGCACTTGATTTTTTCCTGGATCGTCGGCCACAATGGGCACAAATTGTGCAGACCGGCATGCGCAGCGATTGGTCGTGGAGCAGTAGTGCTCAGCGCTATCTGGAAGTCTATCAACAGACGATACGACAACCAAATGCACCGGTGACTGCCAGCCAATAACTTGACTGGAAATCGGCCAGATGGCATCCGCACGCGACAAAACGACAACCAGTGAGATGCGGCATGACTGGTTGACGGATCGCTGGGTTATTCTGGCTCCACAACGTTCGGAACGCCCCATCGATTTTGTGCGACAGCCGACACAGGTTGTCCCTGCCGATCAGTGTCCATTCTGCTGGGGACATGAGCAACATACGCCCATAGCTGTTGCCTGTTATTTGCCACTCGATCGACACGTGGGCCAGCCCGGTTGGTCTGTCCGCGTCGTACCCAATAAATTTCCGGCGGTCCGGAGTGACGGATGTTTGCAATGCAGTTCACTGCAAGCTAGTTATGCGCCAGTGGGAATCCAAGAACAATGGATCAGCGGGGGACCAGAACTTTGGAGCGGGGCGAGCGAACAAGAGTCGCAAGTCATCGAGGCAGCTAAGCGCGCCGCGACCAACTCAGAACTGTATCAGCGGCGAGATGTTAGCGGAGGCCACGAAGTTATCATCGAAGGGCCACAGCATTTGCAGTCAATTTCGCAACTCGATCGAGCCACCATGCAGCTGGTGTTCCAGGCTTATCGCGATCGCTTGGCGTATTGGTTGTTGAAAATGGCCATGGACTACGCCGTACTGTTTAAGAACGTAGGACACGAGGCCGGAGCGTCGCTGGTGCATTCGCATTCGCAATTGATTGCGGCGAATTTGTTGCCTACTGACGTAGCCCGGGTGGCAGATCGCATGCAGACGTACTTGGAGCAGTCAGGCGAATGTTTGATCTGCCGCATCATCAATGACGAAATGCAGCAGCATCTGCGAATTGTCGAGCAAACGCCGCTATTTGTTGCCTACTGCCCATTCGCCAGCCGCCTGCCAGCGCTGGTTACAATTGTCCCGCGACAGCATCAGGGGCAATTCGAACTACTGCAGAATGTGCAGCTTGAAGAGCTTTCATGGCTACTCCATCGGCTGGTGCGACGCTTGGAACACTGCTATCCCGATGTGGCTTACAATTACGTGATTCATACGGCACCCAAACGCCACCGGGGAGGGCCTGCCTACCACTGGCGAATCGAGCTGTTCCCACGCATTTCAACGCAAGCCGGATTTGAATGGGGCAGCGAATGTTTCATCAATCCGCTGATGCCAGAGGATGCCGCCCGAATGCTGCGGCAAGCAAGCTTGTAAGCACCTGTACACAAACAGTTCAATACAACTCAAGAACCAAGCATGGATACACAGGACATACCGGATGATCGTCGTTCCGACTTGCAGTAGGGAGAAATCACTGAGCAAATCATCGATTGACCGTTCGAAGTCACCAATGAGTTAGGAACCGGCATTCCGCAACTTGAATACAATCGATTCACATAGCACACGTGCTTCTACCAGCGACATGCAATCATCCTATCCATCCACTGTTCATTCATTTTGTTCGAAAACTTATGCAGCTGTGCTTAACAAGCCTGTAATTCACTTCAGCTGGCCGTCGTCCGTCCGGCAAACAGTTCGGGCAGCGTTTCGCCAAGAATCTCCAAGATGGCCTTCCGGTCACGTACCGTTAAATGCTCGAAGCCAACTACCGGCTCCTGAGAACTTAGGATTTCGTAAAGCCGCCCTCGAATACGATCGTACATTGCCGGTGGCAGATGGCGGAAGGCGTCGGAGTAGATCAGGTAGCTGCAGGGATGCTTAAACAGACGCTGTTCGAGATCCAAGTCACGCAGGCTCCGACCACGAGAGTCAACTTGACCAGCCTGTCGAGCCCGATCTTGAAAGCGAGCCGAATACTGGGTATTGCCGACAACGCGGTCGGTCAGTGCTAATTCATCGGCGAACAGCAGGTAGCGCACCACATCCTCTGCGGCTCGCGCAATGCGGCGCTCGGTGGATTCGCTTACGGTATTCGTCGGGCGACCCAGAGCCTGATTCATGCTTTCGTCGTGGTAGATGGCGCTGCGAGTCTCCATGCTGGCTCGAGCCAACAAGTTGTGCATTTGAGATTGATGTTCCAGCAGCATCAATGCCACGATATCGCTGTGTGGTGCAAGATAATGATTGACGTTGAACAGCGTCGATAAATCCGTCTTGTTCGCGCCGGAATCAACATCCATGCTTTCAGGATCATTGCGGTCGGCGGCGATCAGATTGCCCAAGTGCCGTAAACTCCCGTGCTCGCCGGTCACGTACCAGCCACCAAATCGCTTTTGAAATTCGGTGCTGTGATCGGTCACAAAACTGCGCGTTCCGGAACGCGGGCGACCATCGGCATCTGGATAGACACTGCGAACCAGATAGCCGGGTACACCCTGCGTGCGATGCGTGGCATGACACGCTAAACACTGGCCTCGGTCAGCGAGAATTCGACGCGCCGCATTGTTTTGGTCCAGCGTATAAAAGACCGCCCCCAGCCGAGGGTCCGTGGCCGCCAATTCCAGTACGTCTCCGTTGTGGCAAAAGCCCACATACACATCGTCATTAAAGTAAATAGCGCGAGGCCCACGCGGATGAATTTTATGCAATTGCAACGACGTCTTAGAAAACACAAATACTTGAGATTCGACGTCGACATTCAGTAGTTTCAGAATGCTGGGCAGCCAGCCAAGTCGCGAATCATATTCCAGAATTGCCTCGCCTGATTCCAATCGTCGCGCCAGTTGCCCCACAGCATCTTCCGACGGCACTTGACCATACAGAATGGGTGCCTTTTCAAAATCCAACTGGCCATAGCAGCGATCGGACGCTACCAGTATTGTCGTTAGGCCGAGCAGGCTTGCAGTCTTGAGCAACAACGCAGACTTGAACATCGGATGGTACCTCGTCATTCGCATGGGGGCATGACACAGACCCTCAATTGGAATGTATCGGCCACCGTCGCCAGATCGTGGCTACCGCTACGTCGCGCGCCTTATTCAGGCTCGCGAGTGCAGTATTGCTATTCAGAAGGATACTTCGCCAAATAGACGACGACAATGTCTACAATATGCGTCAGTTTGTCTCGTCCAGCAGGCCACGGACGAATTCGTCGGGATTAAATACGGCCATGTCCCCGATCTTTTCACCCAGCCCCACCAGCTTGACGGGCAATTCAAATTGCTGACAAATCGGCACGATCACCCCACCTTTGGCAGAGCCGTCGATCTTGGCCAGGATGATGCCGGTACAGCCTGCGGCGTCCGAAAATCCTCGAGCCTGGCTGATGGCGTTTTGTCCCGCCGTGGCATCCAGCACCAGCAAGACCTCATGCGGCGCCTCAGGAATGTGCTTGCCGATAACGCGACGAATTTTTTGCAATTCTTGCATCAGGCTGGTTTGTGTCTGCAGGCGACCAGCGGTATCGACAATGCACACGTCGTATTTTTCATCGCGGGCACGCAGGCTGGCTTGGAAGGCCACGCTGGCTGGGTCTGATCCCTGCTTGGCGGTCACGATGTCACAGCCGATGCGCTCGGACCAGATGGTCAGTTGTTCCACGGCTGCTGCTCGGAATGTATCTCCGGCTCCCAGCAACACGCGATTGCCTTCTTGGACCAGCTTGTGGGCCAACTTGGCAATCGAAGTAGTTTTGCCAGAGCCGTTGACGCCAACCACCAGGATCACCGTCGGTCCGTTGTCCGACATATTCAGTTCCGTACCGCGCTGCGCCAGGCTTTGGCGAATCTCTTGGCCGACCACTTGAACGATGTCCGAGAATTTGACAACGCGGGCGCGGTAGTCGTTGCCGATGCGATCACAAATCTGTTTGGCCATCGCATTGCCCATATCGGTGCGAATCAGTAGTCCAAACAGTCGTGTCAAGAATTCGTCGTTGACCAGATCGCCTTCCGATTTCAGTAGATCACGAATATCGGTATTCAGCGCACGACTGGTCTTGGTTAGTGCCGACTTGATGCTTCCCCAAAAACCACTCGACTTAGCCTCTGATGGTTCAGCCGTCGTCGGTGATACCGGCGTGGTGGCTGCTTCCTTTTTCCTGTTCCAAAATGCCATTAGTTCAACTCACAAGCTTCTTCGTAGTGTTCGTATAACTGCAGCAGATTTTCTTCCAAGCCGGTCAATTCCTGCTGCAACTGTTTGACTTGCCGTCCATCGCGGAGTATTTCTGGGCGCATCATCTGCTGATGAATTTCCGCAATCCGTGCTTCGCTTCCGGTGATTTCTTGCGCCAATACCTCAACTTTGCGGTAGGGGTACTTGCGCTTGCGCTTAGTCGAACCAGTGTCCGGACTGCCCGACCGGGGTCGAGCTGCACCTGGGGTTGTCGACTTTCCGGCCGCAACATTGTGACCCACAGCGGCTCGATCAGCTATGGCCATGGACTGCTTGAGCCAATGTTTATAGGCGTCGTAGTTGCCCGCGATCTGACTGACACGACCCTCTCCGATAACCAGCACATGATCGGCCACTGCATTGACCAAGTACCGGTCGTGCGTGACCATCAGTACGGTGCCGTCAAAATGTCTCAAAGCTTCCTCCAATGCATGCCGTGACCAGAGGTCCAAATGGTTGGTTGGTTCGTCTAGTACCAATAGATTGGCCTCCATGGCGGTTAGCCAGGCTAGCATCGTCCGGCTGCGCTCGCCACCGGACAGCATGCGTAGTGGTTTGAGTACTACGTCGCCCGAAAGGCCAAAGGCGCCCAGAATGTCCCGGCGGGCGCGATCGTCCAAGTCCCTGTGAGCCACGCGAATGGCTTCAGCCGCACAGGTGTCCGGAGATAGCTGGGATAACAACTGGTCGAAGTAGCCAATCTGCAGTTTTGATCCCAGTTCAACCTGACCTTGATCAGCCTGGCACTGGCCCAACAAGCACTTTAGCAGCGTCGTCTTGCCGGAGCCATTGGAGCCTAAAATGGCCCACCGTTCACCACGGTGAATTTGGAAGCTCAATTTGCTAAATAGCGGGCGGTCATAGGCTTTGGACAGTTCGCTGGCACGTAGCACCACATCGCCACTACGGGCTGCAGGCGGAAAGCGAAATTGAGGCGTGCGTATCTCGCGTGGTGGCGGGACACGCTCGATGCGTTCCAACTTTTTGCGGCGATCTTCGGCCTGAGTGCTCTTTTGACCGTAGTGATGCTTGCGAATAAACTCTTCCAGCTTGGCGATCTCTTCCTGCTGGCGCTCGTAGGTCCGCCGCTGGACCTCCAGCCGCTCGGCCTTCTGCATTACATAGGCCGAGTAGTTGCCGCGATAGCGATCCAGTTGTCCGTCGACCAGTTCGACAATTGAGCTGGCCACCTGATCCAGAAAAAAGCGGTCGTGGCTGACTACCAGCAGCGCGCCTGGCCAACCCGCTAGCGTCTCTTCCAGCCATTCGGTGGTCTCGATGTCTAAATGGTTGTTGGGCTCGTCCAAAATCATCAGGTCTGGTTGCTGCAACAACAGGCTGGCCAGCATCAGGCGATTCTGTTGCCCCCCGCTCAATTGCCTTGCGGGACGATCGTTCCAGCGAGATGGGAATCCGAGCCCCTGCAGAATGCGTTCTACGCGATACTCCCAATTGTAAGCATCTGCTTGATGCAGTTTGGCCTGCAGACGATCGTAGTGTTCAAGTAGAGTTTGGCGAAGTTCTGGGCAGTCGGCTTGCGCTAGCTCGGCAGCTACCTGTTCTGCCTGGCTAGCCAATTGACTCACATCGCCGACTGCCGCTGCAGCCACCGACCACACACTATCGCTTTCAGCAAAATTGGGATGCTGCTGTAAATAGCCAACGGTGCCTCGCGAAGGCATCTCCACTGTACCGGCATCGGCCCCCATTTGCCCGGTCAGAATTCTCAGCAGCGTCGTCTTGCCCGCTCCATTGGGACCAACCAGCCCGATGCGCTCGCCGGTGCGTATTTCCAGACTAGCTTTCTGCAGCACCTGCCGATCACCAAAAGTCTTGGAAACGTCTACCGCAGATAACAAAACCATCAATCAGTACGTGCCAAAGGGGTTCATCGTTCTAAAGCCGTCAGACCGGTACATCCAGCCATGAAAGCGAACCATTCTAGCTGGAGTTTCCCGACTGCCCAGGTTTTCTATGGGGTGTTTCACAATCGGAACATTCACGTTTTAATGCTACAAGTTGTATTGCGGAGCCCGCCAAAGTTGCTCAGATAGCCTCATGGATAACGTTCACCACCGCCTGTGAATCAAATGCTCAGTCTGCAAAGCACTACCGACCAACGTTGGCTAAAACAGGTCGATCGATCGTTAGACGAGATTCTGATTGACCATGCACATTGCGAACACAAGGCTGCGGCCACGGCGATGAGCCTGCTGGGTAGCTACATCGACAATCGCGACCTGTGCACTGAGATGACGCAGATTGTACAGGAGGAACTGGAGCATTTTCACCTGGTGTTGGACTGGCTGGAAAGGCGTAAAATTCGATTTCGGCGATTGCAGCCCGGTCACTACGGACGCGAGTTAAACCAGCTTGTTCGAACCGCAGAACCACAGCGGGCGGTCGACAGGCTGTTGGTTGCTGGACTGATCGAAGCTCGAAGTTGCGAACGGTTCAGTCTGTTGGCTGAGCATGTGCAGGATACGGAGCTAGCTCAGTTCTACGCCAGCTTGTTTGAATCAGAAGCCCGCCATCATACAACTTACGTGCGACTGGCCAGAGGTTTTATGCCTGCCCATGACGTGAAAGAACGGTTGCAAGAGTTGTCGTTGGCTGAAGCCGAAATTATCGGTCGCGGCCATCGGCTGCCGAGAATGCATAGTTAGAATGTTTTGCAGCCGTTCATGCAACTCGTAGGGTGGGACAAGCGGTGCCGGACTAAGTTGGAGTTATAAAGCAAAGTATGTCGATGACGGCAAGCTAGTCGAGATGCAATTTGCGTGGCCCCGCGCCGGCCCACCAATGATGCTCAGTTTGCCCAGTCACATTTTTTCGAACCGATTCAAATAATGGAACCAACCGACGATCGACCATTGCCAGTGCATCTGGGTCCACATGCGGCACTGATTGGCCAGTTGCAACGCGTTGGCCATGATTTCTGGCGGCGCGGCTGGAGCTTGGGAGCTAGCGGCAGCTACAGCGTCGTCGCGCAGCGCGAGCCGCGACAGTTGCTGATTACGGCCCAATGCACAGATAAAGGTAGTTTGGTGCCAGTCGATTTTGCATTAGTCGATTCTTCGGGAAAGGGCGTTATACCAGACCAGGCACAAGCGTCTGCCGATGTGTTGCTCCACTGCGTGATTGCAGAACAAGCCAGGGCTGGTGCCATACTACATACCAGCAGCGTGTGGGCAACTATCCTGGCAACCAAATTTGAATCCCTGGGCGGTGTGTTGATCGACGGCTACGCAATGCAGTCGGGATTGGCCGGTGCGGACAGTCGCCTGCAGGCCCAGTGGTTTCCGATTGTCGATTGCCTGGCGGACGCCACAGCCATGGCCGACCAAGTTCGAGACACCCTCCAGAGTGCCTCACCGCTACCGTCTGGATTCTTGGTCAAGCAGCAGGGGCTTTTCACATGGGGCCATGATTTGCAAACAGCCGTGCGGCACGTCGAAATCATGGAATTCTTGTTCGAAGTGCTGGCGCGGCAGGCGGTTAGGGCGTAGCGCAAGCCGCCAACAAAAAATCCTCCGAAGCTACATTTCTGCCGCTCGCTTAGTAGTTTGACAATACTTTTCCGCCAGCGGATTCATGATGGCGAACCAGATGGGGGGCATCAGCGCTAAGACGACCATTCCTGGGTAACCCGTGGGCAATTGCGGGCTCTGTTCAAACGACCGCAAGATTTGATACTTTCGGGATGCCGTAGCGTGATGATCGGAATGGCGAGAAAGCTCGAACAGGAACAGGCGACTGACGACGTGATCGCTGTTCCATGAATGCTCGGGATTGACACGCTCCGGACGACCATGTTCGTCTATACGTCGCTCCAGACCATAATGTTCCAAATAATTGACCGCCTCCAGAAGGCTGAAAGCCACCAGACAGCTCAACAGAAACCCGGCCACTGCAAACAGCCCTAGCCACCAACCAATGGCGACCGTAAAGGCAATTTGAACGACTAGAAACCACAGCATTTCATTGCGGACACTCAACACCGGTCGGCCAAGCTTGTGCAGGCGTTTGATCTCTAGTTGCCAAGCTGACAGCCACTGACGGGGCACTGTGCGCAGCCAAAAGCGATAAAACGAAGTATTGAGCCGCGCGGTTGCTGGATCGCTGGCTGTAGCTACATTCACATGGTGTCCGCGAACATGCTCGATGGCAAAGTGCATGTACCACGTGGTCATCAGCAGGATGCGGCCCAGAATCTGCTCCAGCTTGGACGAGCGGTGGACCAATTCGTGCGCAATGGTGATTCCAACTCCGCCGTTGCTGATGCCCAGCGACACCACTAATCCGATCGCTTCGTGGGTTGAAAGATGACCACGAGTAATGGTCCACAGTACAAACAGAGTGAGCCCCAGTTGAATGGGCACAAAGCTCCACAATATCCACGAGTACAGGCTTTGCTGCCGAGCCCGCGATTCAGCCTCGGCATCTAAATTCAACGTGTTACGACCGGCCAGCAGCTCGATTACCGGAATTAACACGAACACCAGGATGGGTGTATACCAGACCCACCAGCCTTGAGCCAGCGTACCGATGACCACCGACAGAGGAATCAAATAAGCAGGTGTATAGCGAATAGCTCCCATCGGACGCCTGATTGAATTGCAAAGCCGGAATCAATCTCAAAGGCCAACATCGATTCTATCTCAGTCAGCCTAGTGTGTCCAGATTTCTGACACGTTGACAAGAGTGCCACATCGGCGACCTTCGCTATGCGTTACGAGCCAAGTTACAGTCTACTGGAGATTCGTCTTAAAATGGTAATCGTCCGTAACACGAAGACGGCTCAGCCAACCTACGATGCAGCCGGCTACCACCAAAATCAAACTGCTCGGCTCAGGAACGACAGAGAACCATACCGGGGCCGAGGTGGTTACTCCGCCGAACGTATCGTCGACTCGGACCCGTACTTGGTAAACTTGGTTTGGCTGAATTCCTAAAGCGACCAGTTCATTCCACGTCAATGTGGGGGAAAAGCCAGAAGCATCGTCAAACACATCGTTCCCCGTGATGTCCCAACTGTAGGTCAGATACGGGATGTCTCCCGGATTGGGATCCGTGCTTCCCTGTGCGTCCAAGTTCAAGCTTTGACCGATTTGGATCGTGTATTCATTCCCGGCCACAGCGATGGGAGCCTGTTGTGGGTCTAGACCCGTCAAAGTGACCATCGCCTTTGGTGTCAGTTCTGATAGCGACGTCCCGTAGGTACTATTGACTGCGCGAACAAATTCATTGGCCCATAAAGCATGGAAGATTGGCGTCGGGTGCAAACCGTCGCTGATCCACACTGAATTCAGGTCTTGTAGGCCGCCGCTACTGACACCTGGATGAATATGGATGCCATGAATATTGATGCCACCCGCCATGCGAATATTGTCCCACAGTTGAAACAAGTCGACGGTAGCATATCCGCGCGTCGCAGCTTGAATGTCGACATTGGCATTAAAGTATTGCATGTTCAAACGCACGCTGTCTTTGCTGAATTGTGGAAAGCCCGCCAAAAGGGGCATGCTGCCCAAGTCTGGATACTTGACCAGCACCATCTTCAAGGGCGAGGTATAGCCGGCTGTCGCAATGGAGGTGATTTGATTGAATCGGTTAATGATCGGATTCATAACTCCCGTGTCGAGTCCTAAAAGCAGCCTCTGACTATTAATAATCTCACCGAGCATATCATTGCCACCAATCGCCTGACTGGCGTACTGAATTTGTCCAGACGTGCCCGCGCCTCGAATGCCCGGCCATAGATCTGGGCGGTTCTGGCTGCCTGTCTGAGAGTTGTTGTTTTGGATAAACGGAATGAGATTGGTCGATCCCAGCGCGCTGGTTGTCGTGGCTCCGCCCTTGGCGTAGTTGTAGGTGTAGCTGCCAGCACCACCGGTATTGCGCGGATCGCTGACGGGAAAATTGGCGAAAGGGCCGAAGTCGGCTGTACCACTGGCAACTAGCAAGTCTACCCAATTCTTCAGCCCGCTACCTAAAGCGCTATATTCGTCGGTAAAACTATCTCCTATCGCGCCTACTTTGATCTGGGCTTTGGCGGAAGTATCAGACCATAACACAGCACTGAGGCTAACGAGTATTAATGAAACAAAACGCGAGCGATGCACCAACATAGGAAACCCTCTTCTAGACATTCAAATTGTCTTCGGCGCCACGGCAGTTTTGACAAGGCAAGGATTCATCATAATCGAGTTTTCCGAGGCGTTCCATAACCTGCGCCTGATAAACTCCGTTTCACAAATTCGCTTCCGATCGGAATACAACAGGCCGGTAGGCTTGATCCCAACCAAGAACGGATACGCAGACGCACCCCAACTAAGGTATCAATAACCGTTACCGAACATAAAGGCAGGCCGGTCGATATTAAACTGCTGCGACCGCGATCGTGGATCGAGCGACATGGAAGTGCTTTTCACTTCCTCGAGTATTTAGGGTCATGCCAGGCAAGCATCCCTTGAACCACTCAGGCACGAAGTATCTCGGATCAGATTGGTGGACGGTCGGCTTTCTTCGTGGCCTGGTGGCTTTGTGGTTGGATGGTAGTCCAGCGAGATTCGGTCGTATTGTTATAGTGCAAAGCGGAACAGACCGTCGGGTAATCCGACGGCCTTGCGGTATTGAACATCGGTGGGCAACCCTATCCGGGCCAGTCCAGAGGTGGGCTTGGGGGCGGGGGAGGAGGCGGCTGCAGGCGGGCTCGCAGTTGTTCCCATGTGCCCTTGAGGCTGTCGTAGAGCCTTGGAATCTGACCGGCAGCCAAAAACACGCGGGCGCTGACGGCTGAATGTGGATAGAAGTTGGTGATGAAATCAAAACTGAACTCGTGTGGACCATGTCCAATCATGACGGCGTTGGCGTAGACACCACTGAGCAATTCGTCGCGAACCTTCAGATCGTCATAGATCTCTTCAGCCGAGGGATGTCGTGGCGGCTTATCCGTGGTACCACCGGCTGCTGGCGCTGGCGAGTGCGCGGTAGGGCTGCCTGCTGTTCCGGTCTGGCCGCCTGTGCCAGCTTGGCTACCTCCGCTGGCCGCCCCAGGTGCTCCATCGGCTGCGCTTTGACCGCCCTCGGGTGCCTGTGGCGAGCCGCCGGCCGTTGACAGTCCGACAATCTGGGTATCGTTTGGGGGTACCACTGGCTGCGGGTTGGCCGCAGGCGTGGCAGCCGCAACGGCAGTCACCAGTCGCGGGTTGGGCAATTCGCCCCAGCGACCACGGTACAGTTGCATGTTCCGTCCCAAGGCATCGACCAATTGCGGCAATACACTGTGAGGCATGACTACGCGAGCTGCCACCTGAAAGGGTCGTCCCAGATTTTGTACAAAATCAAGCACAAACTCGGTCTGAGCGGTCATCACAATCACCCCGGTGCTGAAACAGCCTTTGGCAACATGCTCGGGCACGCGAGCGCGAATCGGCTGTTGCTCGCTAGGCTCCGGTCGGTCGTCTGGGTGCATACTCATTTTGGAAATTCCCTTCCAGCCACATCGTCGGTATTTTCTACCTCCACTGCAGCACAATAATTACGTAAAATTCAGCCACCATCTGGCAGACCGGATGGATCACGCCAGCGGGTCTAGCGGTGTTGGCGGCGTGGTTGTCGTCGAGGCGATTTCTTGTTGCAGTCGCTGAGGAAGCTGGACGCGGACCAGCAAGATATCTTGGCTGCTGAGCCCTAAATTCAACACGAAAACGGCTGCGGCGAGAAGGGGCACTGCCACCAAAGCAATCGTGTGGCGGGCGGAAATGCCATTATTGACCACATCCTCAAGCGTCCAGTAAACATTCAGCGACTGATGCCAATCGTAATCAAATGGCTCAAAGCGATTGGCCACCAACACGGCGGAATATGGCAGCAGACCCAGCACGACAACCATCATGCATTGCAATAAGAATCCAACCAGCAACCTGGCCGACACCTGTCGCGGAACGATCAACATGATCAGTCGAGTTGTACCGGTAAAGAACACGAAGTAGGCTCCGGCCATCCACACGATGGCCAAGCTATTCTCAACATTGTAAAGTGGCAATTGAAAGGCTTGACCAAATCCCAGTAACAGCAGGCGCGTGGTGGTGATACTGCCAAACAGACAGCACAGAAACACGTAGCCTAAACCGGAACCAGGATACAGCCACGACAACAGCACGCGACCAAGCTGCGTGCGCGGCAGCGTTCGTTGCGCGCGCGCCGATAGCACACCGCGTTCACCGATCACTAATGCTCCCAACAGCAAGAACAGGATCAGTGAGACGACGGTTGTAAATATGCAGAACCCGCTGTCCTCTAGTTCAATGATTCCCAGCAATTCCCAAAAGAACAGAACTGCAATCCATAATAGAATCCGCAGTCGGATCGCCAATGCATGGTTCTCGCTGGGAAAGTCGATGACGGCTGTCGCTGCGCGCAATAACATTGGCAGGCCGCTTACTACGGCCGAGCCAATCACGAGCAGAAACTGCCAGCCTGTTGAGCCGAACGTCATATGTGCGTTCGCCATAGCCAGCGTGACCCAAGACCAGATCACGAACATCCACAACAGCCCGGCCAATAAAATAATTGACGACAAGACCTGAAACATCCGTGCGCGACCAACCGTGGCAAACAAAATGCCTACGGCCGTCAGGCCGACCGACATCAGCACAGTCAGCACCAGCGTGTTTAGAATTGTGGCCAGTGCAACGCCGCGCAACAGATACGTCACCGCGATGCACGGTGCGAGTGCGGACAAATAGACTGTCATCTGCAGGCAGGCCGAGTACATTTTGCCGTGCACGATTTGGCTGGCCGACAACATGGAAATGCTAACCAACTCGAAGGTGCGTTCTTCGGCTTCGCTGACCATCGAACGAAATGCGCTGAATGGAATCACTAGAATCAAAGGAAACGACAAAATCACCAGATAACCGCTCAGCATCAGCAGTCCGCCAGGGACATAATACATCCTGGGAAGCTGATACATCACGGCGATCAACGTCCAGGCGATGACGGCCAGCAAGGTGAAGCCAAAGCTGATTGCAAACTGTCGCGAACCCAGCGCTTGACGGGCCTCTTTGACGACAATCGGATTAGCCTGTTCACTCAGCCAGGCCCAGGCCGCTGGCCAGCCTTTTTGTGGAGGGTCGATATAGCGATTGCGCATTGGATTGGAATCGGTAGACGTCGTCGCCTGAATGGATGGCACGTTAGAACTCACTGAATGGCTCCCGTGGTGATCTGCATGAAGACATCCTCCAGTGTGCGCCCCTCGGTGGAGTACTGAGCTACATCGAAACCCGCATTCAGGATGGCCCGCAACAGTTGAGCCAGCTCAATGTCGGCGGAGCTGGCAACGATCTGGAAGCGAACATCAGTGCCCTGATGGTTAACATGGGAGATTCCAGGTTGTGAAGCGAGCCACACAGACAAGTGGTCGGCGCGATCAACAACTTGAACTCGCATATCAATATGCGGTTGCAACCGCGCGCGAATCTCGGCAATATTTCCGCTGGCGATCAACTTGCCTCGTTCGATAATTGCCATCGAATCACACATTTCGCCTAGTTCGGTCAAGATGTGCGACGAAACCAGCAGCGATTTTCCTTCGGCGGCCAACCCCAAGATCATTTGTCGCAGCTCGACGCGCGCTCGTGGATCAAGACCATTGGCAGGTTCATCCAGAATCAATACCGCCGGGTTATGGATCATGGCTCGCCCTAAGCACAAACGCTGGCGCATGCCTTTGGAAAGTCCCTGCACCGGCTTGTATGCGATTTTGTCCAGTCCGGTGTAGCTCAGCGTACGCCGAATGGCTTGCATACGCGCCCGTCCCTGCAGGCCATAACTGCGAGCGAAAAAATCCAGGTACTCCAAACAATGCATGTTGGGATAGGTACCAAAGTCATCCGGCATAAACCCCAGGCGTTGTCGAACGCGATCGGGGTCGAGGATCACCGAATAGCCGTCGACCAACGCGTCACCGTAGTCGGGAGTATCCAGTGTAGCCAGGATGCGCATGGTCGTGGTTTTGCCCGCACCGTTGGGACCGATGAAGCCGAATACCTGCCCGGCTTGAACTTCAAACGACACATCGTCCACAGCCCGCGTGGTACCAAACGACCGGAATAGACGGCGCAGTTGAATCATGGGCTCGGTGGAGTTGGTCACCATCGATAGGCTCCAGTCAACACATGAAAATTGTCTTCTGTTTGGTAGATCGACCTGTCCAGGGGCAACTGGATGTTGTCCGATGCTGGCGTGATGATGAAGTAGCTGAACTCGGGCAGCTTCTTCGTCAGACCTGGCCGACCGGTCAATAATTGTTCCAATGGATCGCTATCGTTGGAGACGCCGCCATAAACCCAATAGTTGCTTCGATAGTTATTGGAATAGAGATCGATTTCGATCGGTGGTTGTGGGCGGAGCTTGTCGATCCGTGACATCAGGTCGGGTAGTTGACTAGCGGTTTGGCTAGCCATTGACAGCGACTGGTCAGCAGCCAGGTTTGTGGCCCAATAGTAGCTGTCGCCCTGACCGCGCAATAATACGGCGGCCAGTGTGGCTGTCGAAGTGTTGTGAAGGGAAATTTGGTTATCCGCCAGCTGTTCAACGCGAATTGGCAGCGTAAAGTGCGCCAACCGATGTCCAACCATCAGATGCTGTTGTGCCCTCGGCAGCATCCAGCCAGCCAGTATCTGCTGGTCGTCGCTAGGGTATATGTGTGCATACACGTTATGCTGCGGCTCGCTGACACTTGCGGCAAATTCGTTTTGAACAATTGGTCGCAGGAAGGCATCGCTCGAAAATTTTAGGCCTTCGCGCGGCGGTGCTCCGCTGAAGTAGGACTGACGCGACCAGGCGAATCCTTGGCCGGAGTCAATATCGTAGTATTGCAGCGATGCGATTCGCCCATAGGTAGTGAAGCCTTCGCGGACGATGTTGTAAACCAACACGCAGCCAGTCAGCAGTCCTGAGAGTGCCGGCACCAGCACGAGCATCAGCGTTCGCTGCTGAAGTCGATGAGTCAAGTACAGAAGGCCAGGGCCAACCAGCAGTATGAACAAGATCACAAAAGCGCTGAAGGTTAACACCGGTGTCTTGCCTACGGAACGCACCAAGTTCGACCAAAACCAGCGGTGGTCTACATCCTTGGCCCTGGCGCTGCTCACCACAGAGTCGCTCGCGAACTGGCGCATGAGAATGTCGTTAAGATTGGGCCGCGAGGTGAGCGCCAATAACTTGCCGCCGCCATACACGCGCTCCGATCCGTCGAGTTCCAGTTGGTTGGGGATTGGGGACCAGCGCGCTACCAATTGCGTATCAGATGGTTTGCCCGTCAGTCGCTGATCCAACTCAGCTAACTGCTCCGATTGCACGTTGTACACCAGCAGCCTGCCACCGGCCAAGAGATAGGTTGTCAGCGCTTGCAGCTTCCCGTCGGCGAGCGACAACAGGTCAGACAGCGACAGATAAACGCAGTCATAGCCAAGATAGACTTGCCAGTCGTCAGCAGCGTCCGCTGGAGGAAAGGTAGATTCGTAAAATTGTTCTGAGTTACCTGTGAAGGGAGCTGCAGAATTCTTGCCTTGGGACAGCGGTACCAGCTTGCGGTGAGCGGTGGTCGCAGTGCTGTCGATATGATACCACCAACGTGCGGGTTGGTAGCCAGCATAGTTTTTCGTGGGCTTCACTTGAGAAATGCTGCGCCCGCTTTCCTTGACATCATAGGCCCAAGACGAAGCAGGGTTGGGTTGATTGAACGTGAATTGTTTGGTCACCATGGCAGCGCCTTGCGGTAACAACAGCGGCAGGTGATAGGCAACAGACGGTCCGTTATAGCTGCCGACATACAGAATCAGCTCTAAATGGCGATCCATGGGACTTGGACGACCGGGCGTAGTCACCGTTACGGTCATCTCATCAACAACCTTATCTCCAGCCGGGTCGGGCGATGTCGCAATGCGCAGCGAGTCATATCCAGAGTAGGCCTTGGTGACGATCGTGCTGGCACGGACTGCGGTGCCCTCCACGTACCACTGGCAGGCGATAAGCGTCGTTAGGTAAAGCGTTCGACCGATCGCGTGGCAGTTCATGGGTTTCGAGTTACCGTGTGCTTGGAGGCAGAAGTTGAGGCGGCAACGTGTCTTGAGCAAAGGGCGATTCGGGCTGCGGCTGGCTTGAGCCAGCCAGCTTCTCCATGGCTCCCACCGAATAGGCGGCAAAAAAAGCTAGCGCCGAAAATGTTAAATACATTCCCGTCGCCAACAGTAGCAGCAGCCCAACGGCGACCAGAGATTGCTGGTAGACCGAACGAGCAATTAGCGTGATTAGTACACCAATTATGGCGGCAGTCACAAAATACCACCGCATGGTGAAACGCGGTAATAGTGGTTGTGGAGTCTGGGGTTCAGTCATGGCCAACATTACCTTTAATCCGGCGGGTAGCGTTCTGGCAGCTACCTACCGTTGCCAGAGGAAGGGTGATCAGAGTTTCACCCTCTGGTGCCGGTGGCTACCAACAAATTCTTATTGATCGCCCGCCTCAGTGGCTCAGTGGCTGGATTGCTAGGCTAGCGACGTACTGTTCTAGTTCGTGCATCTGTTCCGCGTCACTGCCTTCCGCGACACGTTGAATGATTCCGCTGGGATCGACGACCAGCGTAGTGGGAAATCCCAGAGAACCGTAGGGCATCACCAGCGCCAATTGAATACTGCTCTGACCATCGGCGTCATAATACGTCGGAATGTGCTCAGAAAAGCTATCAAGAAATCGCCGCGTCTGATCGCGCAGTTCCCCCACTTTCATTTCGTCTTCAGGAAAGGCGATCGACAGGACTTGGGTATTGGGCTGCTGCTGAATTTGATGGTAAAGGCGCACAAAATTGGCAAAGCCTTGGTGCGACTCCTGACTCCAAGGTGCCCAGAGGTACAATACCGTTGTTGTGCCGTCAAAACTGTCAGATGAAAGAGCCTCCTGTGCATACAGCAGTGGTTGGAAGTGCACAGTCGGCAACGGCTTTCCGATTACATGGGGGGCTGGACCAGAGCCCATCCAAGCCAAGAACATAATGCCCACCAACATGAACGCAGCGCAGGCAATCAAAAACAGCCAGGGATTATTCGACGCATGACCAGTCGTATTCTGTTCGTCAGCGCCACCTAAGCTGACAAGCCCTCCATTGGTTGAAATGGTAGGTGGCGGTTGAGAAATGTCGGTAGAAGAATTCATGGCTTGAGTTCGTTGGAAACAATGGACCCGCCACGTTGATACTGCTGCGACAACTGGCCTCAGCATGCAGTCAGCGGAAATTGTACAGTATTATTCTACAGATTGTTTGCATTCGAGGAATTGTGTGATGAACTGGCAGACATGGGAAGTTGAACTGAAGTTTCACGTGGATGATGTCGCCGAGTTGGAGCAGCAGTTAGCTCGGCATGGTTTCGAGAACCAGCAAGTTGAAAAGCATGAGGATATCTACTTGCAGCACCCCTGCCGCGATTTCCGCGCGACCGATGAGGCGTTTCGGCTACGCAGCGTCAACGGCCAAGCCTTTATGACTTACAAAGGTCCGCGACAACCCGGGCCGGTTAAGACGCGCGAAGAGATAGAACTGCCCGTCGCCAATGAAGGCCCACCCGCAGCGCATTGGCTGATTCTGCTAGAGCGACTAGGATTTCAGCCGGTCGTGCCAGTGCGCAAAGTGCGTCACATCTATCAAAGTCCGATCGTCCAGGGACGTGATGTTCTGGTTACCATCGACGCGGTCGAGCAACTGGGCAATTTCGCAGAAGTGGAAATCGTCGTTAACGATCCAAGCAAACTGGACGACGCTCGCACTCGGATTCAGCGGCTTGCCGAACGGCTAGGACTACAGCGAGTTGAACCGCTGAGTTATCTTGCTCAGCTTCTGCGGCAATCGAATGGCTAACGAGCGACGCCGCCGAGGTTAGATGCTGGTCGCGAGTGTATGGAGTTTCGGGCTGACAGTAGAATCGTGTGACTGGTAGCCAACCTCGGACGGCAGAATCTTGTCTTGGCAGCCAACGTCGCCAGAGTTATCGCTCCTGTCTGTGGCGACCTAACGACGACCAGCAGTTTGGCACGCGGATTGCAATAATTCAGTGCCGTACAAACTTGACCCTGCCAGTTTGACAAAGCGATCGGTCGCTCGTGAAGATTCGATCAGCCAGGCGGGGTGGGACACTTGCAAAAGGGAGAGGTCAAATGAACCAGAACATTCCTAATCGCTCGCTGACGCCAATTGAAGAATTCTCGACCGACCTGGAGCGAATGTTTGATTCGCTGTTGGGGCGCACCGTCGGATCGGTGTTGCGCGCTGGCCAGGGTGAGAAGTTCACACCTCAACTGGATATTGTCGAGACAGCCAATGATTACGTGGTATCGGTCGACTTGCCTGGTGTCAAGCCGGATGATGTCAAGCTGGAAATTGAAGACGGCAAGTTGTCGATTTCTGGCAAGCGAGAAGCGATCACCGAAGAAAACACGAAGAACGTTCATCGCGTCGAAAGGACTAAAGGTAGCTTCTACCGTTTGGTTGCCTTGCCTCGTGAGGTCGACACACAGAAAGTCGATGCGCACTACGAACATGGAGTGCTGAAGGTCACGCTGCCTAAGTCGGCTGAAAAACAACCTCGAAAGATCGAGATTCGCGCGACTACCTAGTCTGCCTTCACAACATTTAAGGATCAAAGCCTAGCGGCTGCTTGAGACGCGGTACTCAAGCAGCCGCTGTTTTTTTGCGGGTGGGCGGATTCAGAATCAAGTGGATGATCGGACTAGGAAGGTGCCGGCTGGAGGGTAGAATAGGACCGTGCGTTAATCGGTGTGTGGTTTTACTGAGGTCTGTTTTTTATGGCTAGACGTCGATGGTTGTTTGGCAGGAGCAATTTCGCAGGGCGGGCGGTCGACGCTCTAACGAGCTTTGCTATACAGACGCATAGGAGCATGGTGCTTGCGCGCCGGATATGCATGGCAGTCGCAGGATTGTGTTGGGTTATGCCGCCCCATTCGCTGATGGCTCAAGCGGATCCTGCTGGTGCCACCGAGTCCTCTGCACAGGCCCAACAGAATTTTCCGGACCTGACCATACCGGCTGGTGCCGATGTGCCAACATTGCAGCGAGTCGTAGCTGCGGCCAAGTCGGCGCGTCCGACATCGGCCGACGAATATAAGGCTCAACAAACGGCTGTGCGACAGGCCTCTTCCGCGCTGCTGCGCAAGTTATCCAAAGAGGATGCGGCGTACGCTCAGGCCGAAATGGATACGATCATCTCGTCAGTCGCGCTGCTGACGTTTTTTAATGAAGACGAGCAGTCCGATATCGTCGATCAGTTGACCAACTTTCTGAAAGGTCGCAATCCGCTTTCCATACAAGATATCCAAACCGGAATGCTGGCAGCGGGAATGCTGGAACTGCAACCGGATAAGCAGCCGGCTCGCGAAGTCTACGAGTTACTGGACGAATTGCTGAAGGAGGACCAGCGCGACGAGATGCAGAGCTTGCGGCTCAATCTACAAGCATCGGTACGTCGCCTGAATATGCTCGGTGAGCCCTTCGAATTGAACGCCACCACCATCCAGGGGGAGCAAATCACCACCCAAAGGTTTGCCGGCAAGTTTGTTATTGTGGATGTGTTTGCAACCTGGTGTGAACCCTGTCGAGTAGAGGCGGCTTTGATCAAGAAGCACTATGAAAAATACCGTGAGCGCGGCTTGGAAGTCGTAGGCATCAGCTTAGATGAAGACGCTGAAGCTTTGCGTCAATACTTGAAGGATAATCCGTTACCCTGGCCGGTGATTCACGATGCAGCCGAAGACCCATTGGAAAGACTGTCGTTCAAGTATGGAATCTCGGCACTGCCCACCGTGCTGTTACTGAACAAAGAAGGTACCGTCGTATCGCTTGAGGCGCGGCAAAGCGAATTGAATCGACTCATGCAGATGTTGTTCGAGACACCCACGCCAGCAGTACCACCTACAGATGCTGCAGACGATGGCGAAGCATCCGCAGAAAATGACGCTAGCGCCGGCGGAGTTGAGGACAGCCAGGATGTGGTCAGTGGCAATGGCAGCAAAAGCTCTTCCGATTCAGACCAGAAGGTTGAGTGAACCGCGCATGAATCGAATGTGCTGTATCGTAGGCTTGTTGAGCTGGCTGGTAGCGGTGGGCTGCGATCGAAGCGTCGTTAAACACGCACAGCCCGACACTGGTACAACTCACAGCACGCAGGCTGGACAAGTTACCAACCAATCGACGGTGTCATTGGAATCCTCAGGCCAACAAACTCAATTCGATAGCTTGCCTGACAATCAGCCATCGGTTGCCAGCAGTGCAACCCAGGTCACCGACGCGCCAGCCAAATCGGCGTCATCGACTGCTACGGCTCCGCCATCGTTGATCGAGCAGCGCGTGCTGGCCATTGAGCCTGTCCAGTCCGAGGATCCTCAGCGAATGATTCAACACCTGAGTGAACTCGATCGGGCAATTCAAGATGTGTTGCTAGCCAGTAGTCGTATGCATGAGCAGGCAGCCAGAGATGCTGCAGTGCGTCTGTCACAAATGAAACTGCAGGCTGGTAAACACTTGGCAGGACTGGCTGGAGCCTCCGCTGAGCAGGCCAAATCAGGCATCCAGGCACAGTTAGTAGCCCTCAGCCATCTCAGTGGATTGAAAGATGTGGCGGCCGCACGGCAATTGGAGGAACTTGCTACGCAACTCAGCGGTCATGCCGATGATCAATTACGCCACCAGTCTCACGTGGTGTTGGTAGGGTTCAAGATACAGCAATTGCAAAACGGAGTTATTTCCGACCCGACAGCCGTCCTGAGCGCTGCCAGCGATTTGATCTCGGACCCGCAATACCGTGGGCGGCTGGAGATGACCAGCTTGGCCCATGTGATTGGCGTGCTGTATCAGATGGGTTACGCCCAGCAAGCGCAGCCGTTGCAGCAGCAGGTGTTTGAGGCTTACTCGCAATCGGCCGATGCACAGTTGCGCAATGAGGCCTGGAATCAACTAACCCGTCAAAGTCCGGCGGTCGATAATTTTCTGGCTTCATTGCAGTCGATGCAAGCCGTTCAATTTGACCCTACTCCCGTGTTGGTAGCGGCCCGCGGCTTGGTCCAAGAGTTTCCGAACCCTGTCACCTTGGAAATGATCGCCGGAGTTGTCACCAATATTGAATATAGTGGCCATGTAGCACTCAGTCAGGATTTGATTCGACTGATCGAGACTCAAGCCGAGAGTTTGCCGCTGGCCGCCTCGGCAGGTGTCATTCGAGCAGCCATCGACGAGCATCGGCAGCGTACTTCGTGGTTGGGGCAACCACTGAAAATTGAAGGGCTAGTTGATTTAAGTCAGCAGACTGTGGACTTGCAACAATTCGCAGGCAAGGTGATGCTGGTAGATTTTTGGGCGACATGGTGTGCCCCTTGTTTGAATGAAATTCCACATATCAAGCGCGCACACGACGAGCTGTCCGAGCAGGGCTTTGCGGTGCTAAGCATCAATATGGACCATGAACTAGCTGATGTTCAAAAGTTTGCTCAATCGCATCCCATGCCATGGAACGTTTGCCGTCCGCTAGATGGGGATACGCGTAGTCTGACCGAGCAGTTCGGCATCACACTTTTTCCGCACACGCTGCTGGTTGATCGAGATGGCAATGTAGCTGCATTGCATGTTCGAGGTGAAAGGCTGTTGACGGAAGTTCGGCGACTGTTGGAGTAATAATGATGAGTACTTCGCTGATAGAAAAGTTTCAGTTGATGCCTGCCTGGCTCAGAGCGATCGCGCTGGTGGTGTTGCTTAACGCAACTTGGGTCACCTGGTCTGTGGCCGCCCGACATAGCATCGCGGCCGAGCCGCCTGCGAAGAGTAACATCCTCAGTCCCGAACAGCAATTAAAGCGGCTCGCAGCGCCACCATTGGAAAATCGGTCAGCCACTGCAGTTCCCACCGACGATCCTCTGATGCAGCATATTCGACAGCATCTGTCCAATGAGTTCCCATCCAGCGCCGACGACTTGAATCTGCAATCCAATCACTCGGTGGCGTCTTCTGAGAAGCTGGCTGAACCTGGCCCAAAGTTGGTTGAAACGAACAAAGCAACACCAACTGTAGACCGACCAGCTGCCAGCGCCGAGTTCAAATTATTGCATGCGAAACTGGAGCTGGTGGATCAGTTGAGTCAAGCAGCTCAACAATTAACACAGCTTGCTGCCCGCTATCACGAATTGAGTCAGGTGGCGGAGAGCCAAGCTATGCTGGAACGATGCGCGCGACTCCGCCGTTTGATGGTCGATGTCCTGAGCGATCCGTAAGCGATCGAATCCGTAGCTAGTGTCGCCAGAGGGTTGCTGTAGCTATAGCGGGGCGTTCAGGTTGGCGAGAATGATTTTCATCGTCTACACGTGGTGGCTAGTGTAGTAGTCTCATTGGGTGCTTGCTTAGGCACCTGAATTAAGGTTGGCCGTCGTCGGGGATCGCTTCCTCCTGCTTGGCCAATCGCAGGCAGACGACGCTGATACGCCCCAATTGGGTGATTGGTTGTAATCGAGGTTGATGGTGAAGCCCAGCCGCCTGCAAGCGTTGTTCTAGTGCTGCCGCTGGACAGCGAGCCACAATCCAGTGGGCCAATGGTGGCTGGCCGGTATCACCGCGTGGCTGGGCGCTATGCAATTGGCTTGCCCACCAACGACTGGAGCCCACTAGTGCTGATGGCTCAATCGTTTGTGTACAAGATTGCACTCGGTAGCAGCCACGCAGTGGTAGACTCAAATACTGGTTCTGCTGGTCGGCCAACGGCGGCTCGACCCAGTGGCCTTCGATCAAGCCAGCGTAGCACCACAGTTGATGTGTCTGCGATTCGAAACGCTGCGAAACCAGTGCGGCTGCCTGCCGCCAATCTTCGCCGCGCAACATACCAATGGGCTGGCCGCGCAGCCAGTGACCGAACGTGCCTTGGGAGACAACCAGCCAAGTCAACGTGGCTAGCACAACCGACCACCGTAGCGGGCCGGCAGGCAATCGTACCAGCCAGTAGCCAGAGAGCAGATACAGCGGTAACGCACCGCCAATGATGAAGCGATAGTGAAACAGCGGCGCGATACCAGAGCTGGTAATGAGCCATGCCAATAGTGTTGGACCAGCCGCGGCAAATCCCCACATCCAGACATGATGCTTCATGCTACAGTCGCTGGGACTACGTTCCGCAGGGCGATGCAGTAGCCGAGCGATCAGCCAGGCAACCAGCAGCGGCATCAGAATGGCCAGTAACGGAAAGACAGCGAGCAGTTCGCTTAAGTCGGCTTGTCCGGCAAATGCGGACCACAGTTGTCGCCGCTGCCAGACCGGGTGCACGCTGCCCGCAATCCACCAGCCGTTGATACCCAGCCAGACGGCACTTGTCAGCCACAAACGTCCGGCCCCGCGCAGTCGGATTGCAGTCACCGCCGCCAACAACCATTGACATAGTACGACCAGCGAACTGGTGACATGCAAGTGGATCAGCAGCGTAGCGATGACGGTCCATGCAGTCAAGCAAACGAGTTGCCGATGACGCAAGCCAACAGAGGTGATGCTGTGCGCGACTAGCAGCCAGCCCACCAGACTCAGCAGTTGAAGCATGCTGTAGACGCGAGCTTCCGTTGCGTAGAACAACTGCATGCGGTCCAGGGCGATGCACAGGCACCAGCCGGCGGTTGTCCAACCATGATTCGCGCGGGTTTGTGCCGCAGCGCTGTATCGCCACATGAGCCCAGCCACTGTAGCCAGTGTTAGGCTCCATGCCAACATCGACGGTAACCGCAGCAGCCAGGGCGACGATAGCAGTATATCCGTATTGGCCAGGGTTGTAGGGCCAAGTGGCTGCTGAGCCAACCCAACTGTCCAGCCCAGGGCAGCCACAATGTAAAAGTACCAAGGCGATTGATTGCCCGCAGCGGCGCGGGCGGCGATCGGGGACCAGCCATCGGCCAGTACCCAACTGGTATGCAATTCATCGACCCACAGCGGTTCGCCGACGGCCAGCCAGGACCAGACAAGCGCCAACAGCGCAGCGAGCAGCACCCACCGGATCGGAAAAACACCGGGCTGGGGGCGGTTGTCTCTTGACTGGGAATCGTTGTCGTAGTGCAATAGAACTATTGGGGAGTAAAATAGAGTTCGGCTCGGGACGGCAATTCTGGTAATCATACCAACCGCTCAGAGTCGGCTTGCCGGTCCAACTGCGAATTTTCAGGTGCCAGCGGCTTTTCGGCTGGCCAGAATTCGACGGTGGGCTTTGATCGTCCACTGATTTACCAGCCGACCGCTACGCCCGGTTGTAGGATTGCTCCCCCCATGAACGATGTTTCATCGCGCTTTCAGCCAGTTTCTGGGCTCGCCTCTCGAGTGACCAAGGCCGCTCAGGCACACCGCTTTCCGGCACAATGCTTTCGGGGCTTTCGGGCACAACACTTGCGGCCCAGTCGAAGGGCTTTTTCTTTGATCGAAGTGATGATTGCCACCGCCGTCACGTTGCTGATGATGTTGGGGCTGGCGCAGATATTTCGCGTGCTGGGTGAAAGCATGAGTCAGGGACGCTCGGCGCTGGAGCTGAACAATCGGCTGCGGAGCGTCGTGCATCGCATTCGCACCGACCTGGACAACGTCACTGTCACACCCCGCAACTTGCCGCTGAAGTTCGGTACCGCGCAAGGCTACTTGAAATACTATGAAGGCCCTTGCAGCGACTACACCTTTGCCAGCGAGCCGCGACTGAATCGCTTTGGAGACATGGACGACATCTTCATGGCCACAGTCAAAGCCAAGGACGCCTGGTTTACCGGCAAGGTACCCAGGTTCATTGCTGAGAAGCGTGCGCCTACCAGCGCTGCTGAACTGCAAGATTTGGTTACGATCGCTTCGCAGTATGCCGAGGTCGTCATCTTTGCCCAGCCGCTGGTAGCGGCAGGTAGTCCAGTGGATTATACGGGACCTCAGTCACTGCTAGATCGTGATCCAAGTTTCTTAGCGTCACATCCAAATCACTTCGAGAGGATGAGCCTCCCAAATTTGATCGAGCAGCCACCTGCAGGTTATCGTTTGCACTATCGCGTATTGCTAATTCGACCAGATCTCAATTTGCCGAGTGTACCGTCGGTTACCCCTGCTCGGTTACCTGCGCTCCCAAATGCTGATGTCATGGTGGCTAGACCTCAGGCTTTGAATGGGCAGACTCTGCCAAGTCCCACCTGTGATATGTACCTCATCCATCAATATTGCGATTTGTCGATCAGGCGAATCTACGACACCAATGATGGACTTGCCGCCGGCTGGGATTACGTTGCCGCCAATGATTTGCAAGACTTGACAAGCAATCCTGTTAATCGGTTTGCGCATGTCGTCTATCCAGTGAGCAACAACATCATCAGCATGCCAGCACTAGCTTTAGGGCAGACGATGCCGTTCCAGAAAATAAAGTTTTACGTTCCCGAAGATAGAAGGCTCAGCTCCGAATTAAGCCCAAGTCCAATTGCTCCTGCTAATAACAGCGTAGGTGGAGGATTTCTACATCCAGCCTTTGTGTTGTTCGGAGACCGAACCGGCGAGGATGTATTGGCAGATGATGTGCTGGCCTTTGACATCAAGGTATTCGACAGTAGCGCACCAATTGTTTTTCATAGAACTGTTGACAATGAACAATTATCGTTACGGCCTAGCGATCCCGGATTCGCAATGGCAATGTCACCTGGGCTCCTGAGTAATTCGACAGAGCCTTTGTCTCGAGTAGAGTCGCGTGGAGAATTTGTTGACGCCAACTGGGGGGGAATGTTACTTA
Organism: Pirellulaceae bacterium; assembly: GCA_019636385.1. Taxonomy (NCBI): domain Bacteria; kingdom Pseudomonadati; phylum Planctomycetota; class Planctomycetia; order Pirellulales; family Pirellulaceae; species Pirellulaceae bacterium. Next base: position 369,904 of record JAHBXT010000004.1, on the reverse strand, counting down.
ACCATTATGAGGCAGAATTCACAGCATTGGTCAGCAACGCTACAGCCCGCAAGAATGTACTCATTAGCGAATTTAGCGGGGTTCAGGAGCAAAAAACTGCGAATCCGCCAGACGCTCTTTTCCCGTCGGATTCACTTCTTAAGTCGGGAGCAGTATTGTTACCGACAAGCACTTCACCATTGTTGTTCTACCAGATTGCTGTGGATACATTCACGGATTGGTTCGAAAACGACGGGGTCCACCAAAGGGAACTAATTTTTAACCACGGTCGAATTCAGGATCTAAATCCCCCGATTGGAACGGTTGTCGATGCGGGTGTAGCCGACAACGACCCTACGCTCAACGAAACCAGTCCTCCGTTTCCGGTGGACTTGCGAGGACTGCAAATCTCGGTGCGCTTGGAAGATCGCGCCAGCAAGCAGTTCAAGCAAATGTCCACCGTCAAGGAGTTTGTCTCATATTAGGCGCACCCGCGTCGCCACCGTGCCCAGTCGGTGACGACGCGTAATCTCCCTCGCCAGACAATTGCAACGTGGCTACCATCCACGATCTGACGAAGTAAATACTGGCTAGCGGCGGCGTCGGACAAGCCCCAGGCCAGAGGCTAGCAGAAGCAGCGCAAACGCGGATGGTTCGGGAACGTTTGAGGTAACGTTCAACTCGAACGGATCGCCGGCGACCCAGGCATGTCCAGTCAGCGATAACACGCCGTCACCGGCTGGGGTGGCTGCCAGCGAACCGACACTGGGTAACGTCAAGAAGATCGGTCCGGGGCCAGACACGGACCATGCATACGACAGAGAGCCCAGCGACAATGTCGGCCCGGACGCTCCGACGATGCCCGCTGTGTTGACGGTTACGGGTGTCCAGTCGTAATTGATCACTGCATCGAATTGAGCGTACGAAGTCAGACCTGACGTACCACCGTTCAGCAGCAGTGGAATCCCTGGTGCAACTGCGGCACCCAATCCTGGGTTGAAGGTGAACAGATAGTTCGATCCGAAATTGAGTTGATTGTAAGCATACCCAGGTGCCAGTGGTCCTTGCGCCACTCGCCAAGCTGGGAAAAGTATCTGAACGTCGGACGTGATCGCAGGCGTTGCCGAAATCGAATCATCGATCGTTGCTTGGGCAGCGGTGAACGACAGCGAGCCACCTAGATTATCAATAAATGAAGCGGTGTAGCTGCCGCCAGCAAAGGCGTTGCCAGGGGCCGTTGTTAGCGAAGGCGTAGGCGAGGCCGGCAAGCTTGGGATAATGGCACCCGACGGGTATAAGCCCGAACCTGCGGATAACCCCCAGAGGATGCCCGTCGGATCAGAGTCGGAAAAGACTTCACTCTGCGATGCGAACATGGCTTCGACGCCCGAGCCAATGCGGGTAATCACCTGCGCCGAGGCGGCGCTGGTGAAGAAAAGATATGCAATCATGCCCACGGTCAACGATAAACCAATTTTCATTCTTGACATCATACTGCTCCACGAAACAATCGACCTGCCAGACAACAAACACTTGTGGTACGCGCCGCAGGTCACGGTCCCGAAGCTAGATCATCCGAGGCATTACCCTGGGAGCTTGACTATGCGCCCGCAGCGTTGTCCACGAGGTTGAACTTGTGTACGCGCTGTGGAGAGTAGCAGAAGCTACGGCGGAATCAATCATCTAGGACTCATCGCGGCCAAGATTTATTTCAATTAGACTCAGCTCATGAATCGGCCTCACAACATTCGACTGGCTCACCCCTGGACTTGGGGGGGCGAGTCTTCCGCAGAGAACAGCCTTTTGCTGACCGCCCACAGACACTTTCATCGTCCGAGCGGCCTGATTCTTGGCCAGCCGGTGTGGTTGGCTGTTGAGTGCCAGAATGGTTGCCGACTGGCCAGAGTCCAGTTAAACGGCCAGCAGTATCCCATGGAGGGTGATGCAACTGAGCAGCTTCGGTGGCGTATAGAACAACTGTTGCAGGATCGTAACCTGCTTGAGATTTCACTGTCGATTCCGGCTCAGCAGCCAGCCGTGAACCAAACGCAGTTGAGTTCAACAGAAGTCCGTACAGGGCATCCGCACCCGAGAGTAGACGTTTCTGCCTGGGCAGAAGTGAAACTGGAGATCGAGGCCACGGCATGACGGTTCGCGCCAAAGTAATCTGTAAGCGGCACTCTTAAGGTTGTACACTGTTATTCAAACTGTTCTTGAATGCTGGAGCATGCCGTGTACATCCGATCGAAAAGTCCTGCTGGCGCTGTGTTCTTGGTAGTGCTGATCGCTTGTGCAGCAGGCATCGGTTGTCGAAGCTCATCACCTGAGCACTCACAGGTATCTTCGGCTCAAGAGGCAACCGAGCCATCGGTGGCCGAGCAGCCTTTGGACCTGACAGTCGAACAAGGCGCAATTGAGCTGGCAGCGTACGAGATCGAGGCTGATAAACTACTGTCGTCAGCGCTGTCTGAACAGCAACTGGAAGATGGCTGGGTGCGGCTGTTTGATGGTTACACGCTGGCTGGTTGGAGTATTGTCGGTCAGGCCGACTGGCAATGTCGCGACGGCGTGTTGCGGGTAACGCGAGGCGATAAGAGCTTTCTGTGTACCAGCTTCGAGATCGCGGATTGCGAATTGCAGGTCGAATTTCGCGCGGCACCGCAGACCAACAGCGGTATCTTTCTGCGGACGATGCCCGAGCCGGGGGATGTCAGCCTGGACTGTTTGGAGGTCAATATCGCACCGCCTGAGAACCCGTTTCCCACTGGCAGCGTCGTAGGGCGGCAGCGAGTCGAGCCGAGTCAGCTCGGTCAGTTTGATCCGACAACGTGGCACACGTACCACATTCGCATGGATGGCGAGCAGGTCACGATTCGGCTGGATGGTCAGGTACTGGTTGAGTTGGTCGATGATACGTCGTCGCGCCGTGGGCACATCAGTTTGCAGCACAACGAAGGCATCGTCGAGTTCCGCAACATCCTGATGCGCCCATTGAGCGGCCGCGATTTGAAGCTGGGTGCAGATTGGGAGCAGGATTGGACAACTGGCCAGAAGGAACCGGATACGCTCAAGGTTAGCTCATCAGCCGATGGATTGACGATCCAAGGCGGATTGGGCAAGGTCGAGACGCGGGAAAGCTTTGGTGATTTCGCGCTTCAGGCCAAATACAGCTTGGCACGCCCTGACGTGAATTCGGGCATTTTCTTTCGCTGTGTGCCTGAGAGTATGTTGGACGGCTACGAGTGCCAGCTCAATCATGCCGTGGTTGATGGCGATCCATTAAATCCGCTAGATGCAGGTCCGGGCGCCATCTTTCGCCGCCGACCAGCTCGGATTGTGGTAGGCCAGGGGACTGCGCCCACCTATCTGACTTTACTGGCCAGCGGTCGCCAGATGGTCACCTGGGTCAACGGCTTGTTGACTGCTGAATTCTACGATGATCGGCCGGAGGATGAAAATCCGCGTCGAGGGAGCCGTGTCGAGCCCGGCAGTATCGCCTTACAAGGGCATGACGCGACTACCAAAGCGACTTTTCATCGGCTGCGCGTAACTGAGTTGCGTTAGCAGAGTCGGGAGCCGGGACACCGCTTTGGCCAGTCTGCGGCTGGACATCTGGAGGGCGACAAGTAGGATAGGACCGACGAGCCAACTCGAACAAAAGAAATACCGACAGTGAAACGAAATAAGCGGCCATCGTCCGCGACTCATGCCGCCCCCAAACAGTCGCCACAACGCGGTCCTGAAGGACTGCAACGCATCAATCAGGTACTAGCCGCCGCCGGGCTTGGCAGTCGTCGCGAAGTGGAACAATTGGTTCTACAGGGACGCGTGGAGATCGACGATCAGACGATCACCAAGCTGAGCACGCGCGTTGATCCGGAACAATCCAAGATCAAGGTGGACGGTCAGGTGCTCAAGCGACGGCGGCTGGTTTACTATGCGCTGAACAAGCCCAAAGGCGTATTATCCACCAATCGCGATCCTAGTGGCCGGGCTCGTGTGATTGATTTTGTGCCAGACCGAGATCGTGTCTTCTCGGTCGGTCGGTTGGATCAACATAGCGAGGGATTGATGCTGATGACCAACGACGGATTGTTGGCTCAGCGTTTGGCCCATCCGCGATTTCGCATACAGAAGACCTACTTTGTAGTGGTAGCCGGCGTTCTGACCACCGACGAATTGGCCAAGCTCAAGAAAGGCGTCTACCTGGCCGAAGGCATGGCGAGAATTGATGGAGCCCGAATCCGCAAAACGCGAAAGACCTATACCGAGTTGGAAATTCAACTTTCTGAAGGAAAAAATCGCGAGATTCGGCGCATCCTGGCTCGAGCTGGTCACAAGGTTTTGTTGCTACGGCGCATAGCCATTGGCCCATTGCGGCTGGCTGAATTGCCCGTCGGGGCGGCTCGCGATTTGACGGCGGCTGAAGTCAAAGCCCTGTATGCCTGTACGATGGCTGCAAAATCCACCAGCAAGCCACAGGTCGAAAATGCTGCAGCAAGATCCAAGAAGCCGCCGAAGGTTGTGGCTGACGATCAGCCTACGGCGCTCAGGTCGGTTCCACTGGAACCCATGGCTGAGGATGATTTTGGATTGGGACTCGAGGCGGACTATCAGTACGACGACTCGCAATTGCAGGTGGGCGATGATGCTCTGCTGCTGAGCGGTGGGGAGGACAGCGACTGGGATGATGACTTCGCGTTTGACGCCAGCGTCGCGCGGCGCTCAGGCAGTGTGTTGGACTACGACCAGTCCAGTGGGCAGCAAAGGTCTAAGCAGGCGGGGCAGTCGAGGCGTTCCGGAAGTGCTGCCCGAATTAAGGGTAGTCGCGGGCCCGGCAGTCGAGGAAGCGGGGGAAGCAGGGGGAAGAGCGGGAGTCACAGCATTCAAGGAAGGGATTCTGGTGGCCGCTCTACGAAAAAAGGCAGCTCGAACAAGGGTCGCAGTTCCGGTCAGGCCAGTCGAGGACACTCGACAAAGGGACTAAGTGGTAGAAAACCCAGCAAGAGTCGAGGCGGTGGGCCAGGTGGAAAACCGGGTCGTCGCCCAGGCGGTAGTTCCGGTGGCTCAGGTCGGTAAGCTGTCTGCATGTGCAAGCCATGGAACTACGGACCGAATCCAGTCACTATCGTGCATCACGCTCTTGGCGAGCGTAGCTGCGTTGCCGGCGGTAAAACTAGGGATGGTACTCGATTCCAGCACTGAAGCTCAGAGATCGTTGACATCATGACTCACTACGCAGATCTGGCGATATCCGCCGAAGTCGAAATCCTGGATCACCGGCAATTGGCTACTGACACAAGGCTCGTCCGGTTGGCCGTACCCGATGCCCTGTGCGCAGCCATACCGGGGCAGTTTTTCATGCTGCGCGACGCGCGAAGTAGCGATCCGCTGATCGGTCGCGCATTTGCGATGTACGACGTCGATCCCCAGGCAGGCTGGATCGACTTGGTGTATCTGGTCAAAGGCAAGTTGACCAGCAGCATCGTCGACAAACGGCCCGGCGACCATTTGTGTCTGTGGGGGCCGCTGGGTAATGGATTTGATGATCGTCCCACCGAGCACTTGATCATGGTGGCAGGCGGTATCGGTCAGACCCCGTTTCTCAGCTTAGCTCGAGAAGCTACTGGTCGCCAAGCATTCGGCAATCGGAACTGCGGATATGCGCAGCGCGTCAGTCTGTGCTACGGAGTCAGAAGTAGCCACTATCTGGCAGGCCTAGACGCTTTTCAAGCAGCCGGCGCGGAAATCCATGTGGCCACAGAAGATGGTTCGATCGGACGGCCGCAGCGCGTAACCGAAGTGCTGACTGGCCTGCTCGACCAGACCTCGGACCTCAGTCGCACGCGCTTGGTGTGTTGCGGTCCGGAACCGATGATGCAAGCCGTAGCGCGGATCGCCAGTCAGCGGGGAGCGGACTGCCAGGTTTCGCTGGAGACCCCCATGGCTTGTGGAATTGGCATCTGCTTTACTTGTGTTGCCAAAGTCGGCTCGCCGAGCCAGTGGGACTATCAGCGCACTTGCGTCGAAGGTCCGGTGTTTGACGCAGCCATGATCGTGTGGGATGACGCCGAGTAACTAGCGTCGGTCGAAATCCGTCATCGCCATGCAGCGAGTGAAGATTCTCACTGCAAGTAGGGGCGTGTTGCTGGCCAACGAGCCTAGCGCATCAACTGTCCATTGCCAGTAGCTGTATTGGGCGGCAAATTGATTCCAGATTGAGCAGGAGCGCTCGTTCCGGTTGTTGCACCCGGCGCAAAATTATAAGAAGTGGTCCGTCCAGTCGTGCCGGGAGCGAAAGTACCGGTGGGGGTTCCCGATTGATAGGCGCTAGCAGCAGGAACCACTCCTCCATTTAGGGTATTCGAATTTGGCGAAGTGTACGGATAACCATTGCCGGTTGAGCTGGCGTTCGGATAGGACACAGCTGGCACGTTTCCTGACGAAGGGCTGACCGGCCCACTGACGGTGCTGGCGGCAGCTGCCATGCTGCCGCTGCCTGAAAGGGCGGGGTAGCCAATAGGACTGTTCTGCGGCAGGTTGGTCGGCGATGTGCTGTACGGGGCCGATTGTGCGTTGCCGACTGCAGATGTATTGGGCAGCGCAGTTTGCGCATGACTTACGCCGGAGTAGCTTCCGCCGTAGGGGCTGGGAAACGATCCGCTAGTGCTCGTGTTGGCCGGCTGGACGGGTGTGTTGGTTGGATTGGAGGCTAGAGTTGCGTTGAGCGGAGCGCCAAATCCGCCCACTGGCTGCGAAGGGTTGGCAGGCGTATTCGTCAGGCTGTAAGGACCGGTTTGGTAGCCGTTAGCCTGCGCGGCCAGTCCGCCGGTTGCGGCGGGATACGCGGTGGTTGCCTGAGACGCCGTCGATGCGGTCGCTGATGAACCGCTGCCCATGATGGCCATTGGCGTATATTTTTCAGCAGGGCTGGTAGGCAACTGCGGAGCATCTGTGCGTCCGGCAATTACCGTCGGATCAGGCGCCCGACTGGCAAACCAAGTTGAAGGCGACCTCCATGATGCACCGCTGCGGCATCCGACAGAGCAGACCTGTATGCTGCACAGCAGCAGAATCATTCCCACACTGAATTGGTTATGACGCGAACTCATTTCATCAATCCTTTGACGAAAACGCACTCCACCGCATGCACACGTTTGACCGCCTTTAATGGCGCTCCCGGCTTATATCTGAATCATTCGGACAGGCTCAAGCGTAAAGTTCACTTAATAGGAAAATCTTTTGCCAACCGGGCATCAATTAGGTTAATGCTGGCAATACACTGGGCTCTTTGGCTGCGCTTGCCTGGAGCGCTGAGACAGGAAAAATCGGCGTGTTGGTGACCACAGGTATTTCCCAGTGGCGGCCACCTTACAGCAATCGGTCAAGAGCCTACAGCAAGCCGTATTCAGAAAGTGTCGTCCGCAGTCGACCTTCTTCAGCTTGATTGAGCTGCGTCATGGGTAGGCGAAGTTGTCCTGTGTCGCGACCCAGCAAGCGCATGGCCGATTTGACTGGGATGGGATTGGTGCTGAGCCCCAGCATATCGCGGCACAGCGGAAACAGTTTATGATGCCAGCGGCGGGCTTCGGCCAGATCGTTGGCCAGGGCAGCACCGATCATGGCGATGACATCTTCAGGAACAATGTTGCCAACTACCGAAATCGCGCCCTCAGCTCCCACACTCATCATTGGCAGAGTCAAACTATCATCGCCGCTCAGCACTGTCAGATTGGTCGTGTTCAAAATCTGTGAGCATTGATCGAGCGACCCGGTGGCCTCTTTGACCATGGTGATGTTGGCCAATTGCGCTAAGCGCGCGATCGTTTCAGGTTCAATATTCTTGCCGGTCCTGCCGGGGATGTTGTACACGCAGATCGGCAGATCGACATCTTCGGCTATCGCCTTGAAGTGCTGGTAGAAACCCTCCTGTGTCGGCTTGTTGTAGTAGGGAGCTACCTGCAGTGAAGCGTCTGCGCCTTCCTTGGCCGCCCAGCGAGTTAGCCGTAGAGCCTCAGCGGTCGAATTGCTGCCGGTGCCAGCCATGACTTTCACCCGACCAGCGGCGATTTGAACGACCTCGCTGATAACCCGCTCATGTTCTTCGTGGGACAACGTGGGCGATTCGCCCGTCGTTCCCACAGGAACTAGGCAGGTGGTCCCGGCTTGAATCTGGAATTCGACTTGTTCGCGCAGCCGGGCCACATCCAGCACGTTGTCCTTGAGCGGAGTAATGATGGCGACTGACAGCCCGGCGTAATCGGAGCCCTTGCGTTGTGGATTCATAGTTGCCTCGTCAATGGATTTGGTTGCTGAATTTCGTGCAACCCATGAGATTTGGGAGCTGAGTGATGTTGGTTAGGGTGCGGTGAGGAAGTTTACTGATTCGATGGCGACGGGCAAGCGTCCTGGGTCAGGCCAATCAAGATTGCGTCAAATACATTGAGTTGACGTTCTAAGTCACGATCTTCCCCCTGAATTTGCACCAACAACGGGCGAAAATCCGGCTCTTCACATTCCAGCTTGAGCAGATGGCAAACGATAATCAGGTCCAGGTAGAAAAACCGCTGAGTGACGCCTTCTAACAAGGCTTGGCCCACGATACGCGAGACGTTTTCCGTTTCGACCTCATCATATTCGCCTTCCATACTGTGGCGCGCGGTATCCAGGGCCGATTGGATGTCCGTCGGTTGCGACAGGCTGAGGAACGCCCCGGACGGGCTGTGAATCGTCAGGCTGCCCGAATCTTCGTCTTCCTCGAGCGTCCAATTCTCTGGATACCGGACATTCAAGCTGTTCCAGCGATAGCTACCAGGCATGACACGCGAGCCAAAATGGCACTGAAAAAGGTTAGAGATTCCCAAATCGCCAGGAGTATTCCGGCCGTCAACCGAGCCCTAGGCAATGCTAGCCAGGTAATAGCTATTCCGTTGTCGATTGTCACTATGGTACTGTCGTCTACAAAGTCCAGCCAGCCCCGTGCCCTCCAGCCCCGTGCACTCGTCAGCCGCCGGTCGGCTGAGACTGCTCGAACTGATCGTCTCAGGTAAGAATCATGAAATGCGCGTCCGGCAATTCGTCAAATGTCAGGCCTCGGCCAGACGGCCGATGGCGATGTCGGCCAACAATATTCCTAGTGCTCGTCGTCGTGTCCGCCCAGGGATGCAGTAGCCTCAGGCGAAATCAACGCGATGCCAGTGTGGCTGAAGCCAGGCAATTCTCGCTTCGAGGTGCCGATGCACTGCAGCTGAAGAAAAACACCGATGCCGAAACGCTGTTTGCCGAAGCTTTGCGGCGTTGCCCCGCAGACGAACGTGCGCACTGGGGCATGGCCGAGGTCCAATGGCAGAAGGGCAATTGCCAACAAGCTGCCGATCACCTCCAGCAAGCGGTCAAATTGAGCGGCAATAATCCTGACTTGCTGGTGCGCCTGGGAGAAATGCACTTGCAAGCTGGGCGCCCAGAGGAAGCACTGAAACAGGCGGATTTGGCTTTGGCCAGCAATCGACAACACGCAGGTGCTTGGCAATTGCGAGGTCGTGTAGCCGAACATCACCAGCAGTGGCAGCAGGCCATTGACTGTTATCAACGCGCCTTGATGGCCAAGCCCAACAATCCCCCGGTACAACTGGCAGTGGCTGAAGTCTATCAGCGCTTGGGAAAGCCTCAGCGCTCCTTAGCGACGCTGGAACGCATGAGCGACGCACAGTCCGCCGAATATCAATCGGCTGCAGCCTGGATGCTTAAAGGTCAAGCCTTGGCGAGCTTGGGTCAATCCGATGCGGCTAAGCTGTGTTGGCGCGAAGCCGCTTCGCGAGCGGGTACTCAAGATTTTCAGCTCTTTCTTAACATGGCTGATATCCACGCTCAGCGCGGTGAGTTGGCGGAAGCTCGGGTGGCACTGGGGCGAGCGCTCAACCTGCAGCCGGATCATCAGCAGGCGCGGCAACTGAAAGATCGGCTGGAACAACAATTCAGTACGATCGTTGCTGGTCAACTGCCGCCAAGTCCACCTGCTACAACCGGAATTATTAGTGTATCTGGCCCGCTATCGCCGCCGCAGATCAACTTTGGTCAGCCCGCTGGAGGCCAATCGCCGCCGTCAACCGACTCAAGAGACTAACAGACCTTGAGTTGTGCCTATGACGCTCGGTGATTATCCGTCGGAGACAAAAAACGGTCGGCGGTTTGCCGACTGGCAATTTGCAAGCTAGAGTTCAGTTGCTGCGGTCAATTTGCCACCGTCTTGGCGACGGCTGATACTGGGAAGGCGTAGATGAGCCGCAGGCTAGCTTGCCAAGCTGCCATCCTGCCGCCTTAGCGGCAGTGGCTACAAGAGCAGCCAGTCATAGGTTGAGGTTGGCTGACTGAGACGTTTTCTATGATGGGAGAGAGTGCGATGTCTGAACAGGTAGAAGATCGAGCCCAAGCTCCATTTGCGGATCGTCGACAGAGTGGACCTTCGACGTCTGGCGCAGTCGAACGTCGGCAGTTTGGCAATTCGCACATTGGGCTGTCGCCCGCAGCTCGGGAGTTGGCAGAAGCCATTGATAGTTACAAACTCCAAAATCGCCGCCGCTTCATCACGTTTGAAGAGATGTTGGATGTCATTCACGCGCTGGGCTACAGCAAGAGCTGAAGCATAGGCAGATACGGGGGCTGGCCAAGTCCAGCCTGCACTTCCTTCGAGGGCTCAGGGAAGTGCCATCAAATGTTCACCCTCGCGCCAGCAACGATTCGAATACTTCACTTGGGAGTCGACCCCCAACCCGCCTGTTCAAAAAAATCCCGCCGCTGTCACGCTCAGCGGATCGTTCGGCTTCCAGCTACACAGCCGACTCACTTCACAGATTCCTGTTGGCGCAAACAAATCGCGCTCCCGGCTTGCCCGGCGGATCGCTGGGGCTTCTTGCTCTTAGCTGAATTCCAATTTCTGGAAGCCGTACTTGGGCAATATTGCGTTGCAGCGAAGCAGCAACGAACAAACTAACGATTATTTATCGGGCCGTTTGCCCTTTTCCTCCAAACCCACCACATCACTCTCGCAATCCACCTGCCCCCCGACAGATTGCTGTGTCCCCAGGGGGAGCCGGCGTTATAAAATCGCATGACCTGTACGCACCTCACGAGGTATCTATCTAAGGTCGGGATTGGCTAGCCTTATAACAGCCTCCAGTTCCACGCCGTTTCGTGCTACCCTAACTGGAAGCCAGTCGCAACTAGATTCCCTGAATAGCTGTCTCAAATTGAGCAAGTCCCGATCAGTTACCAACCTATTATCGACGCTCAACAGTAGATCGTTTGATCTTACCCTTGATTCTGAAGTTGAATCGAGATCGCGCGTGGCTAAAACAGATACGCCGCTGTTGATTGCTTCGAGTGACAAACCGCTTCGATCTGCCATAAGACAAATTGGACAAGAGGCACCGGGCCTGGCGTACAGAACCTGGTTTAGGAAGTCTAATTGGAAATCAAATTGTCTCAGTAAGGCCAGCCCAATCGCATTTTCGTCGCTTACGGTTACGGGAACTTCCGTAAATTTCGCTCCCCAAACGCTGGCTGTAGACAGCAAGCCACTCTGCATTGCTTTCGTTGATTCTACAGAGACCACCGTTACATCTTTTGCGAAGCGCTTGACCAGTCCTCTTGCGATCGCAGATTCAAACGTCTGGGGGGTGAGTGTGAGAGCTGTGTTACAACCAGTATCAATAAGAAACTTGGAATTCAAGAGCTCCGCGATTGGCGAGTCATCTGTCTGCGGTGTGCCATAAGCGTCAAAAACAAACGATTGCCGGAACTCATAACTCTCATGAGTTGCGTTAGGTTGAAGCGAAAAAGTCTTGGTTTCGGAATCATACTCCAGAACCCCATCGCGCAGAAATGGTATACCGAGAATTGCTAAAACAGGTCCGCCGACGACCCGCGATAGTCGTGATATATCAATAACCTTAACCCGCTCTATCGATAGTGGCTGTTGATCAATCTCCACCACAAGCGATTTGACAACGATGTCTTTGATATCCCGGCTACTTGTCTGCTCGAAGCGACGCTTCGCCTTCGCAGAGTGCTCCAACATCAGCGCGAAAACGCTTTCATCTAATGCGTTGTGGCTAGAGCCTGTATCCACTGCCGCATAGCCGCTGAGCGGTCCAACCTTGACCGAAACTCGAATCATGTCCAAGCTATGAGATTGTGCTTGGAGCAAAATAGGTACTGATAGCCGACTAGTAGCTTCTTGTCCCGGCGCGCTTAACTGAAGGGTAAGCACCAAGAGCATCCCGGCACAGATATTGTGTCTAACGTGGCCAATCCCACTGTACAATTCCATCATTTGTCCCCAAGAACAAGGCGCTCAGTGGTGCACGATTGCACCGTAGCAGTCAGCAACACCGCGCACTCCATTCACCTGCCATCTATAAACGTACCGTGGCACGATACTGCATCGCACAGTGCAGTCAATTGCAGATTTTTCTCGTCTATTTGGATTTGCATCTCATCTGTTTCAACCTCTAAATCGTCCATTGAAATCGAAATCTACATCGCGGAAGGCTGTCTCCATCAAGGTCGAAATCGAAATCCATGTCGGGCATCCAGCGATTTTTCTTGTCCGGAGTTTTCGGATCAGGCAGTGGCTTGAACGGGTTCTTTGGTTTTATGTCATCCCACTTCCTTTTGATATCGTCCTCCCATTCTTTTTTGTGTTTGGGATAATATCTTTCAGAATGTCGAGATACGGAATCTTCGGTTTTCCAGGTGGATCATCAGGAATCAACGGCGGGAATAGGATCGAGGATTCGCCAGTTGGATCAAGCGAACGAGTCGGTCTCCCCTCCACATACTCATACAAGTTCCACTTACTCCCCTGGTACCCGATCGGATCGAGGTTCAGCCAGCGGCCGAGGGATGTGGAGAGGTCGCGGTGGCGGAAGTGGTACAGGCCGGTGGCTGCGTCGAGCTGCCCGCCTTGATGCAGGTAGCGCCAGTTGTAGGCACTCTGGCCAGTAGCCAGCGGCACGAAGTCGGGGCTCAGGGCGGTGGCGCGGCCGTAGGCTTCATAATAATAACGTTCGACAATGGCTCCAGCGGTGCCCAACAGCGCCGTGACATTGAAGTTGGCGTCGTGCAGCGCGTAGAGTCGCTGCTCCAGGCCATTGCCAGTGTTGCCGTCGGCGTCGCGGTCGCTGGCGACCAGTGCATCGACGTAGACGGGGCTCCAGACATGCGAGGCCACCGCAGGGCCGCTTTGGCGCTCTTCAAGCACTTGCCAGTTGGCCGAGTAGTACAGCACGCGCGGCGTCTGCGCGCCCTGCTGCTCGACAATCCGTCGCTTCAGTCCGTCATATTGGTACTGTGAAACAGTGGTAGAGCCGTTCTGCACGCGCGCCAAGCGATTCCAGGCGTCATACACCAGCGTTCGACCTTGCTCGTCGGTAGTCATGTTGCCAGCAGCATCGTAGCTGAGCGTTGCCGAGCCAACCTGCGTTATCTGGTTCTGCGCGTTGTGTGTGCGACTCTGCGCGTCGCCATCTTCATTGGTTAACGCGGTCCAATTGCCCTGTGCATCCCGCGACCAGCTCTGGCTGCGCGTCAGATCGGCCAGGAACAACAGTATATGGGTGGCACCATTCATTCGCAGATTCAGACATGTCCCTCTACCGTTTCAACAACCGCCTTGACGCGACGATGCACGCAATTCCACCAATCAATCCTCCCAACATCCACAGCCAGTATCGCTTCGATCCAAAGTTTGGCTCGGGAAACCCGTAGTGGCTAAGATAAAACTCCTCTTTTGGTACAGGGGTATAGCTTGATTGGGTGCAAATCAAGTGGTTTTCGCCCTCATTCGGAGGCTTGGCAGCAGGGCACTCGATAACACCTAATTTGCAAAACGCCAATTGATCTGAAGGGGAATCTTCAGCCGTCGCTTTTGTTACTCTAGGGTCAGTTGGAGTATTCGGATCCTGTCCGTGACAATAACCTCTGCAATACCTTACCATCTTCCAACCATCATCTGGAGAGAAAACGATGTAACCATCCTTAATCCCAAAGTCTACAGCTAGAAATTTCTTTTCTTGAGGCGCAAATTCAAAATCGACGCGCACCATTTCCTGCCCTGTCGTGGTTAACGACGACTCAATGCTCAACAACTTGCAGTCCGGATGCCTCAACAACTCCCAAACAGGCCTACCATAGAACACATAAGCCCAAAAAATAGTACTGGCCTCAGCTTTACGAATCGCGATCTCTCGGTCATCTAATTCACTTCGACCGTATTTTTGGACATCCATTATTGAGTATGGACCACCATTAGCACGCGTGAGTACAAAGCAATAATCCGGATTCATGACTCTCAGCGTCTCAACGCCCGTTACTGCTGACTTTTCCACAGACTGTTCGAGCGACTTTATGTGACTACCGCCTAGCACCGCAATTTCGTAGAGTCTTAGTAGCTCCTCACGCTTCGGGTTGGAAAAACGATTCTCGAACCGAAACTTCCCACGACCTGACGTTACTCGCGACATTTTCTCTAATTGCTTCATTGCCTCAATTAGACGAGCTTGTTGTTGCGCATTTACCATCCCCTCCTGGCTCAATAGCCGATCGGTCGGCAGCATAGCAAAAAGCAAGAATATAACTGAAACACTGAGAAAGTTAGAAAGGATGCTTCTTAGACGTTGACCTTGCATAGCCATAGACATACTACACCATCCCTTTCAAGGTGTTAGTTCTGTTGAGCAAGCAGTCGAGCGGTACTGACATGGGGCTGAGTGCCTTGGCGTTTGGGGGTAGGTTTCTTTGGTCCCCGTCGATGCTTCTGATACCGACGCAGCTGTGTCTTGTGCGCAAGTGCAAGTAGCTTGTGCGCCAACTGAGCTGCATCAAGTTTCGCAAAGCGAGCTTGCCATTGGCTGTCTGGTATCGCTATCTCTAATCCCGTCCAGGTCGTGGCCACTTCGTTGGCCATATGGTAACTCGATACATTCTCCTCAACCATCTGGCGACCATGCACCACACTCATGGCTGCTTGGGCCACGGCCAGCAAGTTGTACGTTACCAGTCCTATGGCGTAACCCAACAACGCGGCCGCCGGATAGCACAGCGTGTCGATCTCCCCGCGTAGCGATGAAGCAATCTCTCCGAAGGCCGCTTCGATGTCCCACCGGGTATGATACAGGTCTGCGCACTTGGACGCTGAAACCTCCGTAGGCAGATTCGTCAGTAGACAAATCTCCTGGGTGCCATCGGTTGTCGGCTTGTCTAGCTTGATCGTAATCCGCCGTAGCGTGACCGCACCTAGCGTGTCTCCCTCCACGCTGACCGTTTGCTCCTGTACCGTGCCAGTTGCGCATCTGGCTATCTCGCACTCTGGCCCTTCAGCTCGGCAGGCTAATCCTCCGTGATGCCGCAACAAAAAACTGGCTTTGTTTCTATGGCACTCGAAGATCATCTGTTTGGTACAGAAATTACGGTCGGCTATCCACAACTGGTCTTCGGCCAGCAGGTCGATCCAGTCCAACATCAGGCTGCGCTCTTGTGCCTGTCCGTCGACGCATGGCAAGAAATCGCTGATGATCCTTCGGTCTCCATCCAGTACGACTAAGCCTAATCCCGGCAGCGGTCCGCCACGCACGCTCCGCGTCGGTTTGAGCCGGTGCTCGGTAGCCCCTAGATGGCTGCCATCCAGATACAATGTGCTATACCCCTGGAGCACCGGTCTTCTGGTCTCGCCCAACGCGTCGATGACCGCTGACATCCGCTGGGCCGTGCGCCTTACCAATTCACGTGTTACTGTAAGCTCCACTCCCGACAGCTTGTCATACAACGCGGCTACCGATACCCCCAGCTCTTCTCGCTGTGATTGATATGCCGCATGCAGCGATGGCTGCGTTTTAGTTACCGCCAGTGTCAGCAGGCCAACCACACTGGAAAATAGCAGCCTGTCTTCATATTGCCGCTGCCGGCTCTCTTCAAAAATCTTATCCAGTTCCCGTGGCGATAATATGTTGGCCATTGCAGCCCGAACCATCGTGGCCACAGGCGCTTGGTCTGCAAACCGTGACAACACGCTATCGAACGACATGGCTAGTTCCTCCTTGGTACGCAGTGCTTCCGCAGTCACTCTACATGTTGCCGTTGGATTCTGTTCTTTTAAATCTTAATCACCGAGCATTCATCCCAACCTGCAACACTCTGGGCATTTTGACAGTGTTGCGGTAATCTCTCCAACCCCAGTTCTCGCTAATGACAGCTTGAAAGGGGTGGTTCAATTGCTCGAATGGATTAGTAATCTCCGAAACTGGAATCTAAATTGACTTGTACTCCATTTCGCAATTGCAGGCACACGTGAGCGAAATTAGACATGCACTTTCCATCGACTGTTCCGCTGGAGTGCTTTTTAAGGGACTCGACAATCAATTCCAAATTTTCTTCACTCATCGCGGCAGCACTCCAATCATTACAGGAATATGGCCACCTCTGCCCGCATCAGCAATATGAATATGCGGAACTGGGTTAGCCGTCCAATTTGATGGTGATGCCAGATCGGCTGCCTTGGCTCTTGCCTTGAGTCCAAGTTCTTTCGCCAACGTGCTGTCGTTTGTAAATAGGTTGTCCAGTTGCAGTAACCAATAGCACTGGCCCCGCATGCCCCACCCTACGAAATCAGTGTACGGTTATTCAAGGCGATTTTTTTCCAAAATATACTGCCAATGCCCACACGCATCCCCATACCGGACAGCCTCTAGCCACGACAGCGAAAATGCGCTAATCGCTGACCAGCAGCGACGTTAGCCTTTCTCGCAGGACTACGCCGATTGCGCGACCGGTGGGGTCGATTACTTGAGCCAGGGGTGCGTGCATGGCTTGCAGGCGAGTGAGCACCAGAATGCTAGAATCCGTAGCGCGAACTTGACAGATCGGCAGCAACGGCAGGCTGGAGTTATTCAAATCGGCGCGCACTTCGGCGGCCAGACAGCAGCCCACTAAATTGCCTTCGCGTGTGATGCCGACGATGGGACTGTTGGTTCTGACGGCTGCCGCCAAGGCTTGTGGCCGCGTAGTCGTGGTTTCCATCAGCGGGATGGCTCGCAGGGGAATGGTGTACTGTCTTACTGGACGTGAACCGAAGGTGAACAGATTCTGGCTCAATTCGCGCTGAATTGCCGCCACCACTCCCGCATCCTGGCTCTCGGCCAAGGTTCTCTGAATGTCTTGACGCCGGAGAGCGAGATCGGCTTTGGTTACGGACTGACCAGCAAAGCGTCGCCAAATGGCCTCGTAGGCGAACACAAAGATCGACATCGGCAAGAACAGGATGGAACACAGCAGCATGAGTGGTGCACCGAACCGCAGCAGTCGATAGGGCGCTTGGTAGAATAGGTATTTGGGGAGCAGTTCGCCATACGCAAAGATCACCGGCGCGGCCAGCACCGGCACAATGGCTTGGAGCGAGGGCTGTTCAGTAAACAGTTGACCTCCGAGGATTACCAATCCCAACGACAGTGAATAATTAGCCAGGTTGTTACCGATCAGCACCGTAGCTACAACGACGGTGGTATGATTTGCCAGCCACAACAGAACCCGCGAAATCCAATTGCCGTCCAGCGCATCCATCACCAGCCGCACGCGAGTAACACGAAAGAACCCGGTTTCGCTGCCACTAAAAAACGCGCTCAGTGCTAGACCGAATAATAACAACAAAACGATCATCATGGCGGCGTCTCCTGGTCGGCGACGACGTTAATTGCAATCAGCAGCTCACCGCGCATGCCGGCTTCGATGACTTCCAACCGCAGCGCGCCGACTTGGCATACGTCGCCAACTTCTGGTAAGCGACGCAGATGTTGTTGCACAATGCCGCCCACTGTCAGGTTGTCTGTATCTGGGATCGGCTGTCCCATCGCACGTTCCAGTCGCCGCACTTTGGTCAGGCCGGTTGCTAACCAGCGGTCGTCAGCTAGCTTGCGGATTTCTGCTCGAGCCAGCTCGCGATGCGAGCGCCCGCGTTGTAATTGCAGGATAGCATCGAAAATGTCCTCCCAGGTCAAGACGCCCACCGACTCCCCATATTCGTTTACGACCGCAGCCACACGACGGTTGGTGTCGCACAATCGCTGTAGCGCGTCGGCAATCGTCGCGCACCAGGGCACTACAACCACCGCCTTTTGCTGGGCAGCCAGATTCGAAAAATCGCGGGGAGGCACCTGACGCAGATCGATGTAACCCATGATCTGTCCATGGTCTTTAGTAATTAGTAGATATCCCCCGCTGGCAGATTGTGGGGTGAGTTGCTGCCACGTCAGATGCGAAGTATGCGCTGAAAATTCAGCCCGCGGCCGCATCCACTCCTCGACTCGAACCTCGTTCAGCTGAATGATATTTTGCAAGACTTGGCTCTCGGCCTCAACCAATTCATCCTCGCTGGCCGACAGTTCCACCACGCGTGTCAAGTCGGCAGCCGATAAGTAGGGTTCGGGCTGCATCCCGGGCCATACCAGACGCCGTGAGAATTCAGTAATAAACTCCATGACCGGCAACAACCAAGCGATGGTGCGGACGGCTATGGCCAGCGGTATCGCAGCTAGCCGAACCAGTCGTAGCGGGTACATCAACCCGATGCTTTTGGGGAAGAATTCGCCGAACAAAATGACGAACAACAATGCTCCAAATGTAATCAGGGCAATGTGCGAACTGCTGTCTGAATCATGTTGATCCAACGACAAAGTAAACTTTGAGACCATCGAGAAGTAGGTGACGTTGATGACCAGATTCCAGAACAATATCGTCATCAATAGTCGTTCGGATTGGGATACTAAACTGAAGGCCAGTCGATCTGTGGCAACCTTACTCTTGGCCAAACCATGGCGCTGGGAGGCCGTCAGGGAAAAGTAAGCGGCTTCCGAGCCAGAAAAAAAGCCGCTGACCATGACCAAAATCAGGGCCGCACCAAGATAGAAAATGTTCTCGAGTGGCATCGAGCCTTATTCCTCGTCGTCAACCGAACGCGAGCGACCCATTGCAAAATCAAACTCGCTAAGGGCTGGAACTAGCATGGCCAGCGTAGCAAATCCGTATGCCGCAGCCAGTACCAAGAACACCGTCAGTTCCTGGCCACGCAGTATAAAACTGGTGATCGCAAAAAAAGTCAAGAACGGCAAAGCAAATGCAGCCAGCGCGATGGCGGGGCTTGGATTACGGCTGCCCATAGCCACGAATAAACCGGTACCACCGCCGACAATGATCGCCAAGAAAGGCGGCAATTGCCGGGCAAAGGAACCACGAAAACTCATCATGATCATCATGCAGGTGGCAATGCCAAGAAAGAGAAAGAACAGCGTACCAAGGCTGGTACCAATGGCCGTTCGCGAGCGAGCATAGATCATGCCACAATGAATTCCCAGCATGACCGCAAATATATTCAGTATAAATCCGCCAGTCAGTGTTAGGCTAAGATTTGAAGTACTGATGCCAGCCTGCCACCACAAGTAACAGGCTAACGCTCCCGGCAGCAGTACCATTTCTTTGCCGACGTATAGCACCCCCAATATCTTGCCGGTCATGAACTGCGCAGGAGTGATATTGGTTGTCAGCAGCAGGTCCAGCGCCTGACCATCGCGCTCGTTGGTGATCGAGTTGACCGCTAGTGCGTTGAGCATCACCAGTGAGACCACAAAAAATGGTACTAATATCTTGGCTGCCACGGGCAGCAGTTCTTCGGCCAAACGACTTCGCTGCAGGGCCAACCCGCTGGTGACAGACCAGGAGATGGCCACTAGCGCTATTGCAAATCCAGCGAGATAAGCCAATCGAATCAGGACCAGTTTGCGACCGTAGGCCCAGGTGCGCGTCTCGCGCCATAAGATTGGGTTATGCCACATCGGTCGCGGAGCTCGCGCCTTCCAAGTCACCACAGACGTGCCGAGTTGTGCGCGATCCACAGTCAGGTCGTCGTCTGGGTCCGGCTGTCGCGGGCGAACTTGGTCCGACGGATTCCAGGCTCGGAGCCTGGCGATTGCCGTCAAACTAAACAAACCTGCGGCCGTCATTCCCAGTAGGCAATAGCCTGCCGCGACTCCACCGGGAATTTGTAGCCAATCGTAGTCGCTAATCGGTTGACAGACACTCCGCAGGCTGCGGAACGGGCTGAGCAACTCGGCCCATCTAGAATCGACGGCCGGGATAGCACCTGCAGCCAGAACTTCGCACAACACCAGCCAGCCGGCAACAGCCAGCACAGCGATGGCTAAACTCTGAAACGTCTTATCTCGCCAAAAGGCAATTAAATTGGCCAGCGCTCCGCACCACAGGCTACTGACGACCATAACAGCGGTGGCCAAGCCTACTTGCTGTGGGCTCAACCCACCCATCAAAGTAACCATCAATAACAACGGCACCGAGCAGAAGATCAAGCTGATAGGGCTCAACAGGCTAGCCGTAAGTTTACCCAAAACGACCTGCGCATTGGACAGTCGCGTTAACAGTAACAGCACTAGCGTCCGCCGGTCCTTTTCCTGGGCTACATTGCTGACGGCAGCAACCGCCGTTAAGAACATGGCCACAGCCAATTCGATGGGCACCACAATCTGAACGACTAATACCCCAAAGCGAGCCATATCTCCCACATCCTGTACCGATTGCATCCCGGCCAGTAGTGCCCAAGTGGTGCAGACAATACTAAAGAGCGCCCAGATAAAGACAACACGCTGCACGTAAAACCTTAGACGGCGCGGTGCAACTAGCCACTCGCGGGCTAGGATGGGTCCAAACATTGCCGTGCGCCGTCCAATTTGAGAAAAAGTGATCATGGTCGGTCCCCACGGGTGATGGGAGCCGCTGAGTGGGTTAGGGTCGTAGCGGTGGCACAGATTATAGCGACTCCTATGGCAGCTTAGACGCGCCAGATTACAAATTTTGACCATCGACTCAGCATTGGCCGAGGAGCGAGCTAGCCTTTATACGAGGTTTGCGTTGGTCTCCAGCGAACAGACAACCTCATGCAAATAGTTCAAATTCTGGTGTCGACAAACTAGGGTGATGATCGTGAAGTACAGTCAGGGACTAATTCGACTTTGGCGCGATGAAGACGGTCCAACGACCGTCGAGTACGCCATCATGCTGGCCTTGATCGTCGCAGTCTGCATAGCTTCGGTTCAAACCATGACACAGGCCACCGAACAAAGCTTCCAACGAACTCGTGAAGCCATTGACGGTGCGATGGGCAACTAATACCGAGTAACCGACTTCAAGCCACAGCTTCCTTCTCATGCTGACGACCTGAACCGATAGGGATAATGCACCATGGCCTATCGACGTATCCTGTGGATTGACAACCGCGTTCAAGGCGTTTTGGTCGGACGCGTGCTCATCTACTGGTTCGCAACAACGCTCTATTTTGGCGTAGCCATCGCGGTGTCGCAGTACTTCGATCATCCCGATTGGAGCTATGTGCAACATCTGGGAGCTTGGGTTTCTTCGGTAGGTGTATGGCTGCCTAGTGTGGTGTTGCTGCTGCCATTGGTGCTATTCGATGTGGTCCGCTTGAGCAATCAGTTTGTGGGCCCCGTCTATCGGCTTCGTCAGCAGTTAACGCGGTTGATCGAAGTGCCCAATTGTACACCTATGGTCTTGCGCACCGATGATTATTGGCATGACCTGATCGCTCCCACCAACACGCTGCAGAATCAGCTCTTGTCGCTGCAATTGGCTTTGCAGAAGGCCCATGAAATAATAACCGGGCCGGATACCAATCCGTCACTGCCGCCAGCTTCTGCAGAAGAAGCGATGGTCACAAATTCTGCCGCTGAAATCGAGACCTGCCCAGTCATTCAAATTCCAGTATCTAATGTCTGAGATTCGTCGGCCAATTGGCCAAGCAGGCTGCGCAATTGGAGGTCCAGCTGCTGCAGCAGCGGGTCGCCAGCTTCCTTAGGCTCTCGACTGGGCGGCACCTCAATAGCTTGGCCAATCTGCAAAATGGCGTGAAGTGGCCGGTGAATGCGAGCTTTGTCCCACAAATCTTCTTCCAATTGCTCGACCGTTTCCAGTAAACGAGTATTCGTGACGGGCGCGTCTAAGTAGTCTGCGGGATACGATGCGATTTGCTGCGCCACGTAAATCCGATTCAGGTCGTCACGAATTGTCTGTTTTCGGAGGTCACTACGCGCCTCCAACAGTTCCGGGACCATGATCAACCGCAAAGTTTTAATGCGCGGGATAATCTCTTGTTCAAGTACCTCGCGTCGCAACCAGCGACGTTCGACAGATCCCAACAAGTGCTCGATCAAATGTTGGCGTCGTTGAGCGACATCGCCCGGATACACCTGACCGAGGTGTTCTAATTCCTTGGTCGCCAGGAACGCATCGCTCAGCTTGCGAACGCGTTGGACCATCGACGACTGACGACACCCTGGAAGGTACCATCCAAACCGGCTTTCGATTTCCTCGACCACAGGCGTGATCGACTCGATGACATCGCCACGGAACAGGTACTTAATGGCAATCGGATGTATGAGTGTGGGTGGTTTGCTCAACTTGGCTCGGCGTTTTGCTGCCGTGCGGGCGATAAAAGTCACGCCGTCCAACAAAGGCTGCAGGCGATCATTGCTGCGAAATACGGTTCCTTCCGGGAACAGCACCAGAGGTCGCTGGCCATCGACGATTGTATTAATCGCCATGTCCAACGCTTGTCGGTCGATGCCTTCGCGATTGACACTGAAGCCACCGCACAGCCGAATAGCCAACGACTGCCACCACTTTTGATTGAACAGGTGCCAACTGGCCATCGCAAACGGATAAACGCCTAGTGGACGCAGCACCCAGGCCATCGCCAACGGATCGGCGTATCGACAATGATTGGGAGTCAGCAGAATGCCCGACTGTTGGCGCAGCGATTCCTTCAAATGGTCGATGCCGCGAACCTCGTAGGAGCAGATGCCTTCATAGCGCTGGAGATAGAAGTCAACGATGCGGAATCTCTGTAGCAAAAAAGGTATCAGATTGCCGCGATGGGGCGGCACGAACTGATACGGCTTCTCGATAATGATCTCTTGCATGATACCGCCAAGCCACAGCGAGTTTAGCGCGTCGCCACCCACGATGACTGTTGACGGCTTCGCTCTCCGTTATATCCTCTGGGAAACTGGCGGTGCCAGCGCCATGCCGTTTCCACAATGGACTCGATCGAGACATAATGCGGGGTCCACCCGAGCACGCGCTGCGCTAGACTGCTATCCGCAACCAGCTTGGCCGAGTCGCCGGGGCGTCGAGCTTGCACCACCGTTGGGATCGGATGACCCGTTATGCGGCGACAAGCCTGAACAACTTCCAACACGCTGTGGCCGAGTCCTGTTCCCAAGTTTAACTGCAAATGACTACCAGGTTCCAGTAGTCCCAGGGCTCGCAAATGCGCGTCGGCCAAATCTTCCACATGGATATAGTCGCGAATGCAAGTGCCATCGGGAGTTGGGTAGTCGGTACCGAAGATGGCAATGTTTTCGCGTTGTCCCAGGGCGGTTTGCAATACCAGTGGGATCAGATGGCTTTCAGGTTGATGGTCTTCGCCAATGTCCCCGTCGGGACTGGCACCAGCCGCGTTGAAGTACCGCAGAATGGCAACCCCTAATCCGTAGGCCGTCGTATAGTCGGTGAGTGCACGTTCCATCACCAGTTTGGTAAAGCCGTAGGGGTTAATCGGCAACTGTGGTGTGGATTCTGAGATGGGAATGCGCTCCGGTTGTCCATAGGTTGCCGTCGTACTGGAGAACACAATGCGCCACACACCGCTGGCGCGCATGGCTTCCAGTAACTCCAACGAAGCTACCACATTGTTTTGGTAGTACATGGCGGGTTGTGTAACCGACTCGCCTACCAAGGTGTAAGCCGCAAAGTGCATGACCGCTTCGATACCATAATCGCTCATGGTTTGCTGTAACAACCGCCGATCCGCTAGTTCGCCGACGATCAAACATTCGGCGGGGATGCTGGCAGCATGTCCGCGCGAAAGATTGTCGTAAACCCATACTTCATGGCCGCTTCGCAGCAGCTTGCGCACGGTATGCGAGCCAACATAGCCGGCGCCGCCAATCACCAAGATTCTCACAGCTTGTGCACCTCTGAAAACTGTTGCCGGTACAGCTCAAGCACGCCTGTCGCGCGAAACACTATAACCCGCAAGATCGAAATCACGTCTGCCGCCGCTTCAATCCGCACGCTGGCAGCCCATCCAGTTCTAATCGGCCACTTGCGTCCTGAAATTGCGTGCCCACGCCCGTCCTTGGTCGAAATCAGAGGTAACGGACTAGTGGGGCATATTGTTACATCGGCTGTGAGGGTCGCACCTAATGACTAGCAAACTCAAGCGGCTCAGAAGCGGCGCTGCCGAAGGCAAGCCCAGCCTGCCGATCGCCGCCGCTGGCGACTGGGCCGGTCGTTTTACGCATTACTTACGCAGCGAGTGCCATCTGGCAGAAAACACCGTTGTTGCCTATGGTCGCGATATTCAGCGATTAGTTGATTGGTCCGCCCGCCGCTCGTTGGTCGGCATGCAGTTGGACGATCTCAGCCAATTCATCGCCGCGCTGCATCGTCAAAAGTTGGCCCCCACCAGCATCTCGCGATGTGTTGTAGCCACGCGCATTTTCTACAAATATCTTCAGTTAGAAGGAGCCATTCAGGATAATCCTGCAGAACTGCTACACACCCAAACAGTGTGGCAGCGAATTCCTAAAGTCCTGTCGGCAGCGACCATCGACAATTTTTTGACCGCACCTTGTGGGCAAGATGCGTTGTGGCAACGCGATCGCTGCATCCTGGAGCTGCTGTACGCTACGGGTTGCCGTGTATCGGAAGTCTCTGGGTTACTGCTGGCCAATGTTCATCTGAAGGAAGGTTATTGTTTGGTAGAGGGCAAGGGATCCAAGCAGCGGATGGTGCCCATCGGCTCCAGGGCACGGGCTGCGATCGAGCAGTACATGAACGAACAACGTCCTCAATTGATGGGGGCACGTCCCGCCGATGCCTGTCCTTGGCTGCTGCTGTCGCGCAGCGGTCGGAGCTTGCGACGTGAAGCAATTTGGGAATTGGTCAAGCGGTATGCGTTGCGGGCGGACATCGATCATCGGCAAGTCAGTCCGCACACGCTGCGTCATAGCTTTGCAACGCATCTGCTGGGCGGCGGGGCCGACCTCAGGCAAATCCAAGTGCTGCTCGGTCACGCCAGCATACAAACCACACAGATCTACACACAAGTCGACGCGTCACGCCTTAAACGCGTACATCGACAGTTTCACCCCCGCGCTTAGACGGTATGACGGTGAAACCTAGTTTCATGTGACTGCCTGTCCCGCGAGTTGTAATTGCATCGAGTCCGCTGATGGTGGTGCAACAGGTCCGGTCGAATTTATCAACAGTCGACAGGCGGGACTAGCGACGCACCGGAGCAAATTTGATTCGCTGGACCAGGCGCACAATGTCATCACCCGAGCGATAACCGGTTACGCTGGTGATGGCTTGGATTACGTGAACGTAATGCAGGTCATAATCCAAGTCGATCTCTACTTCAGGACCTTCCTCGGCGGTCGGACCGCTAGGATCACCGACCAATTCAATCATCTTGGCCCGCAGCGATTGCCAATTGGTACCGAAACTCATCTGATCGTTCAGGATGATCTCCTGTAACTGGCCGTGCTCGTCGGACTTGAGTCGCAGTTTGATGATTAACTGAGTTGAATCCATGGCCGCGCCGGAGCCGGGCGTGGGCATGCGGATATTGAAATCTCCCTCTTGAGCGCTGATCTTAAAGGTCATCACGAAAAACACCAGCAACAAGAACACAATGTCGATCATGGCCGTCATCGAAAGCTGGGTGTTCTCTTTATGTTCTCGATTTCGAAACTTCATGGCAGCTCCTCCTTGGCTCGCAGCGCAAATCGTTGGAAGCCGATATCCTGAAACCGCTTGATAACCTCCTGTACGCGCCCACCTGGAATGGTGGCGTGACCCCGTAACACGACATTGGCATCAGCCGCGGTTTTGCCCTCTAAGTTCAGCAGCGCTAATTCCGCTGACAGTTGACTGCGGAGTGCGTCCAAGTTGACCACGCTTCCGCCAATTTCCACCGTGTCGGCACTGGTTAAGTGAACCACGATTGGGAATTCGAGCGGGGTCTCGGCTGGCTTGGCTAGCTCGCTGGCCGGTAAAGTGACGCGATCATTCTGTTCGCTTTGCGAAAAATTGATCAGCACCATGAAAAAAGCGATCAACTGGAACGTCATGTCGATCATCGGCGTCCAGTCCGCTTCGGCCGGCGGTTCGTGATTGCGTTTTCCAAGGCGCATCGCAGTCAGCTCCTAACCATACGCAAATCGAATGAGACCGGGAACGTTGTCAGTTGATGAATCGTTGTAGCATGCCTTCGCTGGTCACGCCGACCTGTAGCGTCATGCGTTGCACTCGATTGCGCAGGATGTTGTAGATAGCAATAGCTGGAATGGCCACGGCTAGGCCAGCCAAGGTAGTGAACAGAGCGGTGGAAATATCCATCGCCAAATCTCCGGCGGCTGGCGTCGACCCGGAAACGGCGATGGTGCGAAAGGCCGAAATCATTCCTTGGACCGTGCCAAACAGTCCAATCATTGGACTAATGTTACCGATCAGTGCCATGTAGCCCAGGTTGTGTTCCAGCTTCATCGTCTCTTCTTCGCCGACTTCCTGCATGGCTTCGATGGCCGCCGCGTGACCTCGGTCCAAACGCGACAGACCGGCCGATACTACCTGACCCAAAAACGACCCATCGCTACGAATCAATTCGGTCGCCAAATCGGACTTGCCACTGGCGAGGTGTTGTTCCACGCCTTCCACCAGATCGGCAGGGCAAATGTTATCGCGCCGCGATGAAATCAGATTCATGACAATCAAGAAGACGAGCGTGATCGACAGCGCCAAGAAAATAATGGTGTACATCCAGCCCAAAGCCTGAAACGTCCATACCAGCATGTTGGTAGATGCCGGGCCTTCGGTGGCTGGCGCGGATGCTGCAGCTGCCACAGCGGTGTTGTCCCCAGCCGACGGTGGCTCGGTGGCGGCCGGCGTACCAAGCAGGTCGTCCATGTCGTCTTGTTGCGCGGAAGCGGATGGTGCACCCACGAGCACACCGACTAGCATGAATGGCAGCAGCCACGGCCGAACTAGGTTCAGCAAGTCCTTCATAAACAGATTCTCCCAGTCGAAACGATGAGTTTAGTCCCTAGTATATCCAATAGATGTTATCCAAGGTATGCGCGGGCGGAGCGCTGCTATGGTTTGTTCGCCCACACGCTGGAGGTATATTGACTGGAAAGTCGCTGGCTAGCCTGCGCGGCTTTGGCTGGTTGGCCTACGGCTGTCAATAGATTTTTCAAATGGTATAAGGCTTCGGCGTGCGCTTGCGCATCGGTAAAAAACAACAGGTCGGTCTGCAGATAACTGTAGGCAGCGCGCTGGGGTTGATTGAGTTGTTGGTAGCAGGCACCGCGGGCGTTGCTGATTTCAGCGAACAACTGCAAATCGCTATTGTCTTCACGCTCGGCCAAACCGTCCAGTGATTGCAAGGCCTCCTGGGCTTTGCCTTCCAACAGATCACAGCGGGCTTGCAAGACGTTGCCTAAGCTCTTGTAACGGCCCATTTCTGGGGAACTTGCACTGGCAGCTAAGAGTCCCTTGAGTTGAGCACGAGCTTCAGTCGCTTTGCCTTGTTCCAGCAGAGTGCGCGCTAAAAAATACTGGGCGGCGGCCCTGTGAATGTCATCTGGTGATTTGGCAAGTTCAGTGAAATACTCCGTCGCTTTGGCGTGCGCATTCTTGAACAATGCCAAACGACCCAACAACAGCTTGATTGACCAACGATGCTGAGAGTTGGGCTGCGCCTTGTCCAAACTCATCAGTCCTTTGATGGCTGCGGTTGGATCGCCACTGCCAGACAAACTGCGCATGCCTTCAGAGAACCATTGACAGAAGTCGTAGTCCAATTGCAACAGTGGATTGTCGGGCAAACTGTCACGCGGTACTGTCCGTAGCTGGTCGAGAGCTTGTTGATATTTGCCGTCAATCAACAGGTCTCGAGCGCGATCCAACCCCGTCGGCTCCTTATCGAATGAAATCTTGCGAACATCTTTTAATGCATGAGTCTGCTCTTTGCCGCGTACGGTGATGGTGACTTCATTGGGAGTAATTTTGACCAGACTACCTTGCAGAGCCTGACCCTGCTTGAGCTGCACACGGTCATCTGCGTAAGC
Source organism: Pirellulaceae bacterium (assembly GCA_019636385.1). NCBI lineage: Bacteria > Pseudomonadati > Planctomycetota > Planctomycetia > Pirellulales > Pirellulaceae > Pirellulaceae bacterium. The sequence continues at coordinate 341,657 of JAHBXT010000004.1, read as the reverse complement.
CAATGCGGAGTAGCTAACCACCGCGCACATCATGCAACGCTTGGCTGAGCGTAGAACGGATTGCCGACTGACACAGCTTGAAAACATGGGATCTGCCTTTATTATGTTCGCACGTCTGACGAGCGGATTTGGGTACATGGATATTTGGGGGCTTGGGGGACAAGTGCTACTATCGTGCTGTCGAGGTTACGGTCGTCAGTCCGGTTGGTGGCTTGCCCAGATGCTGTCGAATCTGTTTGACTAACACATCAAATCGTTGCTGATTAGCGTTGCCGCCAAGCTCCGGGTATAGGCTGTGTGTCTCAATAATGGCTCGTTCGGCGCGTACCAGCTCCGCTGTTCGCGCGGCCGAGTCCGAATGGCTGAGTGCCCATTGCATCCGACAGTTTGCCAATTGATATCGCGACTCAAAAAACTGGACGGCGTACTGGTCCAGTTTTTTGGCGGTAATTTGGCTGATCTTGCCCCAGCCCCAAAATATGTTCTGTTTCGTCTGTGGATGCGGTCGCGCTCCTTTTAAAGCGCTTTCGTAGCGCGCTGGATTGGCAACTGCCGACTTTTGCAAGGCTCGCGCCACACAGATCTGCACATCCAGCAGGTTTTCATTCTCATCTAGTATCTCACCATAAGCTTGAATGGCTGCGCGGAAATCCTCGGCACCCTCTGCGGCTTTGGCGTACCATACTTTGAGCTGAGTGTGAACCTCAGGCGCTTGAATCCAGTCGGGCTGCTGCTTAGCTTTGGTCAGCATCTGCTGGAGCATTTGCGATGCTTGTGCATAAGCGGTTTGTGAGCTAGTCCTACTGGCATCTTGAGCTGCAAGTTCGTCGGCAATTGACAGAGCCGTGCTGGCGGCCCAGAACTGCGTGCTGAAGGCCTCGTTGCCTGACGCTTGACCGACTATCAGCAAGACCATTTCGGCAAATTCTCGGCGCTGGTTGGGGTGCTGAACTTGTCCCAACTGGTCCTTCATATCGCGAGCCACCAGCGCTAGGGTCGCTTGCAATCGGGCTTTGGCATCAACCTTATCTTCGGCAACTTTCTGTAAGCGATCAACATAGGTGCGCACGGCCGCTGCCGCAGCATCCGCCTCGAGTGTTCCGGCCAAGAATTGTCCGGCTACGATTCTCAGGGCGGTCCGGTAGGCGTCACAGGCAACTTCAATCGGCACTTGCGCTTGATTGTGTTCCAGCCAATTCATGGGCGCATCCTCACCAGCTATCATCAGTGAGGCGGCCTGGTCAACTTGATTGTCGGAGAGCTGGAGCTGCGCCAACGCACTGCGAACACTTAAGCGACGCAGTGGGTCTTTGGCATCGATGCGCTGGGAAGCCAGTTCCAGCCATCGCTCGGCGCGAGCCTTAAGCTCTGCGGCCTCCGGCGCTTGCTGGCCATGGGCCTGAGCAATTTGCTGATAATGTGCATACAGGGCCACACCCAGTTCATAATACTGAGTAGCACTGGCAGCGCCGGAGTCCGCTGTAGATTGCAAATACCGTTCGGCTCGCTGCCAATCTTTGGCCGAGATAGCCATTTGAGTCAACACACCGGCTGCCGCAGTCGCTTCGGCTGACTGTGGCCAAGTTGCCACAAGATACTCAGCGAAGGATGACAATTGAGTCATCAACGCCGACTGGTCGGCATCGGGAGCACGTAGTAACTGCCCGAACGCCCGCAGCACAATCGAAGCTGCATTGAGACCTTGGCTGGTGCCAGGTGCCGAACGGCTCAGAAACTCACCAACCGCGATGGCCTCTGGAAATTCATTTAACTTCAGTAGTGAGTAAGCCAAGTAGTAGCGCGCGTTATAGAGTTGCGAGCGCTCAGCGTTTTTCGAGTCATACAGAGCTAGTCCTTGATGAAGTATCTCCTGCACCTGACGATATTGTTTATCGATACTGGATTGCAACTGAGATTGCTGTGATTGCAATGTCTGACGTTCGCTGTCGGTTAGATTTGTGTCCTGTATTCTTTCGGCCAATGCGGTCAGCTCCAGGCCGCTGGAATCCGCTCGATCGACCCGAGATTGTGCCAGCTCCAGTGCCTGCTGCATATCTTTGATCGATGGTACTTTTTCGACATCCGCAGTTTCAGCCACATCAACCCCTAAAGCGGCCAACAGAGAGCGCGCACGCTCTTGATGGCTGCCTGCAATGCGCAGCAAGGTGCGAAGGTCGCTACGTGTCTCGCGCTGTAGGTTGGCTTGAAGCCGTGCGGAACCATCTTTAGCTTTGAGTTGTAGATACCAATCGACGCGCAACTGCGCATACTCCACACGCAGCGCCAGCGATTCGGGTGAATTCTGCTCGTCAGTCGACAGGGATTTTAGCCACTTGTCTGCGCGGCTGCTGGCCAATTCGAATCGCGCGCTTGCTGCCCACGCGCGGATCAATTCGGTCATGGCTTGTGTCTGCAGTGGCTTCAGTACGTCGATACCTTCCAGATCAACGATTCGCTGAAAGCCGTCGATAGCGTCTTCGATCTGCCCCAACTCTCGTTGCAGGTTACTCCGATAATACAGCGCGTAGTTGCGAATGCCGATCATGCGTTGCTCCTTGGAATACAGTTCGGCAAACATTCGCAGAGCTTGTTTCAGGTCCGCTTGCCGTTTGTCGCTGCCGGCAGCTTGACTGCGCCCGCGATCCTCCACGGCTTTGGCCGATAGCAATTGAGCTTCACGCAATTCTGAGCGCACTCGATCGCGATAGTCGATCTGTTGGGCGTCGCTGGGATCAACTCGGCCACCTTTAAGTTTCGATTCGATCTCTGCCAGTTCAGCAATCGTGCTTTCAAACAGCTTGTGAGCCTCGTCGAAATACTCAATCGCCAATACGATATCCTCCGCTGGATCGGGACCAGCGGCAGCCCGTGCCTCTTCAGCTCGGAGCCGCAGCAAGCCGCCCAGTTTCAGACGCGCCTCGCCGCGCCGCTGGTGATGGGGATTGTCTTGCAGGAACTTTTTGAGCGACTCTTCCGCTAGAGACAACCGCTGGGTTCGCTGCGGGGCGTTTGCTGCCAACTGGCTTGCGGCTTGGAAGTAGATCAGGGCGCGCTCCAAGTCGATGGTCTGTTTAAAATCATCCGGCACATTGGAGCGAGTTGTCAAATCGTCCAAATAAATTAACGCCAGGTCGAAGTAACGCTCTTCGCGCAGGCGTTGAACAAATCGCTCATACGGCTCCACCGCGTACGCGAACTGAGGATACATCAACAATCCGCCAATGACCACCAGCACTCCCCACGGCGCGCAGCGCAGCCACCGCGCTGGTGACGAATCGACCGTAGTGCGAGCGAAGGTAAGAGGATTCATGAATCGCTGGCAGCTCAATCAGGGTACTGAGGAGGTTAGTTGACGCATTTTAGGATAGCTTGGCTATCTGTCCTGTGCGTCACCAAGGATCGCGAATCGAAAAGTAGCTGCATTATACACTGACGGCTGCAATAGGAATCAGGGCAGGGTGGACTGTGCGGACGCAGCACCGGGGTGAGACTTCGTTCTATAATGGAGACAGTCAAGCGAATAACGGCCGCTGCTTGGTTTTTGCCGTTCTCAAATTGCGTTAGCTAGTCCAAAGCATGGTTCGACTGCGTAGCGATCGTTGGTACTCATCGGATGGTCAGCAGAGGCGAGGTCGGGCGGCTCATCAGGCCACATCGGGCACTCGGCGTTTAATTTCTCTGGTATTTTTGCTCGGTCTGGTGTTGTTGTTGATGCGCCAGGCCAGCGATCCACACAATGTTCAGCGCGCCTTTCAGGCGTTGGGCGTTCCCCTGGATCAAGCACAGAATAAACTTGAACCGACCAGCACCGACATCGCGCACCAGGCACAAGGTTCAAGCGACCAGAACGACGAATCAAGTCTGTGGGGCGCAACCTGTCGCGATCTGGCCCCCCGATTGTTAAGCGGTGCCGATGTTCCGCAAGTGTTGGCATTAGCTGAATTCTGGTTCGCCGCACAGCCGTTTACCGGTGGCACCAGTCAGGCCCAGTCGTTGAGTGAGTTGGGCCAGATGGTCGAAATAGAATTGGACAGGCTACGTCAGCAGTTACCAGAGTCTGCCAGCGCTACCCACCAATGGGATGAACAGCTGGAGCGCTATCGGCAACAATGGCAGCTCCTGCAGTCGGCATTTTCAGGCTACGCGGCAGCAGAGTTCACTGGAAGGAGTTCACCGCTGGATCCATATTTCAGAACCACCATTGGCGACTATCTGGATAGGCGCCTCGTGGAATCGCTACGTGATGGTGCACCGTGGACGCCGTTGGAGAGTCGGGCGTTTTGGAGGCTATTGCAGCGCGGCCGCGATTATCAGGCTGGTTCGACACCTTTGGAAAGAGTTGCTACCCGGCAGCTTGCTGGAGATCACGCACGATATCGCGGTCGCTGGGTTGTACTGCGCGGATCGGTGCGCCGCGTCGAGGTGGTTGATCGTTCAGATGCGGCAACGAGAATAGATAGGTACCGAGTGCTGTGGCTCCGTGGTGAAGATGGATCCAATCAACCGGTTCCTGTCTATGCAGTTCAGAAAGAGGTCGAGAAGTTGGCTGACGACGTTCTGGCGGGAGGCACACCTGACATTGAAGTTGTCGGATTGGTTGGTAAACGTTTGGCCTATAGCGCACCGGCGGGTGTTCAGGTTGTGACCACGCTATTTGCCGGTCACATCAAGCTACTCTATTCAAACGCAGGGGTTGGCGGCGTGACTGGGCAGCCGACCCAATCTGATAAGGTAGGGCTCGGTCCATCGGGCCTGATCCGCCTTGGGACCGGACTGTTGATATTGTCAAGTCTGGCTTGGTTGTGGATGCGACTGGCGCCCTGGCTGAGGCGACGGTGGCGATCGAGCCCCAACCGTTTGGCTCAACTGGCGCTGTTGATTTTCGCGCCGAGCATAAGTTCCTGGCGGTGTGCCGCCCAGGAGCAGCTTCCTCCATGGGCGGCGACTTCGGATTCCAAGGCCACTGCACAAGCAATTATTCAGCAGCGATTGCAAGGTGTTGTGACACCAGAACTGATACAACGCTGGGCGTCGCCGAGGCAGGGTGAATCGTTGACAGTTGCAGATGAACTGTTGCGAACGCTATTCGCAATCAATCAAATTGGCTGGCGAAGACTGCGGCAAGTTGAAAATGCGATTCCGGTTGGAGTGGATTGTCAATTGGCATCGTTCGACCTGGTCGGTTGGGTACGCGATTGCCACGCTATGCAATTGAGCGATTCGCAGCACGCGTGGTTTTCTGGCTCGGCAAAACAGCAGCTTTACCGGATGAGTGTCAGCAGCGGAAGTCACGATGCGGATGCGGCGCGCGATCCTTCGCAAGAGGCAATTGTCTTTAGTTTGCACATACCAACCGTCTGGCAGAATCAGTTGCAGTTGTTTCAACCCGTCCGCATTCAGGGGTTGGCGCTGCGGGCTCAATCCCACCCGAGTGCCAGACCTGTGATCTTGGTCGATGGGCCTAACTGGACATTCGATGCCATTCACGCCAGTTCTAGAGTCAACCTAGCAGCGCAAGTGAACTTGGAGCTGAGCAGTCATTCGCCAGACGCCTGGATGTCTCAGTTGGTGCCTAAGCTCAAACCGTCGTGGACGGCACTTGCCTCTGCCGAGTTCGATTTGTCTTGGTTGGATGTCATGGCAGAGAACAATCGAAAGCGACTGTCTAGCGCCGAATCGGAACCGTTTGTTAAACTGTTAAGGACAGTCAAGCAAAGTGGTGTTGCCAGCGACGAGCAGCGCGTCTCTCCGTTGAGTGCCTTGCAACATCCGCTGGATCATTTGGGTGCTGCCATCGACTGGCCAGTGCGCCTGGTCAGCGGCACGCTCGTCCAAATCGACCAACCAGTCGGAAATCCGCCGCTGCGCTATTATCAGTTCGATGGATTTCTGAAAATGCCAGGACAGCGGATCGAGTTTGGAGATGTGGACTTGACGGACAGCATTTCGTTTGACGGTGAGTTTCCAGTAACGCTCGTCATGCTGGGTGAAAGCGAGTTTGTGCCACAGCAGCTCGAATCGGGCGGCAGCGGGTCCTGGACAGTCGGTAAGCATGCGCGAGCTGTTGGCAGATTCTATCGTCTGTGGTCCTATCACAGCCAGCGATTATCAACGGCTTCACAAGAGGTGCGGCAAATTGCTCCGCTGGTTGTGGTAGCTTCCCTCCAGTCGTATCAACCACAGGTTTCCTCCCACCAGTTCGTGGGTTGGTTCAGCGCGGCGCTGTGCGCAGCGGTTGTGGTCACGATGCTAGGGATTTTAGCGATTGCTCAACGCAATATGCAGAGAAAATAGCCTGCGAAGCAACTGCTTGCTGGCGGCTGCCTTCTGGACCAGAAAGCCTACGGACATAGGTGCTGTTCTGCAGAGTTGCGAATGGCCCCGTCTTGACCTTTCGCGACGAAGTCCGATACTCGTTCGCCATGTAGCGGATCGTGAAGGTATTGTCGGTTTCACTGTCCATGTCCACCGCCTGGTGACGCTCGCTGCGCCACTTTCACCGTCTGGCGACGGTCGCTACCATCTTGTTTTGTACTCGACAACACTAACCAGTCTAATCAGGAGATAATCGCCCATGCGTCGCGCCAAGATTTCGATCATCGGAGCCGGAAATGTGGGAGCTACATGTGCCCATTGGTGTGCCGCTGAGCAACTCGGGGATATCGTGCTGCTGGATATTCCTCAAACCGAAAATATGCCCAAGGGCAAAGCGCTGGACTTGATGCAAGCTTCGCCAATTATGGGCTTTGATTCGCAAATCGTTGGTACGACGGACTATGCGGATACCAAAGATAGCGATGTGGTGGTGATCACTGCGGGTATTGCGCGCAAGCCGGGGATGAGCCGCGATGACTTGTTGGGTACCAATGCCAAGATTGTGGGATCGGTCGCCGAGCAGATCAAGCAATCATCGCCAGCCGCGATTGTCATCGTGGTGAGCAATCCCCTCGACGCCATGGTGCAGCGCGCGCTGCAAGTTAGCGGATTCCCGGCCCAGCGTGTGTTGGGGCAGGCCGGGGTCTTAGACACGGCGCGCTATCGAACATTTCTGGCTCAGGAGTTAGGGGTCAGCGTCGAGGACATTTCAGCGCTGCTGATGGGCGGACACGGTGACACAATGGTTCCCATGCCCAGTTGCACCAGTGTGGGTGGTATACCCGTCACTCAATTGATTGCTCCGGCACGTTTAGAAGAGATCGTGGATCGGACTCGCAAGGGTGGTGCCGAAATTGTGGGACTGCTGAAGACTGGCAGCGCTTACTATGCACCAGCTGCCGCCACGGCGCAGATGGTCGAGGCGATCGTGCGCGACAAGAAGCGACTGATTCCGTGTGCGGCCTACTGTGACAAGGAATACAATGTAGGCGGATACTACGTCGGTGTGCCGGTAATTCTGGGCTCTAAGGGAGTCGAAAAGATTATTGAATTACCGTTGACCCAGTCCGAGCAGGCCGCATTTGACCATAGCGTGCAAGCGGTCAAAGAATTAGTGGCCGCGATGAGCAAACTCGTGTAGCGATTGCTATCAATCGGCTTTGATGTTTTCTGGGACGCGCTTAGATGTTTTCTGGGACGCATGGGGCTGGTGGCATTTGGGCCAACCATATTTTGTGGTAGAGATGCGGTTGACGCGCCATGTGCAGGCGCATAAAAACACTCGTACTGTTTGTGCATCGTCCAAAGGGTGTACACAACGGCAAGTTTTGTTAATCTTACTGCTGAGCACTTGAAGATGGCTAGCCGTCTGCTGCTCAGTTCGTTCATACGCCAACGAGACTATCGAGCAATGCGAAACCGAATCGTTTCTTCGATCGATGGTGCTGGTTTTGATTTGGTTCATCAAGTTTCTGGAACATCCTGTGCCATTCAAAGCGATTACGTTCTGACGGAGCACCAGCTGGCGCTGTTTGGCCCAGAGCGTTATGAACCGCGCTATGAGTACCCGTTGCTGGTGTGGTTGCATAGCTGCCACAGTAGTGAGGGCGAACTGGAAGGTGTCATGCCGGCCTTGAGTTTGCAGAACTATGTGGGTTGCGCTCCGCGCGGACCGATATCCAGCGATCGTGGATCGGGCCGGTTTGTGTGGGGAAAATCGCCCACAGCCACCGGAGTGGCAGAAGAGATTGTATTTGAGAGCTTAGGCGTCGCCGCCGAGCAGTTTTCAATTAATCGTCGCCGCATATTTTTGGCCGGTTTCGGATCGGGTGGAACGATGGCCCTGCGTATTGGCCTTCGCTATGCCCATCTGTTTGCGGGCGTCGTCGCTGTTGGCTGCAAATTCCCCAATGAACAGTGTGCGCTGAGTAATTTGCCCCAGGCCAGAACGTTACCGATTCTGTGGCTGTACGGTGAGCATTCAACTCAGTGTAGTGTGAGCCACATTTGCGAATCTTTGCCGGTGTTGCACGCCGCCGGTTTGGCGTTGGACATTCGCCAATATCCGTGCGGGGACGAATTGCTCAGCAATATGCTTAGCGATACCAATCTGTGGTTGATGCAACATGTCACCAATCAGCCTATGGCTCGTTCTGATGAACAGGCTGCGACGTTCTCCAGGAATTAACCCCAGGGACCGTTTCCGCTGCCCGGTAGAGTGCCAAGCGGCCAATCTAACTTGATCCGACTGCCGGTTGTTCCTGCAGCTCGGTCGATACCATCGTGCTAAACCGCACATCCAGACCTGGAGGCGGGTGGTGTTGAACCTGGTAAGCATTCTGAGTTTTGCTTGCGGCTGCTTTGGTGGCAGACTCTGGTAGGTGCCTTGATGGATGGGCGCCCTGACTGGCTAGGCGTGCAGCCGGATTTCTTGTTTCCAGCAGCGCAGAAGGATCAGGATGTCTAAAAAGTTGCCGGTGATCGTGGTGGCCTCTGTCGCGGCCGCCGTCGTTTTCGGGCTGGTCTTCTCGGCTATCGTTAAGCCCGATTTTGACAATGAAGAACGTCTAAAACTGGCCTGTCGGTGGGTCGATGATGGGCGCTGGGATCTGGCCAATCGCCTAGTTCAAGACTTGGAAGGGGAGTTGGCGGATGTCGATAACCATGCCACTTGGCAATACGTCAAAGGTGCAGCGCTACTAGCGCGGGTCGCCGACGATTTCGATAACTATCAACACCGACGTATTCTGTTTGAAGCCACAAAGTGTTTGGAGAAAAGTCGAGAGCTGGGCTTTCCGGTTGGCTACCGCGCCAAGGGCAACTTCTGTCTAGGTGTCTGTTTGTACAATACCTACCGATGGCAAGAGGCGATTGGGCCACTGAACGAATCCTTGAAAGAGTATCCTGAAGTTCGCAGTCAAGCCCTGCAAATGATGGTGGCTGCACATCTACGGCTGCCCGTGCCTGATCTAGAGGCAGCGAACAAGGTCCTACAACAATGGCGCAGACTACCTGGCATTTCGGCGCGAGAAGTGACGAACTCCGATCTAGCCGAAGCCCAAATCGCACTCAAACGCGGTGATATGCCCGCAGTCTATCAAGCACTGGCGCAAGTCCCTGCCGGTATTCCCGAACATTATCATGCGCTGAAGTTACAAGCCTTGGCGCGGCTGCACGAGTCGATGCTGCCTAATCTAGAGCCCGAGAGCCAACGGAAACTGCTCGACGAGTCTTATGGCATCCTTCAGAAGCTCTTGAAGATCAGTGACACACCCAATGAAGTTCGCCGACAGGCCTATTACCTGATGGGGCGAGTACAGCGCAGCCAAGGGTTGTTACGAGAGTGTATAGGCACATTCAGCGCGGTTCGCCAGTTCAGCCCGTTCTCTGCTGAAGCCATTGCCGCTGGACTGGAAGAGGCCGAAGTGCTTCAGGAGCTGGATCGAGACGTCGAAATTTTGACTGCCACCCGACAACTATTGCGCGGAATTAGCGATATTCAATTGTTCAACGCGTATTGGCTATCGGTCGATGAGTTAAGAGTGCGACTGGCCGAGTTGGGAGACAAACTGCGCATCAAGGAGAAATTCGATTTGGCCATCGAACTCGCCAACCAGCTTGGTCTTGCCTTTCCAATCATCGATTCAGTGCGGCTGCAAGCCAATTCATTGGCGAACTGGGCAAGCACCGTCGAGCGCGATCGAAAAGCTAATGATCCCGAGTCACGCCAACGAATGCAGCAACTATTCGGTCAAGCCGGAGAGAAATATGAACAACTGGCGACACTGGAGCTGCGCTCGAAAGATTACCTGACCAGCGTTTGGAACGCGGCCGAGAATTATCGCAAGGCTCAACAGTTGGACTCTGCCAACCGTATGCTCAACACCTACCTGAAATTCGAGCAGCGCTCGCGACGAGCCCGAGGTTTGTTAGCGCTGGGTCGCAACCTGATTGCAGCCAGTCAATGGTCGGCTGGATTGGAGCCGTTGCAGCGATGCTTGGGCGAGTATCCGTTGAGCCCTAGCAGTTACGAGGCACGCTTCTTGGCAGCTCGAGCACTGAGCGAAATGGGCCACAGCCAACAGGCCATCGAATTACTTGAGGCGAACCTATGGGACTACGACCTCCATCCCGACAGCTCCGTGTGGCGAGACAGTTTTTTTGAGTTGGGTAATCTGCTGTATAAACGCGGGCAACGGATGCTAGAAACCCTAAACTCAGACGCCAAATCGGACTGGAGTGAACTCGAGTCGCAGCATGCAGCTACGCACCAAGAGTTAGTGTTGGCCATCAACCAATTGTCGGAAGCGGCTGGTCGATATCCGGATGATGCGCGCTACTGCCAAGTACGATATCAACTGGCTCGCAGTTATCAATTGGCAGCGCATTATCCAGAACAAGTCTTAAAATTCAGTTCGGCTGTCACTGCCGCCGCCAAACGACGTTATCGACAACAACGCACAGAGTTGCTGGAGAAGGCGGTAGGAGAGTATCAAGAGCTGCAGCGTACTATCCAGGCACAGCGTGAGGCCGCGCAACAACAGCCGTTGGACCAATCGCTGCTACGCAGCGCGTACTTTGGCGCTGCGGACGTGTTGCAGGAATTGGGACGATACGAGCTGGCTATCGAGTCGCTGAAGACTGCCGCAGGGCACTACGCCAATCAACCCGAAGCCTTAGAAGCTCTAGTGCAGATTGCGCAGTGCCAGCGAAAGCTAGGTCGAGATGACGACGCGCAGAAAACAATTCGACAGGCAGAGCTAGTTTTGCAGCGCATTCCGGCAGAATATGACGCTATTTTTGTCTCTTGCACTCGCGGTGATCGGCCGCACTGGCAGCAATTGCTAGGGTGTCTCCGCGAATGGCATTAGAGTTGCTAGCATGTCCCACCATCATGCTTGAGAATTCTCTCTCGCTCCAGTCCGGCTGTTTGTGCTAAAAGCCAGTCAAGAAGCCACCCCGTAGCTAAGCTTGCCAGAGTGTGGGTAGTCCTAGCAAAGCTGGACGCATGGATTATCTAAGCACGGACAGCTAGCCAGCAAGGAAGAGAAGGTCATGGACGGCCTGCAAACGATAACAACGACGGTCGATCGTTCTTCAACGGCATATACCCAGCGGCTATGGGAGCTGGTTCAGCAGCGTCTTACCATCGCTCAGGACCTGCTGACAGTCACGCAGGCACAAAGCCAATCGCATTCCGGGCAGGAACTATCAGCCACCCTTCGCTTATTGGCTCAAAAGGAGTCCTTGATTGATCAGCTTTTGCGGTTGGACGATCAGCTTCACATTTATCGCCAGGATGACCCACAGCACCGAGTCTGGGCGAATCCACAACTGCGACAGAGCTGCGACCAACTCTTGCAGCAGACCAATCAGCGACTAAAGGAAGTGCTGGAGCTGGACGGTCAAACGCTGCAGTGGATGAGCCAACAACGGGATGCGTTGGCCGCACAGCTCAAACATGGCCAGGATACCCGATTGGCAGAGCACGCCTACTCAACAGCAGATTTATTGGCCCATAGTACGCTAGATATTGCTGACTTGTAGCCACTCCCATCAGCCTCACACTAGAAAGTTCTCCCGATGGTCGGTTTTACCAATTCCCGCTCGCAGGCCGGTACACAGACAACGCTACGAGCCTGGATTGCTGCGCGTTGCCAAGAGCTGAGCGGCTGCTACTCACTCAGTTTCGAAAGCCAATGGCAGCCGGGATTAGAATTTGTGGCTTACAGCCCAGCTTTATTGTCCAGATTGGACGATGTCTTGCAGCAAGCCGCTCAAACGGCATCACCGGACTCCACGGTGGAAATAGCCGTGTATTTGACGCGGCGTGGATTGGAGGTCGAAGTGTCTACAGATGGACAGTCGTCGGTTCACGAATCGCTCAGCTCATTTCGCCGTGAATCGACCGGAGTCAGCAATGGTTGCTGCTTGACCACATACAAAGCTCGCTGCCCTGATGGTGGCGTTGCCTGGATTGTCGTGCAAACTCATTTCGCCCGGTTGCGCATGACCGCTTGATGATCCTGGATTAAAGTCAAAAAGGAAGAATCTATGTGGTCCACCTGGCTTAATCAGACAACGCTGCCAGCTCTGGAGCAGACTGCAAGTTTTGCACAGCGTCGCCATACCTTGCTAGCGGGCAACATCGCCAACTTGGACGTTCCCGATTATCGCACGCGAGATTTGTCGGTAGATGATTTTCAGACAGCTCTCAAAGAAAGTATCCAACCCAGCGGTTCCTCCGCAATTCATTCGCCCGGCTTGGCCTCGTCGCAGGCTGCAGTCGACAAGCTGCGCGATGTGCAGCATCAAGTTTTATATCACGATGGCAACGACATCAGTCTGGAACAGCAGATTACCGAAATCAGCAAGAACCAAATGATGCATGACACAGCCATTGCTCTAATGCGTTCTCAATTTCAAACGATACAAGCCGCGATTCGCGAGTCAGCCTCAGTCTAACTGAGAAGAATAGATCTGTGCGGCGTCGTCTTCCATGACCTAAATCACAGCCCATTGCGATAGCCAGGGGCTAACATCAGTACTTCACTTGCTGCGCTATCCAGCCCTGGTCGCGGGCGGGTCTTGCGGGTACGATAGTCACGTGACACACATAAACCGTACGCTTGCTTTCAGGAGACACAGGCAATGAGTCTTGATGCCCAAACACAGAAGATTATTGATGAGATGGTGACGGCCTACTTCATGGAGTTGGAGGCGGTGATGAACTACATTGCGCACAGCACTAACTTGGACGGCGTGCGCGCCGAAGAGATCAAGAAGAGCCTGGCGGCAGATATCACGGCTGAAGTCGGGCACGCCCAACAATTGGCCGATCGCATTAAAACCATTGGTGGGCGGATTCCTGGCAGCTTTCAATTCAAGCCTACTCAGGCGTCACTACAGCCATCGAGCGATACGACCGACGTCATCAGCGTGATCAAAGGCGTGATCGACGCTGAAGACAAAGCCTGCGAGCAATACAACAAAATTATCAGGCTGTGCGATGGCCACGACTATGTCACCCAAGATCTGTGCGTCACATTGTTGGGAGACGAAGAGCAGCACCGCCGAGAATTCCGCGGGTTTCTGATGGAGTACGAAAAGGCCTAGTCTGCTAGCCACGTTCGCCAAGAACGTGACGCAAGAGCGTCCGACCAGGTTCTGGGATACGCAGCTACTTGGCTGCGTTAGGCCGCATTGGTGATTGCCTGCTGGATAGCTTGCCCCATATCGGCCGGCGAGGCGGCGACGGTGATTCCAGCCGCTTCCAGCGCGGCGCGCTTCTCAGCCGCCGTGCCTTTGCCGCCCGAGATAATTGCGCCGGCATGGCCCATTCGCTTGCCGGGAGGCGCCGTCGCGCCAGCAATGAAGGCTGCCACGGGCTTGGTCACGTGCTGGCCGATGAACGCAGCTGCGTCCTCTTCGGCATTGCCACCAATTTCGCCAATCATCAAAATGGCTTCGGTCTGATCATCTTCTTGAAAACGGCTCAGCAGGTCAATGTACGATGTACCTACAATGGGATCACCGCCAAGCCCAATACAGGTGGACTGACCTAGTCCGAGCCGGCTAGTCTGCCAAACCGCTTCGTAGGTTAATGTGCCGGAGCGGCTGATGATACCAATCTTGCCTGGTTTGTGGATGTATCCAGGCATGATGCCGATCTTGCACTGACCAGGCGTTATCAGGCCTGGGCAATTGGGGCCAATCAAAACTGAGTCGCTGGCACGCACTCGATGATAGACCTCCACCATATCCAACACGGGAACACCTTCGGTAATCGCCGCGATGACTTTGATCCCAGCATCCAGCGCTTCCAGAATGGCGTCAGCGGCAAGCGGCGGCGGTACGAAGATCATCGTAGCGTTTGCGCCGGTTTGCTGAACCGCTTCTTCTACCGTGTCAAATACAGGCAGGCCAGCTGCGGTCTGTCCGCCTTTACCGGGAGTCACTCCGCCGACCATCTTCGTGCCGTATTCCGCGCAGCCGGTGGTGTGAAACAGCCCCGAACTACCGGTGATGCCCTGGCATATGACTCGCGTGTTCTTGTCGATCAAGATACTCATGATTTATTGTGTGCGCTATAGAGAATGAAATGATGTACGCTGGGAGAGCGGGATGGACTAAGCTGCAGAAACGGACTGAACGACCTTCTTGGCTGCGTCGGTAAGATCATCGGCAGCGATCATCGCCAAACCGCTCTCGCGCAGCATTTTTTTGCCTTCTTCAACTTCAGTGCCTTCCAAACGCACTACCAGCGGAACCTTGATGCCAATTTGTTTAGAAGCCTCGATGACCGCCTTGGCAATCGTTGTACAGCGCGCGATCCCACCAAAGATGTTTACCAGCACCGCCTTGACGTTGGCGTCGGACAGGATGATGTTAAAGGCCTCCACGACTTGTTCAGTGGTTGCTCCTCCACCGACATCTAGAAAGTTAGCAGGCTGGCCGCCGTGGTATTTGATGATATCCATCGTGGACATTGCCAGTCCTGCACCGTTGACCAGGCAGCCAATATTGCCGTCCAGTTTTACATACGACAATCCAGCATTGCCAGCTCGTACCTCAGCCGGTTCCTCTTCGCTCAGATCACGAAGTTGCTTCAAATCAGGGTGACGCATGAGAGCATTGTCATCGAAGGTTACCTTGGCATCCAGCGCGATCATGTCGCCGCCACCGGTGATGACTAGCGGATTGACCTCGACCAGCGAACAATCTAGGTCGGCGTACAACTTGCACAGTCGCTTCAAAAAATTGTCGGCTGCGCGCGAGGTTGGGCCGGTGATGCCCAGTTTCTTGCATAGCTTGCGGACCTGGAATCCATGTAGACCAATGGATGGATGGAAATGCTCGCGAAAGATTTTCTCGGGCGATTCTTCAGCCACCTTTTCGATTTCCACTCCTCCCTCGCTGCTCATCATCAACACTGGCATCGCCCGAGCGCGATCCAGCACGATACCCAGATACAACTCACGCTGGATGTCGCAACCAGCTTCGACCAGTACTTGATTGATCTTGGCACCTGAGGTTCCAGTTTGGATAGTTACCAGATGATTGCCCAGCAGGTTTTTGGCCACTTCGGCAGCTTCCTCCGCCGAACGAACCAATTGCACTCCGCGCTGGGAAGGCACCTCGGATACGGTTCCCTTGCCGCGACCACCGGCATGAACTTGTGCCTTGACTACGGCCACACGACCCCCCAGTCGACTGAACGCGGCGGCGGCCTCTTCGGGTGTTCTGGCCACATCGCTAGACAACACCGGTACCCCGGCTCGACGAAACAGCTCTTTACCTTGGAACTCATGTATTTTCATGATCAAATCCGAACGCCTGGAAGTCAACAAAAGATGTGCAGGTGACGAAGCCGGTGACAAAATGTTCACATACGGCAATCCGTCGTAGGTGGGGGATTATAAAGATGACCCGGATAGCTCAAAAGGTGTCCACCACCCCTGGGGCCATGTAGTTTTATAAGATAGTCGCCCTACGCTCCAGCCAGCGGAGTGCATTCAACACTCGTGGGCCAGCTCCTGCACGGTGAGACATCTCTTTGAGGCTCCGCCTCGTTGCCGGGCTGGTCCACGCGATTCGATGCGACATGATGCGCGGGCGCGTACTTCCTGATGGATGAGACGCGGAGCCCTAATCCTTGCAGCTCAGATCGTCAATTCCGAGGCGCTTCATCTTTTTGTAGAGCGTGGTGCGATTGATGCCCAGTTGATCTGCGGTTAGCGATCGACTGAAGGCGTTGGCGCGGAGCACTTCCAGGATGATGGCACGCTCGGGGCCTTCCAAGGCTTGGCGAAGCGATTGCCCAGCCACGAGGCCACAGTGCACACGAGTTCCCCTGTCTCCAACTGAGGCTAACACGTTATTGGGCAGTAATTCCGGTCCGATCACCGGGCGTTTTGATAACAGCACGGCGCGCTGAACGATGTTTTCCAGTTCACGAATGTTGCCGGGCCAGGCATAGTTGAGCAAGATTTCCAGAGCCTCGGCTGAAAACCCTTGAATCTCCTTGGGCAATTCCGCCAAGTTCTTCTGCAAAAAGTGCTCGATCAATACCGGGATATCGCCGGCGCGCTGTCGTAGAGCGGGCAATTCAAAGTGAATGACGTTAACGCGATAGTACAGATCCTGACGGAATTTGCCGGTTTCGACAGCAGCCGACAGGTCTTCGTTGGTAGCCAGGATGCAGCGCGTGTCGACAGAGATGGTCTTATTGCCACCGACGGGTTCGAACTCAAACTCTTGCAGGACACGCAGCAATTTGATTTGCAGCGACATCGAGGCGGTGCCGATTTCGTCTAAGAAAATCGTGCCCGTGTGAGCGTGCTCGAATTTACCGGCCTTGGACTGCGTGGCACCAGTAAACGCGCCCTCGGTGTGTCCGAACAACTCGCTCTCCAGCAGATTGTCGGGGAGCGCGCCACAAGCTACTTCGACGAAAGGCCGCGCGCGGCGACTGCTACGGCGATGGATCGAGCGAGCGATCATCGACTTGCCGGTGCCGTTTTCGCCGGTGATCAAGATTGTGGCTTTCGTGTCCGCCACACTGTCGATGATGTCGAATATTTCCAACATCCTCGGGTCGTGGCTGAGGATGTTTTCTAATCCGCTGCGGCGATCGAGCTGTTCTTTGAGCTGCCGGTTTTCGGCCACGACTCGCTTTTGATCCATGGCCCGGCGGAGAGTCGTTAGCAGCTCCTGGTCGATTATGGGCTTGGTCAGCAGGTCGAAGGCTCCGGCAGCCACCGCCTCGGCACCACTGTCGGGCCCGCCGTAGCCGGTCATCATTACCACCGGCAACTCCGGCTGGTGCTGACGCGACCATTGGAGCAAGCCAAACCCGTCCTCGCCCTCAAGGCATATGTCGGCTAGGCAGACATCAAAGGCGGCTTGGCCAGCCAGCTTGCGGGCTTGAGCCACTGTGCGAGCCGTAGTTACCCGATAACCTTGTTCGGTCAGCCACTGACTCATCGACTCCAATAGCCAGTTGTCATCATCTACCAACAACAGTCTTTCACTTGCCATGGACGACTCTCTTGCTGCCCGCTTGCCCTATGCTTCCTAGGTCCCCCAGATATCTAGTTTGCGAATCACCACCAAGCAAGCCAATGGTTGCAAATTCGCAACATTTCCACTCCAAAATGGCGACTTCTAGTTCAATGAGCCAGTTCCAGGCAGCACAGACGAAAAAGTGCGCACAAATCGGATTTTGCCAAATCTAAGGAATCTTCTATTGGGGGGGAATCGACTTCCAAGAACCTTCGATTAACCTTTTTGTGGGTGGCCGAGTAGTCATCGGTGGTGTTTTTCCAGCGGTTGACCAGTGCCCCAGACAAGCCGGAGAGTCGTAGTGAGAATTCGCGTTTTGATCTGTGACGATCACGAGGTGGTTCGCAGCGGGCTTGGTAGCCTGTTGGAGGGAGCCGACATCGAGGTTGTGGGAGCTGCCGCCAATGTGTCCCAGCTGTTGTCGCTGGCCAAGGCCAAAAAGCCGGATGTGGTCTTGTTGGATGTGCGTTTGGCTGATGAAGATGGCCTCGATGCGGTTGAGGAACTCTTAGAGGGCTCACCGGATACGGCCGTGATCGTTCTGTCGACCTACGACAACCCGACCTATGTGGCTCGGTCGATCGCGCTGGGGGCTAGAGACTACCTATTGAAGGACGCCTCCCGGGATGAGATCCTAAATGCAATCAAGCTGGCGGTTGCCAATGAGCCGCCACTGGAATCTAGTTTGCTCAAACAAGTTCAGTACACGATGCAGAAACGCAAGGATCGCGTCGACTCAAAAGAGGTTCCGCTGACCAATCGCGAGTTGCAGGTGCTGCGCCACATCGCGCTGGGGTTAAGCAACAAGGAGATCGGCACGTCGCTAGCGATCAGCGTCGAGACGGTCAAGGAGCATGTGCAGAATATCCTCCGCAAGCTGGACTCGGCCGATCGCACTGCAGCTGCCGTTTGGGCCGTCAAGAGTGGCTTAACTGGCGGCTAGAGATTTGGGAATTCTTTCGAATTGATCTCAGTCCCACCACCACTGACCAGCTGACAGACCATCGACGCTGACCGCCGAGCGAGTCTGAGCGATGGTGCCATCTTGATCGGTGCGCAGATTCTCCTGACTGAGCGCTTTGCGTGCCTGAATGGCGACTCCACCACCGATGGGGGTGATCAATGTTCCGCCGCGCATGACCGCATTGATGGCAGTGGCCGCCTGTCGTGGTGGGGGTAACAATTCGACGGCCAGCCCATCTTCGTTAGCAAACACGCCCAAATCCCAGCCGCACTGCGAGTACATCTCTTTTTGTTGAATGAACGCCGCGGCAATGGTCAAGTCGATAAGATTGCGAAGCTGAGCGTACACGGCGTGCGACTTGGCGATCTGTGGAAATTTCTTTGTAAATTCAGCCGTGTAGCCACGACTGGCTGCGTTGGCGCGACCGGTGGTCTTCCGCTCGCCAGACTTTCGTACAATTTCGCCTTCATCCACTAACTTGACGCCATTGCCAACCAATTGCAGCGACAGGCCATCGGAGCTAACCGAAACCGATTGATAGTCGGGGACGAAAAACCAGCGAGTCAGCGCGGTGGTCGATCCTGTGCCGCCAGTCAGCCGATCAACGTAGTTGGTCATGGCGACCGGAGTTGGCTCAAGTCCAATGCCGATCAGCTTCATGCGGTAGTCGGCTTCGGTCAGAACATGCGCAAAATGTGTTCCCGCCGGTACGCCCTTGATGGTGACTGTGTTCAGTCCTAGGGCCTGCTGCAAACTATTGACGATTACCGGAATTTGATTGGCAGAACCAAGTTGCCCGCCGAGTTGCTGTAATACTTGTTGCATGCGTGCTAGGCCTTCTTCGGTCGGGTCGATCGACACGCTGATCGTATTGGCCTTCTCGCCACCAGGACCGAATGCTCGCAGCGCGACGATGACATCATCCAGTTGCAGGCATGGCTGCTGTGTTTCTACGCCCACCAAGCGGCCCACAGAATCGCGGCCAAACCCTTCGGCTGGACCGGCCAGCACAATATCGCCCGAGTCAGGATAGAAAAACACATACTGCAGTCGCGTCATGCCCGCCATAGCCACCATTTCGGCTGTGGGCGACTTGCCAGAAGCAATGCGTGAAGCCACCGCCTTTTCAAGTCGATTCAGCGAGATCTTGCGGAGCTGGCTCGTGCGCGCCAGTTGCGGTGACAACGATTGCTTGGCGGCCATAAGTTGTTGGCGAGTGACCAGCGGATTGTTCTGCTTCATGCGCAGAACGCCAATTGGGTCAATTTCGACACCGGCGACACCATTGTTATTCTGATCGTCGTCGTCGCCACCCCCTCCCTGTCCATAAACGGATGGGCACCACAGCCACACGGTCATTAGCAGCGTCAATAAACTGGGCCAACGAAGCAGAATATGTCGTTCTAACATGGGTCGAATCGTCCGAGGACTGTGATGTTCGGGGATCAAACCCGAATCGAAAACATGGTGACTGGAATTACTCAGAGTAATTGCTGAACATGATAAAGGCAACTCGTCGGCGTAGGCGGAAGAGCCACAGAATCGTGGGCAGTTGCAATTGTATTCGAGCCGTATTAGAGCCCGAATTGCCGAGTTCAACAGGCAAAACTAGGGTTAGCTGACGTTAGCCGCAGTTGGCAAGCCCTCCGTCGTGCGGCAGCAATTGCCTAGGTCCAAGGTCTAATGTCTCGTGCGTTGTCGCTACGATTGGACCACTATTGTCGATTATACGGGCGGCTGCGACCGTTCGTGCCAGGCGATTTTGGTTTGGGTGGAGCAACCAACAAGCGATGATTCTCCGGTCCCAGCAAATCGCTTAACCGTTCCCTTAATTCGGGGGATATGCGGACCCGATGTTTGCGAGCGGCCATTTGGACCGCTTCGCCACTAGCCAGAGTCACCATCAGCGATATTTCCAAATTCCCCGGGTAGCCGCGAAGTATCTCATTTAGGGCTCGCACGGTCGCCTCAGAATGGACCTGCTCGTGTAAATGAATTCTCAGCCCCGCCGAAAAATGCTGGTCAGCATCCTCGATGGGAATGATTTCGTTGGCCAGCAAATTGACGTCACTGCCGCCGCGTTTATCCAACGTGGCGCGCATGATAACGATGGATTCGGGTTGAATCAAATGACCGTATTCTTGGTAACCGTCGGGCCAGCAGATGCAGCGGACAATGCCATCCCAATCTTCCAAATCGAAGTTGGCATACCGCGAAGGAGCCCCCGGCTTCGGGTTGCGAGTGTTGGCCAACTTGATTGACGAGATCATACCGCCCACCAAAACCTCCGAGCGATCCTTGACGGTGCCTAGCTGCGAGCTGGTATGAGAGCACAGTTGGCTCAGTTGCCCTTGATATTCGTCTAGTGGGTGCGCCGACAGGTACATCCCTAAGACCTCGCGTTCCATGGCCAATTTCGTTCGTTCTGGCAGGGGAGGTAGGCTTGGTAGCGGTTGCGATTGGGGGGCGTTGGCAGCCTCATCATCGAGTTCATCAAAAAAGCTCATCTGGCCACTGCGTCGATCTGCCAGCTTGGCAGCGCCGGCCTGCAAGGCTTTTTCTACCACCGCCAGCAATTGACCGCGCTCGGCCCCTGTAGAATCGAACGCACCTGCCTTGATCAAAGTTTCAATTGTGGCTCGATTGCATTCGGTCGGATCGACGCGCTCGCAGAAATCAAAAATGCTCTGGAAAGGGCCGGCCTGCTGGCGGGCTTTCACAATTGAATCGCCAGCCGCTCCGCCACAGCCTTTGATCGCAGCTAAGCCGAACACGATTTGGCTGTCGTGAACTGTAAAGTCAACATGCGAACGATTGACGTCTGGCGGCACCACATGGATGTTCATTCGCCGGCAATCTTCCAGGTGTTCGACTAACGAGTCCTTGTGCTTGAAATTGCGGCCGGGGATGTCGCCCGACAGCAGCGCCGCCATGAATTCCACAGGATAGTGAGCTTTCAGGAAGGCGGTTTGGTAGGCGATCAGTGCGTAGGCCGTGGAGTGGCTCTTGTTGAAACCATAGCCGGCGAACTTGAGTATCATGCCCCACATTTCGCGGGCTTGAGACTGTTTCAAGCCTTTCTCGGTAGCTCCGCGAAGAAACTGCTCTTCGTTGGCCGCGATGATGGATTCTTTCTTTTTGCTGATGGCTTTGATGCACGTATAGGCATTGGCCAACTCGATGCCCCCCAGTCGATTCAGGATTCGCATGACCTGCTCCTGATAGACCATCACACCGTTGGTTTCCTGGAGTATCTCTTTGAGCACCGGATGCAGGTACTCGGCCTGCTTGCGACCGTGTTTGACGGCTACATAGTCATCGACCATACCGCCTTCCAGTGGGCCTGGGCGGTAGAGCGCATTGGTGGCGATGATGTCGCTGAAGTGGTCAGGCTTCATCCGCTGCAGCAGATCGCGAATACCGCCGCTTTCCAACTGGAATACGCCCTTGGTCTCGCCGCGCTGCAGCAAGGCGAACGACTTCTGGTCATCCAGCGGTAGATTCAACAAGTCAACTTCGTGGCCGGTGGTCTGTTGAATGATTTCCAGCGATTTGGTCAGAATGGTCAGGTTGCGCAGACCCAAGAAATCCATCTTCAGCAAGCCGGCAGCTTCCACATCACTCATCGACCATTGCGTGATGATATCCGTCTTACCCGACACGCGGCCCAATGGCACGTATTCGGTCAAGGGTTTATCGCCAATGACCACGGCGGCTGCGTGAGTACCAACGTTGCGGGCATTGCCCTCGAGCTGCATGGCGATGTCCAGCAGCTCACGAACTTCGTGGTCGCTCTGGTAGAGAGCCTGCAGTTCGCTATCTTTTTTGTCGAGTGCCTTGCTGATGGTGATTTTCAATTCTTCCGGCACCAGCTCAGTAATCTGATTAACGCGTGCCAGTGGAATTCCCAGTGCCCGACCAACGTCTTTGATAGCGGCCTTGGCCGCCATTGTTCCAAAAGTACCGATCTGAGCTACGTTTTCTTCACCGTACTTGTCACGCACGTATTGAATGATGTCCGCGCGGCGATCCTTGCAAAAGTCGATGTCGATATCGGGTGCTTCCAAGCGATTCTCGTCCAAAAACCGCTCAAACAGCAGGTCGTACTTGATGGGACATACGTGACTCAGGTAGAGCGCGTAACAGACCAGCGCTCCCACGCCGCTGCCACGGGCTGTGGCCGGAACCTTCTGCTGCCGAGCATAGCGGACAAAATCCCACACGATCAAAAAGTAATTGGCAAAGCCTAACTTCTGAATCACCAACAACTCACGGTCTAAACGCTCGCGCACCGTCTGGCTCAACTGGCCGTCGACGCACATATCGGGGAGATTGCGATAGCGCTCTCGTAACCCTGCCTCGCAAATCTCGCGCAGATAATCGTCAGGCTTTTTCTCCACGGGCAGCGGATAGGTCGGGAAGTGTCGTTTGCCAAGCTGTAGGTCGATATCGACCGTGTCGGCGATCTCTTGGCTGCGTGCCACGATATCTTCACGGCCCGGGAAGCAGGCGTACATCTCCTCGGCACTGCGCAGATAGAATTCGTTGCCTTCCATTTTTAGCCGCGCCGAGTCGGTGCGGAATTTGCCCGTGTTGATGCACAACAGTACATCCTGAATCTCTGCATCTTCGCGATTGGCGTAATGCGCATCGCTGGTGGCAACCACCGGCAGGCCCAGTTCGTCGGCAATGCTCAATGCGCCTTCCATCTGTAGCCGCTGGATTTCAAGGTGGTTGTTCATGACTTCGACGTAATAACGATTGCCGAAAACCTGGTGAAACCACTTGGCAACCTCGCTGGCTTGTCGCCGCCCCTGCGCCGTGTTGCCATTGTTCAAGATGGCTCGCGAAAATTCACTCGACACACAGCCGCTCAGGCAGATAATGCCTTCATTCAAATCCGCCAGCAGTTCGCGATCGATTCGTGGTTTGAAATAGAAGCCTTCCAGCGAAGCCTTGGAGGCTAATTTGATAAGGTTCTGAAAGCCGACGCGATTTTGGGCTAACAGTGTCAAGTGAAAGGCGGCTTCTTTGGACGATGTCGCATTACCGCGCGACCAGCGCGATTCAGGGGCCACGTACGCCTCGTAACCGATGATTGGATTGATGTCGGCCTTCTTGGCCTTCTGATAAAACTCCAGCGCCCCGTGCAAATTGCCATGGTCCGTCAATGCCAAGGCATTCATGCCATTGGCTTTGGCCTTGGCAATCAGCTTGTCGATCGAACTGGCGCCATCCAACAGGCTGTAGTGGCTATGGCAATGCAGATGAACAAATCGACGACTCATCAACCACCGTTCCAAATGAAATACCCGAACTGAACCTCGGACGTTCGGCGGCCCAAGGTACTTCATCCAGCACCCAGGCGCAGACCCTAAGTCGCCTAGCATATCACACTCGAGTGCAGCCGATAGAGTGGCTACGACTGGCTGGTTTGCGGATCTTCGATAGTTCGAATCCAAGTTGAAATATCACCTTGGATCGACAGCAACTTTTCCCAAGCGGACTGGTCAATGATCACTTTCTGCTCTTTCTCGTCTACGAAACTATTTTCCAGAATCTGCCGCATAGCTGCATGAATGTGATCCAGCAATTCGCGCAGCTCGGCTGCCTGGCCAGGTCTCATGCCGTGTGGAAGATTGGGCGTACAAATCTTCAGATCTTCGGGATCTTGGTAAGTTGCCTCAACTGCCAATTCAGATTGCGGATCCACAGATTCGGCAGGTACTGCATCTTTGCGCACCAACAACACTGTACGCCCTACCGAAATCGTATCACCGCTGCGCAAGATTTTCAGATTGCATACCTGGCCGTTGACACGAGTTCCGTTGGTGCTGTCCAAATCGGTCACTACCACGCGACCGTCGTCTTCTTGAATTTTGATATGAAAACGGCTGACGCGTTCATCATTCAATTGAACTAAATTCCCCTCCTCGCGACCAATGGTGATGGGTGGTACCAGGTTGTGGAACACACGCCCTCGATCTGCGCCTTGCAGCACGCGCAAGGAAAGAGTCTGAGACATGATGCAGGTGACGATTCCAAGAGGCCAGTGGCGAACGAACAGCAGTATCCGCCTGGACGCTCTATTCTGAAACATCCACGCCCCGGAAGCAACTATGAAACCCACACAATTTCGCAAACGACTCGGGAAATTGCTGTGGAAGCCACCAAGGGTCGCGAGTCGCCTCAGGGCGAATCAGCCTTTTGCGCGGGGCGACACAACTGGTCGCACGACAACTGCATACATGATTGCCGAGCTACCGGCCATCGCGCAGACGATCGCCCAGCGAATTGTCCAGTTCTGGAGTCTGATAAATCCTGTCGATGGTGGCCTCCACGTCGTAATCCACGCGACGAAAATGCACGGTGTTGTCCTCCAAAATGGCGTAACAACTGCGCCAGTCGCCATCGCGCGGTTGGCCGACGGAGCCCACATTGATCATCGCCTTGTCCTGCCCGAGTTCGTAGCGATAGCCGATCTCCTCCGGGCGCCGAAAGTTAAGATCATCGGTAAAGACACCGGCAACGTGAGTGTGCCCCTGAAAGCAAACTCGCTGGATCATGGAGAATAATTTTTCAATTTTGCGACTGTTGTAAACATCTTCGGGAAACACGTATTCGTTGAGGGGATTGCGCACCGATCCATGCACAAACAGCAGCGAGCCCTCACGACGTGTACGCGGCAGGTTGGCTAGAAAATCCAAACGCTGAATACATTTTTCAGGCGTGTCGGCCGATTCCAATTGCCGTCGAGTCCACAGAATGGCCTGTTCAGCGGTGCTGCTAAAGCCTTCGGGATCAAACAGCGCCGCCAGATCATGATTTCCTAAGATGGTTGCATCAAATGCGCGAACCAAGTCCACGCAGGCAGCAGGCTGTGGACCATAGCCGACGATGTCACCTAAACACAAAATCTGCGTGCAACCCTGGGCCCGAGCATCAGCCAGCACAGCTTGAAGGGCTTCCAAATTGCCATGGATGTCACTGACGATGGCGCGTCGCACCGATGCAATCCTCCGGCGTATACCTAGTGGCCAACCGACTTACCGGCCGGTTCTCAAACGATCGCCTAACATGTTGTCTAGATCGGGAATACCATAAATCTTGGTGGCAGTAGTCTCAAAATCATAGGGCACACGATAAAATTCGATCATCTTGCGACTGTTGTCATAGATGGTATAGCAGGCGCGATTGTCTTCATCGCGAGGCTGACCAACCGAGCCGACATTGATCATCAGCTTTTCATCGCCCACTGGGTATCGATAGTCACAGTCTTCTGGCGTGATAAACTCTAGCTTTGTCGTGAATACGCCTGGCATGTGCGTGTGTCCCTGAAAGCACACACCCTGGACGCGCTCAAACAACAGCCGGATGCGATTTTCGTCGTAAATGGTTTCTGGAAACACGTATTCATCGGTGGGGTCACGCGGCGACCCATGCACATACATCACATTGCCACTGCGATGAAACTTAGGCAACTCGCTCAAAAAATCCCAGCGGCCGTTGATAACCGAAGCTAAGCCAGGTCCACGGTCCAATTCGTCGCGCGTCCAGTACACGGCGCGGAGAGCCACCGGATTAAAGCTGTCGGGGTCAAACAGTGCTGCTTGGTCGTGATTGCCCAGAATTGTCAGCGAGCTTTTGTGCATCACGATGTCCAGACACTGGCAGGGATTGGGACCATAGCCCACAATATCCCCCAGACAGGCAATGCTATCGACGTTACGATGCGCCATGTCAGCCATGACCGCTGACAGAGCCTCCAGGTTTCCATGAATGTCGCTAATCAGGGCTTGTCGCAAGAGGGACTCCACAGACAGTTTTAGTTAACTGGCATCGCAGTATAGTTGGAGGCATTGTAAATGGCTGGCGAAACTGCCGGAACCCTGTTTGACGCCAGAATTGAACCACAAGCGTGATGTCCTCGCCATTGGGTTCGGGCCTAGGTATACAGACATTCTGCCCCGCCTTAAATATTACCGGTCAAAATGTTGAATCTAGCCATCGAATGTTCCGGTCAACACGGCAGCGTTGCAATCGCTGAAGACCATCAAGTTCTGGAATTCCAGGACTTGCCGGTACATATCAGCAGTATTCAAAGTCTAGCATCTACGATTGGTCACATGGTGGAGGCAATCGGCAGGCGTCCCGCCTTAATCAGCGTTACTTCGGGGCCAGGTTCATTCACGGGGCTCCGCGTGGGACTGGCCACCGCCAAAATGTTGGCTATGGCGTGGCGCATACCAGTTGCTCCAGTGGATACCTTGGAAGTGTTAGCTAATCAAATCCAACATCGGTTGGACAGTACTGCACAGGCAATCATTGTGCCGGTGATAAATGCCTTTCGAAAGCAAGTGTTTACCGCAGCTTGGAATACTGGAGCGTTTGGAGCGATTGTAAGGCTCGCGCCAGCTCAAGTTGTAGACGCAGAACGCTGGGTGGTGGAGCCTTTGGCCAGTCAAGCTTTTGAAAATGGGGCTGCTGAGCGCAGGGGCCTGCAAACGGATCAAATCGTCGTTGCCGGTCCTGGTCTGCACAGTTATGTTCCTCATACGCGGCCAGAGCAGGGCAGAGGGCGAGTGGTGGTACTCGACCCGCTCGCCCCCAGCGCGCGCTGGGTAGCTCAGGTTGGCTGGCAAATGTTTCAGGCTGGCCTGCATGTCAGCCCGGCAGAGGTAACCGCTTGCTATGTGCGGGCTAGCGCAGCCGAAGAGAAGGTTCGATAATTGGGTTTGGCCAAAAGTTCAAAGCCCAGCTCAGAGGGGTTCAGCCGCTGGACCGCATCCCACGTTGGCTGAGTCCATGCGACCCACAGCCTGGCCGTCGGGAACGGCTTACGCAGCAATTTCAGTTCAGCGGCCGCGCTGTCAATTGCCAATCGCCAGTCAATCACTGTTGACAAGCGACTATCGTCCCACAATACCCAGGCTGGCTGTTGGTGGGGAACTTCCTTCAAGGAGTGTTCCAGTTTCAACGAACTGAAATAGCATTCGACACGCCCGGCATCAGCCATGCTCAATCGCCACGCTTGAGCTGCTTGAGCCGTACCCGCAACGATCAGGCCACTGGTCTGCGTGTGGGGTTCGTTGGCAATTTCCGTAGCTCTACGTTTTTGGCCCGACAGCAGTTCCGATCGTGAAAACTCGCTTGGAAACGGACCGAACATCCAGGGGTAATTGCCGTCGAGCCAACTGGTCCAAGCATCCCACCAGCGAAACCACGGCAAGCAAAGGTGCCCCAGCTCCGACAAATGCCGGGCACCGGTTCTCCGCGAACCCAACCACCAATCCGACATCGCCAGCGCTACTGGCACTTCGGGAAATACGGCCAGCAGCTCCTCCAGCACTTGTCGCGGGTAGTGCCAACGATTCTCGCAGGCCACGATTATCCGGTCGCAGGGTTGTTCTGATAACGTCGCCAACAATTCCTTGCTTGATGATGCGCCCAAAGAAATTAGCTTAGTGTGGGGAACCAATGGCGAATGATAATTCGCTATACGGCCAGTCAGCCACCCAAACGCACCATCGCTCGGTCCCACCCAAGCGACTCGTCTGCACCGCCGAGCAATCGCATCGGCTGCAATTATCGAACTACTAAACGAACCGGGCATAGAAGTTTTCGAAGGTGGCGTTGATCCGGTAAGCTAGCTTGCAGGAACACAAAAGGTGGTGCTTCGCGTTATTGTGCGCGTCATTTCGACTTTCTGGCAAGTTCAGTATTCTGCATCAAAAGTCTACAATTCAGCAGCGGGTGTTCACGAATGGCCAGAGCTGACTTCAAGGCGTATTGTTGGCTCAGGCTTTCGTCGAGCGGTACATACTTGACCGAACTTGCCTCAAGGCTTGCCCACTTTTCGTTTTCCAATACGCGTTCAATTTGCACGCGCATATTGTCACTCTCACCAGCAAAGAATCCGATGTCGTCAGCGCACAGCAAGAAAACACCAGGCTGCTCTAGCACCCCTAACGAATTGGTACCAAGTTTCGTCTCCTCCAGTGACCGTCTGTGTGATATCCAGTTACTGAATTTTTGGACGGCAGACTCTCTCGCAGCATGTGATCGCTTGCGGATGGAGAGTGCTGCAAGTCGATACTCTAGCGATGAAACATCGACATCTGTTGGACCAAACTCACGCGCAAGTCGATCAAATTCTTCGGCAAACTCTGGAGAGCAGAGAATGTCATCAAGCGTCTTTTGATAGTCGATCGCCAACAACCGCCAGGCCACTTCGCTCGCAAAGCTGTACAGGCTGAGTTTGTCTGCTGCAAGTTGATTTGGGCGATTGGTCGCCGGCGGTAACTTGCCGGCTTTTCGCAAGGTCAGTAAGTAGCGATTCCACAGATAGGCGTTTCCTCCAATGCCTTTCTTTAAGCACTTGCCAATGAAATCTCTGTTCAGTTCCTTGTGACAGATTAAGTAATCTGCAGGATATCCCAAGCTGCGATAGGCTTCGCAGACCGCTTTTTCGGTGTCTTCACCAAACGGCTTCTTTCTCTGCTTGCCCTGGGCGGTGCTTGGAGAACTTTCAATTGGGTCTACGGGGCCGTCTACCGCATCCCCGAGAGCAGTGTTATCCAGACGCTGCTTAATGTATTTGACGTAATCTTCGGACAGCTCGAATCCCATCCAGCGGCGTCCGAGCTTTTTGGCAACACAAAGTGTGGTCCCACTTCCTCCGAATGGATCGAGCACCAGATCCTGAGGTCGGCTTGATGCCATAATAATTCTGGCCAACAGTTGCTCCGGCATTTGACAACCGTGAAAGCCCTCGCGTTCCTTAAACGTGCCCGCAACACGCGCGAAATACCAAGTATCATGCTGGGGGCTAAAGGAGTCTGGGGCATCCTGTGGGCGAGTAATCCAGGTGTTGTCCGGGAGGCGTCCGTTCGGGTTGGCGCGGTTGTCGGCATAAACGAGCTGTCGGGCTGACTTAACTCGAATCTGGGGGTTCGGGCGATTAAAAGTGAACCGCGAAGGGTCTTTCACAAAGTGAAACAAGTGGGTGTGCGAGCGGCTAAATCCGTTAACACAATTGACCCCAAATGTGTAATACCAAATCACCCAGCTTCGACAGTAGAACCCAGCTTTCTGAGCTTCTATTTTCAATTCTGCCGCGTACTCATCACCAATCGCCAACCAGAATGTGCCAGTGGGCTTTAAAGCTCGATAGACGCCTTGGATCCATTGCTTACACCATTTGATAAAATCACTGGAGACTCGACGGTCGTCGTAGACATCGTACTCGTATCCAATATTGAAAGGAGGATCGGCAAAAACTAGGTCTACTGTACCGGCTTTGACCTGTTTGAGTAACGCAATGCAGTCTCCCTGATGGATTTCATTTTGCTTAAGGCTCACGTCGCATCCTTTGAGTAAAAGTGCCTGCATTTTAAGACGTAAGTGATTCATTGTCGATGGATTTCGGACACATCGAGTCAGCGAAAGCGCAATGACAGGGCTAAGCTTCTTGCAGTGTCAAAATCAGGCCGCGCAGTGCTCATCACTGAGTCCATAGTTACTCCTGAGCATCGAGCGCTGATTCGTAACGAACCACAGTGTCGTAGACGCTGCGGGCGGAGTCGCTGGTACGCAGTTCAGCTAAGAAGCCAGGGCTAGCCAGTAGTCGCGAAAGTTTGGCTAAGATCTGCAGGTGGACGCGATCATCGGTGGAACAGACTAAAAAAAACACATCGGTCAAATGTCCGCTGGTATTGCCGAACGGCAACGCCTGTGAAGAAATTCCCAGTGCCAATAAGGGCTCGGCGAGAATACTGGTTTGAGGCCGGCGGGGGTGCAGCAGGGCGACGCCGTTGTCCAGCGCAGTGGGATGTAAGTTTTCTCGTGCTAACACCGCTTGAACCATGCGCGACGCGTCCCATAGCAACCCAGTGCGTTCGGCCAAGGCACACATGCGCCGCACGACAGAGCCGCTGGTTCGAGCTGCTAATGGAATTTCAATGGCATCCTGTCGTAGCAAGCTGGCCAATTCGCCCGCGTCGCTGCAGCGCGCGGTCCAGCGATCAACGACTTGCTGGACCTTATTCAGTTCGTCCGCGCCGCTGGCGCTGATCTGCTGCTCTAACCATGCGTTGACCTCTGCTTCCGAAAATCGCCACTGTCCAGCGACTCGACGACCTGGCAACTGTCCGCGATCGACCATCTTGCTGACTTGGTCCGGAGTCAGATGCAAAAACGCAGCGAGTTGTTGAACGTCCAGATCTGTCGAGGACATGGCAATTATGAATTCGCTCTCCCCAAATCGGCGGCGTGGTGATTTGAAATGGAGCTGAAGGACACTTTTGATAGCCATTGGCGCCGCGATGACGCCAAACGTATTTTCCCAACGACATCCAGGCCAACCTAAAAATCTTGTGATATTCGTATTGACCTATTCGCGAATTCGGAACAACTTGTACGTACCTTTCGGTTGCTGCCGCGCACGCTGGCTGTAAGCCGGAAATAGGCACCGCTTTGCAAGCATGGGAGGCTTGTGGCGACGCTGTTTGGACAGGTTCCGGTAGGCATGATCGCCGACCCGCTGTCCCAGGCTTGGTATTAGAGATTATCTTCGCTCGTAACGCTAGCACTGACGGCAAGGAGGCCGACAATGTCTACGTCTGTTCCAGATTCTGGTGGTGCCGATCAACCCGCTCGATCCGCCCAGCGGCTGATCAGCTTGCGGCAGTTCTTGAAAGAAGCCGCATTTGTTGGTGCACGCGATATCGAGGTTCGGCGATGTGCCCATCGCGCAGATCGCTGCCAGCCGGGCGACGTATTCGTGCCCACCCATTCGCCCAGTCACGACGAAGCCGATCGAGCTGACGAGGCAATTCGCCGTGGAGCTGTGGCTGTAGTCTGTGAACGACTCTTGCCCGTCTCGGTTCCGCAATGCTTGGTAGAAGACAATCGAGAAGTCTACGCGCGGTTGTGCCATGCCTTGTCCGGTTCACCGTCCGAAAGAATGCTAACAGTAGGTGTCGTCGGTTCACACGGCAAGACAACCGCCGGATTGTTCATCGCTGCGATGCTCAAACGATTAGCCGGTGCCGCAGCCTATTACACATCGTTAGGTGCCAGCGATTCGACGACCTGTGATCGTACCGCCACCCGCGCTCCCGGTGCAGCCAAGTTGGCCAATTGGCTGGAACGCGCCGAACGTACAGGTGCGCCTGCTGCCGTGATTGAATTGACCCCAGCCATGTTGCACAATCGCATTGTGGCCGGTGTGAGCCTGGACCTGTTGGTCGTAACCAGCTTGCGACCTGGCCAAAATACGGGTAGCCCCACGAGCCAACAATTGACTGGGCTGATCCAGGAATTGCTTGCCAGCCTCAAACCACACGGAGTCGTATTGGCCAATGGCGACGACGCCGGCGCAGCCACGTTTGTCGATTCGATTGAAGGCCCGGCGGCAGTCTACGGTCTGGATGCGGGCAAGCACGTGCGTGGCAAGCGACTAGGACGTTACGGTGGCCAGCAACAAGTGATGGCGATTGCCGGCAATGTCATGATGCCGATGACCTTGCAGATTCCTGGCGATCATATCGCCCGCGGCGCTTTGGCTGCAGTGGCTGCAAGTTGGATCATGGATTTACCGCTGACCGATGCGATTGGTGCCGTCGAGTCGTTGCAGTTGATTCCAGGGCGCATGCAGCGCTTGACTCAAGCTGTGGATGTGCCAGTGTATATCGATCATGGTCAGACGCCAGATCGCGTGGCAGTGGCCCTGCACGCTTTGCGTTCACACCACCTGGGACCAGCCACTGTAGTTATGGATATTGGCAATCAATTGGCCACGCAATTTCGGCAACGACTGGGCGAAGTGCTCGACAAAGGTGCGCAGCGGATCGTACTGAGCGCCTCCGATCTGTCCCCCGAGGCGGCTCAACGATTGTCCATGGATGTGCTCGGGGGCTGTCGCAGCCCAGGGCGCGTGCATGTAATTCCGGATCGACAGGCCGCCATCGTGTGGGCCGTGAGAAATACCGAACAGGGCTGCATCCTGTTGAGCGGTTGTGGAGCAGGCGCATGGAGTTCCCGCGACGGCCAGTCCCTGACCGATGAAATGGTAGCAAAACAAGCGGTCCAGCAGCGCAATAGCTTGGCCGCAACCGCACAACTTTCGATCTACCCCCCCAGTTCCTCAACCGAATTTTTTTCCCACTAGCGCCCCTGTGGCCAGGCACGCTGTAGCCAAGGCCGGTCGTCGAAATGCTGTTAGTCGCTACGGCTTTCGCTGCTGCGCTGGCCAGAGCGCGGACTCGCTACGGCGACACAGGGCTGATTCGGAACGTGCTCCAGGTCCTCTTGGCCACACCTACCAGCGTGCGAAGGCACCGCTGCCGTGTCGAAAAAAATTCTCCCCAACCGCTGATGGTGGGGCACATCACCGTTGACTCGCTCGGCGGTGATCTTGTATTCCCGAATGGATCAAGCACGATCCATGGTGCGGCTGTGACCTAGACGGATTGGAAACAATCCCGTGCGCTGCCGACCAAAGATCGAACGGGGATGTGCAGGATGAGCATCTCTGCTTTGATAAGACAGGAAGTCGAATCAGTGGAAGTTCTGTCGATAGCTATGGTTTTGCGGGAAAACATAGCTGGCCTCCCTCCTGGGTCGGAGCATTAAGGTGCAGGGAAGCGATTTCTGGGTCAGTCGCTCTCAAACACCGCTTCGCGGCAGAGCTTAAGTCTGCGCACTGGAGCGTTCTTGGGTAACCAAGAGCGCTCCGGTGCCAGGGAACACCAACCCCAGCAGTCCTCTCCAACTGCTGGGGTTTCTGGTTGGGGTTCTGGGGGGTTGGGGTTCTGGGGACACAGCAGAATGGCGGGCGGGTAGGAAATTCCTAAAAAGTTGGGAATGCCGGTCAAAGAATTCCAGGGCCAGTTCGTCTAACAAGGTATCAAACGCAATTCGGCCAGCATTGGTCACTGGACCGAAGCTGAACTGCGACTGTTGTACCTTCAGGAGACGTATCGCTATGGCTCGAATGGCCCGCGAAGAACAGTTCTCGCCCGATGAAATCGCGATCGTGCATGTTGTCAACCGCGCCGTCCGTCGCTGCTTTCTGATGGGTGAAGATCCATTCACCGGTCGCAACTTCGACTACCGCAAACAATGGATCCAGCACCGCATCGAGCACTTGGCCGCCTACTTTGCTTTGGACCTGCTTAGTTATGCGATTCTTTCCAATCATGTTCACCTGATCCTCAGATCGCGACCAGATGTGGTGGCGACATGGGACGATACCCAGGTGGCTTGGCGATGGCTGATGCTGTGTCCCTTGGAAAAGAACAAAGATGGTTCGCCCCGCGAGCCTACCATACCGCAGCTCAACGCAATCCGCCATGATGCTGTAAAGCTAAAGCAGATTCGCACCAGGCTGAGCGATATTTCCTGGTGGATGCGGCTGATGTGCCAGACGATCGCTCAGCGAATCAACGCCGAGGACGAGGCTAGCGGGCGCGTGTGGGAGTCGCGTTTCCGGGCCGTACGATTGCTAGACGAGTCGGCATTGCTAGCCTGCACGGCCTATGTGGACCTGAATCCGATTCGGGCTGCCATGGCTCAGACGCTGGAAGCAAGCGACTTCACATCTATCCAGCGGCGCATCGGTGCGCTACAACCAGCGCCGGTTGATAAAGAACCTGAGGCTAACAGCGCATCGACTTCGCAACCAGAAACCAAGCCAGCGGACGGCTTCTTGGCACCGGTGCTTTTGGACGAGCGGACCGATGCGATGCAGACGTTGCCCAGCCAGACAGGGCTGCGCTGTAGTGATCGTGGCTTTTTGAACCTGACGACTGTCGAATATATCCAACTGCTGGACTGGACGGCGCGACAAGTTGTTGCGGGCAAACATGGTAGCACGCCTGAATCGGCTCCGCCGATATTTGAACGACTGAAGCTTGGCATGTCACCCGACACGTTTGGCGAACTGGTCGGCAGTTTCGGCAAACTGTTTAAGCTTGTAGCCGGCAAGCCCAGCGTCGTGGATGCTCACCGCAGTCAGCGCCGACGCAAACGCTTTACGATGGATTCTGCCGCGCGGCGCCTGTTAGAAGTCTAACGCGAATTCTTGCGGCTGTCGCGGAACTGGCAAACTGCCCCGCAATTCAGAGCCGGCAATACACTGCCTGCAGGGCTGTAATGCGAGGCATCGTAATGATGTTGACTGTGCCTCACGTCAACTGACAGGTTCCTAAGCTGAATTCCAATTTCAGGAAGCCGTACTCGGGCGATCTTGCGTTGCACCGAAGCAGCAACGACCAAACTAAACGAATATCTATCGCGTCGTTCGCCCTTATCCCCCAAACCCATCAAATTATTCTGTCAATCCACTGTCCCCCGACAGATTGCTGTGTCCCCCAGCGGGGGCGGGGTGTTCGAATCAAACTACGTCTGACGGCGCAAGAGACTGGGCTGTCCGTGAAAGCGGGACCACCTCACGGCGCCTGTACTTTACCCCCAGCCATCCTGCTGTGTCCCCAGGGGATCCCCCTCCCAGGGGATCCCCCTGGATTGCTGTGTCCCCAGGGGACCATCACACTTCCCTGCACACTTCCCTGCGCGCTGAATGTACTCGAAAGACATACATTCTTGACTCCTCAGGCTCCTGCGAATTCCAGAGATTCATTAGGCTTATGGCATCATCAAGATTATCAAAGAGCCCATATTCATTCAGATAATCGGCGGGAACTTGCCTTTTCCACTCGGGATTAAATGGCGGAACAAGGCGATCTCCGCCCTCCAAATCTCCGTTGCTAGTTGGCTGATAGATGGCTGAGTGATTACATGAAGCCCAGCTTACGTCGTAACCGAGGGTTAAGCTGATTGGCGGCATAGCCATAGGTAAGTCGAATACGAACTCGCAATGGGCGTCGTGTAACGCTTCGCAGAAAAGTAGTTCAAATATCTTACAATTAGGATCTAGGTGATGCAGAAATTGATCACAGACACTTCGGTCTCGAACAAAAGCATGCTTCGGATAATCCCCGAAATACTCCGAATAGCTCGCGAGCGTGTTAGCGACTATTTCCTTTGTAGCACCGGTGCAATCCCAAAAGTCTAATTGAGGACAGCTCACAGGTGGCAGCCGATCAACTCCTCGATATGGACCGAATGACTTACACTAATCGCTTGTAGAGTAAATCCATTCGTTGCTCACGAATTGGAACTCAGCTCTTACCACAATCAAGTAGCCCACTCCGTACATCTGTTCAATCATAATTGGAAGTTCGGCGGTACCGGAAGGTGGATATTTGGGCCGCCTCCCGGCCCAATAATGTTTATGTGCCAACCAGCAATCCATCTGCTATCTGCAGGTCTTGGAATTGTCCAGCCTCGACTCAGCAAGTCGTTGATAAGTGCTCGTGTGTCAGCTTCCGAGAGTCGTCGTCCTGTAGTTTCTAAACTCTCTAGCCAGCCCTTAACTGACTTGGAGTAAAGGTTGTCCAACAGTTATTATGCACCACCAGCCCCAGCGCGCCGACTTGGTAGACGTGCTGGCCGTGGACTTCGATATTGTAGACGGCGGTGGGTTGATTTTGGATGGTGATGGACAGGACTTGCACGGAACCGTCCGCGGAAGGTAGTGTTTCACCGATTTCTAGTTCACCCAGAGGTACCCAATAGTTGCGATCTTCGGACCAGATGGGGTGAATGGTGGTCCCGGTTATGATTTCAATCCGACCATCAGTACCGAGGATTTCGACGCTGGCGACGGTGTGGACTTCGCGAGTGCAGAAGCGAGCGGTAACTACGCTGCCTTCGCCGGCGGCGATTTCAGGGCAGTCGTCGAGGGCAGTGACGAGGGCTGAGCCGTGAACTTGCAATTCTTCCATGTTCATCGGCAGCAGCTTGCCTGCATGGATACCGTGCTGCTGAATCCACCCGCGCGGTCGTAGCAGCTCAGCATCTACAATACCACCATCGGTGCGGTACATGGTGATGGACAGCTTGGCCCAAGCGGCTTGATCGGGCTCTGGCAGGCTGTCGTCGTACTCCCTGGGTCGCGGGTTCTGGGTGGGAATGCGTGCGCCTAGTGGCACCTGCTCGATGGGAAGGAGCAGCGAAGTTTGAAGTGCGACAGATTGCTGTGTCCCCAGGGGGACTCCTGCAGTTTCGTGCTAGGGTGCTGCAGAGGGCGCTTGCCGTCGCCGTGGCTGGTTGTGTTTTGAATGCGGTTGCGCAGGAGGCGAACGCTCAATGGACGGTGACGAGTTTCTCATCGCCATACAATTCGCATCCTTCTCCGTTTTCTAGCTTGGATACAACGATCTACGGTATAGGCAGCGGACAGCAGGCCGGGTGAATCCAATATCGGAGTCCAGGTTCTGCAGGCAGCACTCGAGAGAGCGTCTGGAGTGGAACGACTGAGTCATGGGACAGTTTGCATCCGCCGACAGCATTTGCCTCGAAGGCTTAAAGTACCTTCAACGGTTGGCAGGTTGGGAGTGTTAGTTGTTTTCTTTGCTCAGTCAGGATCACGCGAGTCTATGGAGCGGCACTGCTGAATCGCGAGTCGACCTGCCTCCTTTTCTGCAAGGGAGTGTTTCGGAAGCCTTTGATTTGAACGACACTCAGCAGGTAGGTTGGGTGAATTGAACTAGAGCGAGCCTGTGGACTGGCACAGCCGATTCTTGGGTCGACCTGCACCCTGAAGCGGCTACATCATCACTAGCTTGGGACGTGTTTAACGGCTATCAGGTTGGCGAAGTTCGGATCGACAGTTTCACGCACGCAAGTTTTTGGAACGGAACTGCCGCGTCATAGGAAGATTTGTCGGTGTACCTAAGTGGCTATTGGCAAAACACGCTGGCCAGGAGCGTTTGGAGCGACGGCAAAACGATTCCGGTGGTCGGCTACGGTTTTAACCATCAAACTGTAGGCCGAGAAGGACTACGGTGGACGCGCCGCGTACCACAACCCTCGACGCTGCCGCTAGTTCTATTGGCGCTGGGCAGCACGCTACTTCGCGGCAGAGCTTAAGGCTGCGCATTGGGGCGTTCTGAGGCAACCAGGAGTGCTCCGGTGCCAGGGAACAATAACCCATTTGCGGACTGCTGCGCCAATCTCATCAAGTGACACTCTTGATGATTATGCTGACTGTGACGATAGCGAAGCGTCAGTTGGTAGCGACGGTCACGGCAATCTGTAATATCGGGTCCATGAAGGCCGGTTAGTGCTCCAAAACGCTCGACCCGAGTTTGACCTGCGGTCAACGGAGCCTAGCTTTCCAATATTGTGCTGCAAACTTTACGCAGAATTTGATGCGTCACCTTTCATAGGACTCATCGACAATGTTGGAATTCATCGCAAGCATAGAATCCTCGGTTCGTGGATACGTCCGATCGTTTCCAACCGTTTTCTCGACGGCTAGTGGAGCCTGGCTGACCAACAGCGAAGGTCGCCGATACCTCGACTTTTTCGCCGGTGCTGGTGCACTTAACTACGGTCATAACCCAAGGTGCGTGAAAGACGCTCTGCTAGATTACATTGCCAGCGATGGCATTTTGCATAGCCTTGACATGGCAACGGAAGCCAAAGTCGCTTTCCTGAGAAGCTTCGACTCCATCATTTTGAAACCGCGAGGACTAGATTACCGTGTCCAGTTTACCGGTCCCACGGGAACGAACGCCGTCGAGGCGGCCATCAAGCTGGCACGCAAAGTCACTCGCCGTAGCCACATTGTGGCATTCACGAATGCTTATCACGGGCATTCGCTCGGCGCGCTGGCGCTGACCGGCAATCGTTACTACCACGATGAGTGCTACGGCTCGCACAACAACGTGACACACCTACCATTCGATGGCTATCTTGGTGCGACAGATACAAGCCAGCTTCTCGAAAAGTTGCTCGACGACAGGAGCAGCGGTCTGCCGATGCCCGCCGCTGTAATCGTGGAAACGATTCAAGGCGAAGGGGGTATTCGAGTGGCCAGTACCGCTTGGCTGCAAAACCTCCAGCGGATCTGCGCTCATCACAAGATTCTGCTAATCATCGATGATATCCAAGTTGGTAATGGACGCAGCGGGACGTTCTTTAGCTTCGAACCTGCCGGAATCAAGCCGTCGATGGTCTGTCTTTCCAAGTCGATTGGCGGCGGGCTTCCCATGTCATTGGTCTTGATCCAACCTCAGTTCGACCAGTGGCAACCGGGTCAACACACGGGCACCTTCCGCGGCAACAACCTCGCGTTCGTGGCTGGCAAGGCGGTTCTGGAATATTGGAAAGATAACAGGTTGGGCGAACACGTTCAAAGTTTGTCCAAGTGGACTGAGGCTTGTTTGCGCGGCATCGTCGAGCGATATGGAGACGACACATGGAGCGTTCGAGGCCGCGGGATGGTGTGGGGGTTGGATGTGGTTTCGGGCGCAGTCGCTAAATGCATAACCGCACGCGCCTTTGAACTAGGACTCATCATCGAAACGTCGGGCGCTGACGATCATGTTGTCAAACTTCTGCCACCCCTGACGATCACCGACGACGAGTTGTCGTTGGGGCTGAAGCTCTTGGAGCAGGCGGTTCGAGAGGTGGTCTCAGAGCCACCAGCCATGCCTCCTGTTGCCAAGATAGTCACTCCCATTTCGGTTCCTGGGTGCGGCTATGTCAATAGTTAACGCTATCCTATCTCCCTCTTGCCTAGCGATGGCTCCCGTTGTCGCCTGGCCGACAGTGGAGACTTTTCTAGATCGTTTCGACCAGGTCTGTCGCGATTACGGGTCTGCGACAGCGATCGTGCATGGCGAAACCTGCTATACGTACCATGAGCTGGATCGCTGGGCCAACCGTATCGCCAATCATTTGCTGAGCCTCGATCCCACGCCGCATCAGCATATCGGTCTGTGCCTTGATCGTTCCGCTGGGGCGATCGCAGCGATGATCGGCATCATGCGCTCCCGCAATGCCTTCGTTCCGCTCGACCCAGCGTACCCCGTCGAGCGTTTGCGATACATGGTGGAGGACGCTCGCGTCCGCCGGATTATCTGTGACGCGCCCTATCGATCGCTGTTTGCTGACCCAACTTTACAGCTCCAAATCTTGTGTCCAGCAGATGAAGTCTGGAACTCGGCAAGTGATCGCCAGCCGAAAGGCACGATACTTGGCGAGGACTTGGCTTATATCATGTACACTTCGGGGTCGACCGGAAACCCGAAAGGCGTCGAAATTGAACACCGAGCGTTAGCGACTTACTGCGCTGCAGATGTCGAGATTTATCAGCTCACTGCGGCTGACCGCACGTTGCAGTTTTCGACCCTGAACTTCGACATTGCGATCGAGGAGATCTTTCCGCCGCTGATGGTCGGCAGCACCGTCGTTGTCCGCCCGCTCACGCGTTCAGCGTCGGATAATGAACTCTCCGCCATCATTCGCGAATTCAAAATCACAGCGTTGCACTGCGCGACGGCTTATTGGCATGAATGGGTGGATTTAATGCATGCCAGTCACGATGCCGTTCCCGAATCACTCCGTATGGTCTTGGCCACGGGAGAAAAAGTTTCACCAGCGCACTACCATCGTTGGAAATCGCTGTGCCGCCATCAGCTTTTGTGGTGCAACGCCTATGGACCGACTGAAACAACCGTCACGGCCACAGTGTTTATTCCCGAGCCCGATTGGGACGGCGACAACATGCCGATCGGCAAGCCACTCAAGGGCTACACAGCTTACATTTTGAATTCGGTCGATCGCCCCGTTCAGCCAGGCGAAACCGGCGATCTGTATATCGGTGGCCCCGCGCTGGCGCGCGGCTATCTGAATTTGCCAGAGCGGACCAGCTTGGTGTTTCGAACTATATCCCTCCCGGATCAAATGGGAATCGAGCGCAGCACACGCGTCTATAAGACAGGCGACCTGGCACGTTGGCTTCCTAGCGGGGACATCGAATATGCAGGCCGCATTGACCATCAAATCAAATTGGGCTCCTACAGAATCGAACCAGGTGAGATTGAATATCATATTTCAAGCCACGCGCGCGTGCTGGAGTCGCTAGTCACACATAGTGACGTCGATGGCAAGAAAGCGCTGATCGCTTACGTTGCCACCGGTAGCAACGCGGTCACCGCTGCCGAACTGGCTGAGTATCTGCGCGACTGCCTTCCCAGCTACATGATTCCCAGCCGCTATTGTTTTGTTGACGCGTTTCCCAAAACCATCAACGGCAA
Organism: Pirellulaceae bacterium; assembly: GCA_019636385.1. Lineage (NCBI taxonomy): Bacteria > Pseudomonadati > Planctomycetota > Planctomycetia > Pirellulales > Pirellulaceae > Pirellulaceae bacterium. The sequence continues at coordinate 301,082 of JAHBXT010000004.1, read as the reverse complement.
AATCGATCGCCAGCGACTTCCTGATCCAGCCACCGGAGAAGTTCCACGCCAGAGTGATTTCGAGTCCCCAAGAAACGCAATCGAAACAATGCTGGTTGAATTGTGGGAGCAGGTGCTGGGCGTATCGGGTATTGGAATCCACGACGATTTTTTCACGATTGGTGGCAGTTCGCTGCTGGTAACCCGCGTCATCGCAGGGATTCGTCGCGAGTACGATCTCGCAATCCCGGTTCGTGATTTCTTTGCAAATCCGACCATCGCATCCATCGCGGCGTTATTGACTAAGCAACTTGGCGGTGCGGTAACCGCCCAGCCCGACGAGGCCGCTGGTCAGCGTATTCGCCAGCGGATGCCCGACATCGATGCGTTCTTTTACCCCGTCGGAAACGAACAATTGTTTGTGATCCGTTACGTTCCACGAAAGTTTCAACCCGGTAACCGCTGTGGGCTGTTAATCTGTCACGCGGATGGTCACGAATATGTACGCGCCAGTCGCAATGTCCAGCAAATGGCGATGCACTTCGCCAAGTCAGGCCTTGACGTGATGCGTTTCGATTTTTCTGCATGTGGCAACTCCTCCGGTGTCAACAGTGACGGGCAGGTTGACACTTGGAAGGACGAACTGCGCAGTATTGCCGCGATGTATCGCGCTCGCGCCGATATCGACCATCTGACCGTGCTCGCCGTTCGATTGGGTGCCTTGATTGTTCAGGAGAGTTTGGATGGGACCTCCGACCAGGCTCCGTACGCCGATCGCGTGATCTACTGGGATCCTGTGCAATCAGGTCGAGGATATTTGTCCATGCTGGACGCGTTTCAACATCAAAACTTGTCGAGCATGACCGATTTTCCAGTACGACGGCGCACCGATGTTGCTCAAACATTCGGCCTTGAATTGCCCATCTGCAAACGACAAAGCTACGAGCGTTTGGAATTTCATCCGGACCCGCTGATTGGCACCCAAGGTTCGGGCGTGCCGCTGACAATTGTGACCAGTGCCAACTACTGCCAAGTTGAAGGGTTGCATTTGAACCCGTCCATCCCGCTATTTGAAACCTGCGACGAGATTCGGTGGCATGAGT